>CAYSZM010000058.1:0-20860 GCA_964435365.1 uncultured Victivallis sp. | reverse complement strand
GGCACCCTGCCGGTCGGGAGGGTTAAGGGAGGGCGAAGCGCCTCCCTTGTTCCCACGATAAAGAATTCAGTGATAAATCACCATAGCGGAAGCGCGTTCACAGCCGGGGGCGAGATGGGCGCCGTGGGGAATTCGAGCGTCGAGATAGACGGTATCGCCTTTGACCATGCGACGGGTGTTTTCGTCACCGCCGATGACGTAGTCGATTTCGCCTTCGAGGACGACGAAGAACTCCTGACTGTCGTGCTGGAGGAGTTCGCGGCGTTTTTCGCAGGGGGTGTACTCGATGAAGAAGGGGTTCATGGTCCGGTCGGTTTTTTCGAAAGCGAGTGCGAAATAGCGGATGCCGTATTCGATGCCCTGGTTGCGGTCGATGTGCTCGCCTTCGGAGAGACGGCCGAAGACATATTCGGGGCTGGCGTTTTCGCGGCGGAAGAGGTCGATCATATCGACGCCGAGGGCGGCGGCGACCAGGTTCAGGGCGCGCAGAGAGGCGCCGGTGCGGAAGTTCTCCAGCCGCGAAATATACCCCTTGGAAAGTCCGCTGCGGGCGGCGAGCTGGTCGATGGTCAACTGCTGCTGCTGTCTCAACTGGCGGATTTTCTGGGCGACGTTGACAAGATCCATGCTTTATCCTCGAAGGTAAACCGTATACAATGGGTTTACAATAATGTTTCCGCAGCGGCAATTCAAGCTGCCGCTGCGGAAAATCCGTAAGAAATCGTTTGAATCAATCGTAGATCGAGGCGGAGACGCTGTTGGCGATCTTGAGTTCGCCCCAATCGACGCGGTAGGAAGCGCCATCGATGGAGAGGACGGGATCGTCGGATGGGGCGGCGCTCCCGGAGAGGATTTCGACGCCGCCGCCAACTATGGTCTGCAAGGTTTCGTCAAACAGGAGACGCTTTTCGGGGCCTTCATAGAGGACGGCTTCGACCCAGACGCGATCGGCGTCGCGCCCGCCGGTCCAGACGACCGGAGAGGCTTCGAACCGGCCGGGGAGCCCGTGGACGACCGCCCGGAACGCGCCCGACTTCATCGTGCGGCCGTCGGGAAGGAGCTCTGCATCGGCGGCGGCGAGTTCGAAACGCAGCGCCAGTTTCGAGAAGGAGAAACAGCCGTCTTCGGGTCGTCCCAGCCCGATGTGCCAGTCGCCGCGATCGGTCAGCATATTGAGGGCGAAGACCACCCGGTTCTTCTCCTGGGCCATCCGGACGCCCGCCGAGGCGAAGTCCAGCCCGTTCTTGAGGAAACGCATGCGGAACATCGCCGGACGCCCTTCGCGCGCCGGCCAGTAGCCGAGCAGCGGGCGGCGCTGGGTCCAGAAACATTCGCGGCTGATCGAGCCGAGGGTCAGCGCGGGCGTCTGGTAGGTGGTCCCGACGAAATCCATCTCAGGCCGGGCGCGTTTGACGAAACGCTGGACCACCTGGCATTCCTCTTCTCCGAGCGCCGCGAAACGGCCGCGGAACTCTTCGGGACACGGCAGGTGGCGGATGCCGTCGTAAGCGAACGCATCGGCTTTGGCATCCGGTTCCGCGATGGGAATTTCCACCCCGGTCGCCTCGTAGAGAAACGCGGCGGTCCGGGCGGAGAGAAATTCGGTATAGGCGCGCGACTGCGGCCCGCCGAGCTGGCCGGTTTTCGGGTGGAACCGCTTGGCGAGTTCGCCCCAGATGCAGGCATGGAGTTCGCGGGCGGCGACGATCAGCCGCCGGTTCGTCTTCACCAGCTGCAAAATGCGTTCCGCCTCATGCAGCGCGACGAAGGTGTAGGTCGGGCTGTTGTACTCGTTGAGGCCGCCTTGTTCCTTCGTATGGGCGAGAAAGGCTTCCAGCCGCCGCGCCGCGTATTCGCCGAGGAGCGCGTTGCCGAACACTTCTCCGGCGCAGCCGGTCACCGCCGCGCCCATGATCGCAATGTTGGTGTAGCCGGGCTGGACGTTGCGCCGGAAGATCGACCACGCCGCCCGTTCGAGCGCCGCGCCGATTTCGGAAGCGAGCGATGCCTCGAGACGGTCGCGGTGCTCCACCAGCATATGGCAGAGCGCCGCGCCGATGAAGTCGGCCCAGTTCCAGTCCGGCGGCGCCATCATCGGGACCGGCTCTTCGCAGAGCCACGGCCAGATGCCGTAGGCAGGATCGTAGGGATCGGTCACCTGGAACGACAGCACCTTGCGGATCACCGCGGCGGCGCGTTCGCACTGTTCTTCGCCGCCGACTTCGAGCAACGCCAGCGCGTAGTAGATATTGGTCCGGGTCTCGTGCACCCAGGTGTCGGAAGGAATCCGGCTGTGGTAGCCGATGGAATGGAACCGGCTGCCCAGAAGGTTTTCTTCCAAGTCGAAATTGGGTTCCTGCGCTTCGATCTGTCGTTGGAGATCCATCCTCATACGCCTTTCCGGGGCTTTTCGGCCCGTCCGGAATCCTTATCGGTAGGATGCCGGATCGAGTCCGAGTTTCCTGATCTTGTAATGAATGATCCGCACCGTCAGATTGAGGGAGCGCGCGGCGGCGGCGACATTGCCGCGGTGGATTCGGAGGGCCTCGTCCAGCATCTCTCGCTCGAACGCCTCGACCCGGGCGGTAAAGTCGCCGAAAGCCGGGGAATCCGGCCCCGAAGGACGGGTGTTCTGAAGCGCCGCCGGCAGACAGAACGTGTGAATGGTGTCGTCGGTAGCCGAAAGCACCGCCCGCTCCATGCAGTTTTCGAGTTCGCGGATGTTGCCGGGCCAGGAGTAATCGATCATGAGGTTCATGGCCGGAGCTGAAATACGCTTCACCTTGCGGCGGTGGAGCGTGCTGAATTTCTCCCGGAAATGTTCCGCCAGGAGCGGAATGTCCGAACGCCGCTCGGAGAGGTCCGGCAGCACAATGGGGAACACGTTCAGCCGATAATAGAGGTCTTCGCGGAACAGCCCCTGCTCCATCAGCTTTTCGAGGTTGCGGCTGGTCGCGGCGATGATCCGCACGTCGGAGGAAAGCTCCTCGTTGCCGCCGACCCGCTGGAAGGTGCGCTCCTGGAGGAAACGCAGCAGTTTCACCTGCACCTGCGGCCCGACGTCGCCGATTTCATCGAGAAACAGCGTGCCGCCGGAAGCGGCTTCGACCCGCCCGATCCGGCGGCTCACCGCGCCGGTGAAAGCGCCGCGTTCGTGGCCGAAGAGCTCGCTCTCGATCAGGTTCTCGGGCAGCGCGGCGGAATTGACCACGATGAACGGCCGGTCGCGGCGGTCCCCGGAGCGCTGGAGCGCCCGGGCAACCAGCTCCTTGCCGGTCCCCGACGCGCCGCGGATCAGCACCGTCGCGCTGCTCGCGGCCACCTGCCGGATCATGGTGTAGACTTCGCGCATCGCCCGGCAGTCGCCGATGATCTCGGGAGGGCCGGAAATCCGGTCGAGCTCCTGTTTGAGCCGCTCGTTCTCCCCGAGCAGCCGCGAGCGCTCCTCGCGCTCGGAGAATCCGGCGGCGACCGCCTCGGCGGTCAGCCCGGACACGATCTCCAGCAAATTGAAATCGCGTTCGAGATCGGCCCCCTCGACCACCTCGCGGTCGATGCTCAACGTGCCGATCACCTCGCCTTTGTGCCGGATCGGCACGCAGATGAAGGCGATATGAGAGCCGCGCCCGCGCGCGCCGGTGCGGTCGAGGAATCCCGGTTCTTTGGAAATGTCCGGAATCACCCGCGCCTGGCCGGTGAGCGCCACCTGACCGGTGATCCCCTCCCCCAGCCGGTAGCGGCCGCGTTTCTTCTCCGCCTCGGAGAGTCCGTGCGAGGCTTCGATAAACAGCAGATCGCCGTGGCGGAGCGTCACGGTTCCGCGCAGCAGCCCCATTTCAAGATAGAGGATTTCCAGAACACGGCGCAGCAGCGCCGAGACGTCCTTCTCCTGAAGGACTGCACGGCTGATCCGGTTCAACACCGCGATTTCGAGGTTGCTGCTGCGATTCATGAATTCACTTGAGTTTGGCAACCGCCTTGATGACGCTTTCGCGGGAACGTTCGATCACCTTCCGGTCCACGCAGAAGGCGAAGCGCACGTAGCCGGGGCAGCCGAAGCCGCTCCCCGGGACCGCGAGAACCCGTTCCTCCTGCAAGGCCTGAACGAAACGCCGGTCGTCGGCGACCGGGGATTTCGGGAAGAAGTAGAATGCGCCGCGCGGCAGCGTGAATTCGATCCCCGCTTCGGTGAAGACGCTCGCCATCGCATCGCGCCGCCCGCGGTAAATCTCCAGGTCGACCTGCGCTTCCATGCACTCCATCAGGATCTGCTGCGCCAGCGCCGGGGCGTTGACAAAGCCGAGAATCCGGTTGCAGAAGATGAGTCCGGCCATCAACTCCGAAGCGCCTTCGAGCCCCGGCGAAACCGCGATGTAGCCGAGCCGTTCCCCGGCCAGCGACAGGTTTTTGGAATAGGAGCCGATCGAGACGCCGTGCGGAAAAATCTCCAACGCCCCCGGCAGCTCGACGCCGTCGAAGTTGAGGAAGCGGTACGGCTCGTCCGAAACGACGTAGATGATCCGCCCGAACTTCTTCTCGGCGGCGGCGAGAATCTCCGCCAGCCGGGTCAGTTCGGCGCGGCTGTAAATCTGCCCGGTCGGGTTGTTCGGCGTGTTGATGATGATCGCCCGGGTGCGCGGAGTGATCGCGCGCTCGATGGCGTCGAGGTCGAGCTCGAAGGTGAAATCCTTCGCCGGAGCCGGCACGAGCTTGCCGCCGGAATTGCCCACGTAAAAACCGTATTCGACGAAATAGGGAGCGGGGCAGACCACCTCGTCGCCGGCGGTGAGCACGGCGCGGAAGAACACGTTGATTCCCCCGGCGGCGCCGCAGGTCATGAGGACGTTCGACTCCGGAATTTCGACGCCCTGCTCTTTCGAGAGATGAGCCGCGAGTTTCGCGCGCAGCGCCGGATACCCGGCGTTCGGCATGTAGCCGAGCGCGAACGGCTGGTCGGCGCGGGCGGCGATCCCCTCCAGCGCCCGCTTCACGGCGGGGGGCGGCGGCAGGTCGGGGTTGCCCAGGCTGAAGTCGTAAACGTTGTCCGCGCCATATTGTTTCCGCAACTCAATGCCCGCTTCAAACATTTTGCGGATCATGGAAGAATTGGAAAGATATCCCTTGATTTCATCGGTAATCAGCTGCATGTCATCCTCTCCGTTATCAGGCCTGCCCTTTCCCTAATTTACCATGGATCAGCGGTCCCTGCAAGGCCGGGTTGACAAAATTGTCACAAATACAACCAGACGGAACTGCCGAAGTGACGTCTTACCAGGGAGACTGACGACATGACACAGAAAAAATTCCAGAATCCGGAGGAGCGTCCGGCCGACGCCGTGGAAAAAGCACTGCTCAAGCGGGCATTGGGCTTCACCCACCGCGAGGTCCAGACCGAAGAGCTGTACGACAAGGAGACCGGGGAACTCCTCTCCACCGGCAAACGCAAGGTGGTTTCGAAAGAGGTCCTTCCCGACGTGCGCGCATTGCTCTTCTGGCTCAAGAACCGCCGCCCCGCCCGCTGGCGGGAACGCATCGAACCGCGCGACGACGCCCCCGATTTCGAATTCGACGAGGACGACGAACGGCTCTGAACGGGAACGCCGCGCCGGACGGTCAGCGGGACGGTTTCCGCCGCCCGTCCGGAAGGGAGACGGAGAGGTTCAGCGCCTGAAGTTTGCGGTAGAAGGTGGAGGGGTGGATGCCGAGGGCGGCGGCGGCGCGGCGACGGTTGCCGCCGGCGTCGGCGAGGGCCTGCCGGATCGCCAGTTCCTCCGAAACCCGAACGGCTCCGGCGATGCCGCCGGAAGCGCCGGGGGGAACCTCTGCCACCAGTTCGGGGGGGAGATGTTCGACGTCGAGCATTTCGTCCCGGCAGAAGACCATCGAACGCTCGATGACGTTCTCAAGCTCGCGGATATTCCCGGGCCAGTCGTAGACGGCGAGGATTTTCAGCGCCGTACTGCTGATGCCGCAGACGTGCCGGTTCATCACCGGGTTGAACCGCCGGATGAAGCTCTCCGCGAGGAACGGGATGTCCTCGCGGCGTTCGCGCAGCGGCGGCAACCCGAGGTGGATGACGTTGATGCGGTAGTAAAGGTCCTGCCGGAAGCTCCCGTCGCGGACCAGCGCTTCGAGATTGCGGTGGGTGGCGCACAAAATCCGCACATTGCTGCGGACCGGGGCGACGGCGCCCAGCGGCTCATACATCCGCTCCTGCAAAACCCGCAGCAGCCGGACCTGCATGGCGGGGGAAATTTCGCCGATTTCGTCGAGAAAGAGCGTGCCGCCCTCGGCCGCGGCGAAGCGCCCCGGCTTGTCGCGGTCGGCTCCGGTAAACGCGCCTTTTTTGTACCCGAAGAGCTCCGATTCGAGCAGCGTCTCCGGGAACGCGCCGCAGTTGATGGCGACGAAAGGCTTGTTCGCCCGCGGGCTGCTGGAGTGGATGGTGCGGGCGAGCAGGTCTTTCCCGCTGCCGGTTTCGCCGGTGACAAGCACGGTCGAACCGGTTTCGGCGATGGCGGGGAGCTGCTCGAAAATACCGCGCATGGAGGGGCTGTGGCTGATGAAGTCGCCGATCCGCCCCGGCGCGGCGATCTCTTTTTTGAGTTCTTCGAGGTCGCTCAGGTTGCGGAACGTCTCCGCACCGCCGACGATCTCACCGGCGGCGTTACGGAGCACGGCGGTCGAAATGCTGACCGGAATCCGCCGCCCGCGGTTGTCGATGATCGTGCAGGCGAGGTCGACGATCGGTTTCTCCTGCTCCAGCGTCTTGCGCAGCGCACAGGCTCCTTCGCAGAGGCTGGAGCGGAATACTTCGCAGCAGAAGCGGCCGACCGCCTCGGAGCGGTCGATGCCGATGATCCGCTCCGCCGAACGGTTGAGATAGGAGATCCGCCACTCCCGGTCCACGGTGAAAACGCCGTCGGAAATGCTCTCCAGAATCGAATTGTCACACATGCTGCGCCTCCTGCGTCAGTAATATAACGCAGGTGTCGCAATTTTGCAACAGAACCGGAGTTCTATTTCCCGGAACTCGGCTGGACCGGTTTCTCCTGCCTGCCGACAACGAACTGGTTGGGGTCGTTGGCCACGTCCTGGGTGAACTCCTGGAGCTGTTTGAGCGAGTTGTCCAGCCGGGTGAGGGTCATTTCGAGGCGGAGACGGAGAGCGGCGGCGTCGTCGCCGACCTGCGCCCCGGCGGCACGGACGTCCTTGATCGCGGCGACGGCGTCGCCGAGGAAGACGTTGAGATTCTTCACCACCTGACCGACTTCGGGATCGGAGCCGAATTTGCGCAGCGAGAGAATTCCTTCGTCCAGATTGGAGATGATGTCGTTGATCTTCCGGACATTCTCCTCGGTGAGCGCGGTTTCGAGGCGATGGCTGGAAACTTCGAGATTCGAACAGATCCGGTTGATGTTGTCCAGCGTCTCCTTGAGCTGGCTCTTGCTCAGGAGTTCGCTCATGTTGTCGAGCGTCTCGTTGAGCTTGTCGGAGAGCTGGATGAAGTTGACCTTGCTCAGCTCGTCGAGCATCCGGCTGATGTTCTGGATGGCGTTGCCGATGTGCGAGGGGCGAGACGGCACATAGCTCACGCCGTCCGGCGGCTGGACGTCGAGGTGCGGCATGGCCGGGGGCAGCGAGTCGTTGAACGAAAGTTCGAGATAAGCGCCGCCCATGATGCCGGCGGCGTTGATGAAGCAGCTCAGGTTCTTCTTGCGCATGACGCTGGAGAAATTCATATCGTCCGAATTGTCGGCGAAGGCGGAATCCTGCTCGACCGCCGAGGGGAAGATGTCGAAATACACCGCGATGTACCCGTCCTTCCGCCGCATGGCCATCGCGGTGATCTTGCCGACCGGGAGCCCGAGGTACTTGACCGGCGAACCGACCGCCAACCCTTCGACCGAGGTGTTGAGCACCGTCATCGCCTTGTAGCGCGGCTCGAAAATCTTGCCGATGCCGACCGAAACGAAGCCGACGATGAGCAGTGCGATCGAGATCAGCAGGAATCCCCCGAGTTTCAACCGATTCGCTTCATTCATGAGATTGGATTTCCCCTGTGGTTAACTGACAAAGCTGAACAGCGCGGTCATGGCGGCATCGGAGACCACGATCAGAAAAATAGACATCACCACCGCCCCGGTGGTCGCCCGGCCGACGCCCTGGGCGTCGCGGTCGGCGCTGATTCCCTTCCAGCAGCCGACGGCCCCGACGATGACCGCGAAAAACATGCTTTTGACCAGCCCCTGCGTCAGGTCGACCGGCTGGATGACTTCAAAGGTCTTGGAGAGATATTCCGCAATCGACGTATTCAGCATCGAACAGACGATCAACATGCCGCCGACGATGCCGCAGACGTCCGAAATGATGGTCAGCCCGGGCATGACGAAAATCAGCGCGATCACCTTGGGAACGATTTCGAAGCGGCCGACGTCGAGCCCGAGCGTCACCATCGCGTCGAGCTCCTCGCGCGATTTCATCAGCCCGAGTTCGGAGGCGAACGAGGAACCGGTCCGCCCGGCCAGCACCACCGCCGTCACCAGCGGCGCAAGCTCGGTCACGATCACCGTGCCGACCAGGTTGACCACGAAATTGTCCACCCCGTAGCGGCTGAGCTGGACGATCGCCTGAAACGCGAGAATCACGCCGATCAGGAGCCCGAGCAAGGCGATGATCGGCGTCGCGTCGGAACCGCAGCTGTCCATGTAGTAGAAGATGGTGCGCCACTTGACCCGGAGCGGATGACGGGCCGTCCGGCCGATGGTGCGGAACAGCATCTTGAGGAAATCGAGAAAGCCGAGGAGCTCTCCCCAGATTACGATCGAAGAATCGGCCACCTGCAGGCAGAGCGCTTTCAAGGAACGCTTGTGCCGCAGTCCTTTCACGGTTTCACGCTCCCGGCGATCTCTTCCGCCAGTTTCCGCACCGCCGCGCTCGCCGCCGAAGCGGTCGCCTCGGCGGAATCCCCGTTCACTGCGGCCGAGTAGTCGAACCGGTGAACCTGTTTCTCCCCGGGAACCGACCAGCTCCCGGCCAGCCGGAACGACTGCGTCCCGGCATCGACCTCGAATACCTCGAGGGTTCCGGTGACCGCCATCGGCTTCGCTTCCGTTTTCGCGGGATGCAGAACCAGGTTCAACGCCCGGGCCACCAGCTGCCCCGGCGGCAGCGCCCAGCTGTTGTACGGATCGCGGATCACCCGGCCGTTTTTATCGCAGGATTGCAGCCGGATTCCCGCCGTCGAATCGTTGCGGAATTCCAGAACGCGCACTTCGCGCGCCGTCTCGATCCGCTCGCGCAAAACCAGGTCAAATTCCGCCACCGGCCGGTAAGGTTCAAACACGCAGCCGGAAGCAAGAAACAGAATCAGACAGGCGGAAAAAAACAGCGGATTTGTTTTCATTGTTCCGGCAACCTTCCCCTTATTTGATATAGTCCCGCCATAAAATACCCGCAGCAAAAGCGAATTTCAAGGCGGAAGATTGAAAAACCCTTTTCCTTATGGTATCTTATATATGCAATATGATTTTTAAACTCCCATTCGGACGGCAGGAGAGCAGACAGCGGAATGTATCTGGAACAAATCGATTCCCCGGCGGACCTCCGCAAACTTCCGCCGGAAGCGCTCGACGCACTGGCGAAGGAGATCCGTGAACTCATCATCGACACGGTAAGCCGGAACGGCGGCCACCTGGGAGCCAATCTCGGCACGGTCGAGCTGACGCTGGCGCTGCATTACGTGTTCGACGTGCCCGCCGACTCCATCGTATTCGACGTGGGGCACCAGGCCTATACCCATAAGATTCTGACCGGGCGGCGGGAGTTTTTCCGGACGCTCCGCCAGCACGGCGGCTGCTCCGGCTTCCCGCACCCGGAGGAGTCGCCCTTCGACGCCAGCGTGGCCGGCCATGCCGGGAGCGCGATTTCAACGGCGCTGGGCATCTCGACGGCGCTCGCCGCCGCCGGGAACCGCCACAAGGCGATCGCCGTGGTCGGCGACGGTTCGCTCAACTGCGGAATCTCGCTGGAGGGGCTGAACAACGCCGGAGCCGGAACCGATGGAAACAATCTGGTCATCATCCTCAACGACAACAAGATGTCGATTTCGCACAACGTCGGCTCGCTCGCCCGTTCGCTGAACCGGATCATCGCCGGGAATTTCTACAACCGCTTCAAGACCGCCGCGAAACGGCTGCTCTTCTCGCTGCCGCGCCACAAGACGCTGCACCGGATGATCCGCCGCTTCGAGGAGACGATGAAATACCTGATCCTGCCCGGCGGCGTATTCGAAGAGCTGGGCATCCGCTACATCGGGCCGATCGACGGCCATTCGACCAAGGACCTGCTCTACCACCTGCGCCACCTGGCCGGCCTGAAAACCGGCCCGGTGCTGCTCCATGTGGTCACCGAAAAAGGGCGCGGCTACGAACATGCGCTCCAGAATCCGGCGCGCTTTCACGGCGTCCCCGGTTTCTGCCGCGAAACCGGAAAGATCAACGGCTCCGGGAAGCCGACCTTCTCCAGCGTGTTCGGAGAAGCGGTGCTTGCGCTGGCCGACCGCCATCCGGAAGTCCACACCATCACGGCGGCGATGAAGGACGGCACCGGCCTCGCCCCGTTCGCGGAAAAATACTGGGGGAGATTCCACGACGTCGGCATCGCCGAGGAGCACGCGGTCACCTACGCCGCCGGACTCGCGGCGGGCGGGCTGCGCCCGATCTGCGCCATCTACGCGACGTTCATGCAGCGGGCGCTCGACTGCGTCTACCACGACGTGGTCCTGCCGCAGCTGCCGGTCATCTTCATACTGGACCGGGCGGGCGCGGTGGAAGACGGGCCGACCCATCACGGCATCTACGATCTCGGATTCCTGCGCGCCATGCCGGGGCTGACCGTGATGGCGCCGCGAAGCGAGGCGGAACTGCGGAAAATGCTCGAATTCGCCTACGAACTCAAACGCCCGGCGGCGATCCGCTATCCGCGCGGCGGGAGCGCCGTTCCGCTCGATGCGGAAGTTTCCGCGCTCGAAACCGGCCGCGCCGAAGTGGTCCGGGAGGGAAGCGGGATTGTCCTCTGGGCAATGGGTCCCGAAGTCGATACGGCGCTCGAAGTCGCCGAACTTCTCGGCGGAGACTGCTGCGTGGTCAACGCGCGCTTCCTCTCTCCGTTCGATGCCGAACTCGCCCGCAAGCTGGCGGAGGGGCGCACGACCGTCTCGATCGAAGACCACGTGCTCTCCGGCGGACTCGCCTCGGCGCTGGACGAAGCGCTCGCCAACGCCCCGCACGGTCCGCTGCTCCATTTCGGCTGGCCCGCCGGGCGGACGATTCCACATGGAAAAACCGCCGAGCTTCGCGAAGAATTCGGCCTCTCGGCGGCGGCGATCGCCCGTCGTGTGTCAGATCATTCGAACACGATCAACGGGTAATAACTGAGGTTATTCCATGAGCTGAGCCCGGGGAAGAGCTGCATGTAGGTTTCCCGGATGGTGCCGTCGTTGTCGTTGAGCAGCAGATTGAAGCGAATTCCCTCTTTCATCTTCTCTTTGGTGAGTCCGAAAGCCGAGAAGGGGAACCGCGCCCGGTAGCTGGTGATCTTTTTCGCGTCGTCCCGGTTGGTGGTGAGGCGGATCGCCTTGGCGGCGCTCTCCGCGTCGAACCCGGCGGGCGCAATCCAGACATAGGAGCTGCTCCGGCCGTTTTCGAGACGGGCGAGGTCGATCTTCCAGCCGCCATCCTGTCCCGGAATCACCAGCGCAACCTGCAGGCTGTCGCCCTTCCAGAGCTCTTTTTCACCGCCCTTCTGGGTGAAGGCGTCGTCGCCGCAGCTGACGTAAAGCTCCATCGACTCCCCGTCCTCCCGGAGCCAGACCGACGCCGAGAGATCGCCGGGGCCGGTCCAGGTGCGGTCGCGCATGGCGGGGTCGCCCTCTCCGATCGAGGTCACTTGGTCGACCTTGTCGAGGCGGAAATCCGGCTTCCGCCGATAGTTGCCGTCGCCGAGCGGAATCAGGGTCGCGCGGCGGAGGGGGACGTCGACTTCGCCCTTGATCGCGGAGTCGGCCAGCGCGTAGGCAAGCTTCAGATTTTTCGCGCCCGGAACAGAGAGCGGCAGCGTCTTCGTTTCGCCGGGAGCCAGCGCGATCTCCATCGCCTCGCCTCCCGTGAACCGGACGTCGAGCCGGATGGCGCGGGCGAGCGGATTGCGGGCGGTGAGCGTCGCCGGGAACTTCCCGTCCCCGACGACCGGGGCTGACACAAGATCGATCAGCGCGTCGTGAACCCGTACATCACCGGCGTTCTCCACCCGGTAGAGATACGGCTGCGTGGAGAGCTCCATGCAGAACAACCCGTCGGCGAAGGGAACCGCGGTGCGGTTGCCCATGCAGTCGATCCGCTCGGCGCGGGCGGCTCCCGGCGCTTCCACCGGCACCGGACCGGCAAAACCGTTGTCCTCGTTCCACAGCCCGATGAACTGGTCCCGGCCATTGCTGAAACGGTAGCCGTGGCAGCCCGCCGGCAGTTTCAGCTCGTCCACGAATTTCGCTCCGCGCAGAAAACGCGCGAGGGTGTGGTAGACGCTGGCGACCGGTTTCGGCTCGTATTCGAACGTCACTGTGCCGAAGGTGTTCTCGGGGTCGCTGAAGTTGAACCCGTCGTTGCGCAAATCGTACCAGTTGTAGCCGAGCGAACCGCGGGACCAGCAGAAGAGCAGCTTCTTGAAGAGCGTGATCCCCTGCGCCTTGTCCGCGCCGTTCAACGAGAAGACGGCGGTTTCGTTGGCGTACCACGGAATGGTGACGCCCGCCTCTTTCCGCAGCGGCATCAGCTTGCGGTCGATCTGCTCCGAGAAGGGCACGAATCCGGCGTGGCCGTGGTAGGCGTGAACGTCGAAATACTGCTTGCCGTCGCGCATGGCCTTGAACTGAAAGTCGGGGTCGCGGCGGTTGGGGTGATGCGCGAGTCCGGCGAATCCGGCGGTGAAGATGGTCGCCTCGGGAGCGGTCTTGCGGATCGTCTCGCTGGCCACCCGGGCGAGGTCGAGATAGTCCTTGACGTCGAAATGCGAGAACATCCAGAGGTCGGGTTCGTTCCAGATTTCCCAGACATTGATTTTGCCTTTGTAACGTCCGACGGTTTTCGCCGCATACTTCCGCCAGAGTTCGAGATCCGGCTTGGAGCGGTTCCACTCCTTCCAGTCCTTGGCGTTGCGGAGCGATTCCTGAGCGGCCAGCCGGGCGGTGAAGCCGAGCATCCCCTGAAGCTCGATGCCCTGCTTCCCGTAGATGTCCACCAGCGAATCGAAGATGCTGTAATCGAAGTAGTCCGCGTCCAGCTTGGGCTGGATGTTGCTCCAGGGAACGCCGGTGCGGACGAAGTTCACGCCGAGCCGGGCGGCCAATTCCGCCTCGAGCTCCCGGTCGCCCACCGCCCAGCGGCCGGAATGGGCGCACATGCCGAACATGAAGTCGCCCTTCCGGTAACGGTAGTCCGGCAGGTCGGGGAGCACCGCCAGTGCGGTTTTGCCTTTCGCCGCGCCGTCTCCGGAACGGAGGTTCCACTCGACATCCCACTGCCCGAGAAGCGGCAGCGCCGGAACCGGAATCGACAGGCTTTTTCCCGCCCCGGCCTTCCCCACCGTGCGGAAGGTGACGACTTTGCCGGAGAAGGCGGTGAATTTCACCTCCAGCTCATAGGGCGCTTCTTTGTCGCCGTAATTGGTGAGCCGCAATTCGATCTTCTCGTCGGGCCGGAAGAAATTGAGCTTGTCGGGGCGTACAAACCCCACCCGGAAGGCTCCGGCGGCGTCGGTGTCGTACTCCAGCTCCGCGTTATGGAACTCGATCTCGGGCTTTCCCGCTTCGGCGACCACGTCGAACGAGGCGATCCGGACGGTTCCCTTCTGCGGAATCTCGACCCGGACCCGGTTCCGCCCCGGGGAGAACGGCGCGCTCTCCGCCTGAAAATACTTCCCGTCGGCGACATAGGAGACCCGGATGCGCGCCGGCGAGCTCGAGCGGAGCGTGCAGTCGAACACCGCCGCCCGCGGCGAGTCATAGGTATAGATCAGGAATTTCCGCTGCGTATAGCGGAGCGCGCGCCCCCCGTCCGCCGGAGCGACCTGATACTCTTCGTACTTGTCGAAATTAAGCCAGGGGAATTCCGTCGCACCGACGGAAAACACGCAGGCAAGAACCAATCCCAAAAGATACTTCATCAGTCCGGGTCTCCTTAATTGAGAAAGACATCATAGGCGATTCGGGCCTGCGGCGCGACGGAGCTCACGAATTCAACATGGCTGTCGAGCATCAGGAGATTGATCCCGTGATGGCGCGGAAAGGCGCTCAACGTGTCGATGCCCGGCTGATAGTCCCTGCCGAGCAGGTACGACCCGTTGCGGATCGCAGGGTGGGTATACCCCTTGGCATTGGTGTAATGCCTTCCGAGCTCGCCGACGAAGATGATTTTGCTGGTGGCGATCCGGGGCGAACGGCTCTCCGGCTTGATCGCGTAGGGAATCGTCGTGTCGGTGGCAGCGCCGCCGGGATAAATCACCGCCGGGCTGAGCTGCTGGTAGAGCTTCATCCGGGCGAAGGCGTTCATCGCGTAGGAAACGGTATCGCTGAGCCCGCCGGAGAACACCACATCGGTGGCTTTGCAGAAGAGCGGCCCCTTGCGGGCGCTTTCCGTCGCAATCTTCCAGTCGTTGGAGAAATCGTTGCTGCCGAGATAGGGGCGAATCCGGTGATACCATATCTGATAGTTCTTGGTCCCTTCCGGCGTCCAGTTGGCGGCCGGATAGTAACTGTAGTCGGAGGAATACAGCACGAGCGCCCCGCCGATCTGCTTGAGATTGCTGGTGCAATCGACCGTCTTGGCCCGCCCCCGCGCCTGATTCAAAGCGGGCAGCAGCATCGAGGCGAGAATTGCGATGATCGCAATCACGACCAGAAGTTCGATCAAGGTGAATTGTTTCATCTTCATGGCATGTTTCCTTTGGTTGTTGCCGGAACGGGCGTTGGTCGTATCATCAGTTCGAACTGGATTCATACGGCATACTCCTTATGCTGATCCTGAAACAGGGTTGCGACGCTGTGACATTCGATGATCTCAGGCGAAATCGTGATCTGTCCCGGGCTGTCGAACTCGCCGGCGAACTGACGGCTGATGAGTTCCACCGCCGCCGCGCTCTGCCGGGACAGGGGAGCGGTGATCGAGGTGATGTCCTGACCGCGGCCGGGAAGGCTGCAGAAACCGTAACTCATCAGGCTGATGTCGTCCGGGATGGACACCCCTTTTTCCTCCAGGAAATCCTTCACCACGAACGCCGCCTCATAGGTGTAGACAAAGAGCGCGGAGAGATCGCCGAACCTGCCGTCCGGGAAATTCTTCTCCAGGTAGTTCCGGGTCATGACCCGGGAATCCATGCCGTACTGCACGTTCAAGTCGAGCACCGAAATTTCTCCGCCCAGCAACTTGGCGCAGTGGCGCATGGTGTCGATCAAAGTGGTCGCGGTATACGCCCGGTGCTCGCTCAGCAGAATGCCGATTTTGCGGTGTCCCCGGCTGTAGAGATAGCTGAATGCGGACAACCCGGTTTCCACGAAATCCGCACCGACGCATTTGATGTTGAGCACCGGGAGCGTGGGGCGGCAGAGCACGACCGGCCGGGTCGACCCGGTCAGGATCTGGAGCTGCTCGGCGGTGAACTGGTCCGCCTGGACGGGGGAGAGAATCACCGCGTCCGCCGGATACTGCGGCAGCGCCCGGTAGATGTCGATATCCGCCGGATAGCGGCGGATTTCGCAGCGGTACCCGCCGGCCATAATCGCCTCCCGGAACGCCTCTTCCATCGCCGTCAGCGAACTGGAGGGCCAGTCCGGGCGCAGGAAGAGGATTTTCGCGTCCTTGCGCGGCTTGCGGCCGCGGACGACGAAGGACCCCCGCCCGACATAGGAGACGAGCAAGCCGTCGTCCTGCAGCCGCTTGAGCGCGGGAGCGGCGGTGAACTGCCCCACCTGGTACTCCTTCATGATCTCGCGGAGCGTGGGGAACCGCTCTCCGTCGCCGAGGCGGGAAATCCGCTCGGCGAGCAGCCGGTAGAGAAGATCGGATTTGGACGGTTTATTCATAATTGAATCTGTTACCAATGCAATCTGTTGAAATAAAAAAACGGACCCGAATTGCATTGCTTTAAGATGCAATCCAAGTTTATTATGACGCATTCCACGGCGAATGTCAAGAGGAGAGAGCGAAAAAAATGCCATTTTTCCACCTCCCGCACCGGCAGGGAGTTCCGGCCGACGCCGCGGAAATTCAGAAAAAAAGCGGGGGATTCCGGAAGAACCGATTGTTTTTCTTGAAAAAATGCCGTAACTGCTTGCAATTTACCGGGAATTGAGGTATTTTAGGTAGATGCGGCCCTGTGGTCGGCGATTCGCGTCGGCTTTCAGGTAAATCATTAACCAACAACTAACAAAAAACAAGAACACAAAACAACATGGCAGAAGAAAACAAATTCGCGGACAGTTTCCTGGACTTCTCGAACATCCCGGGCTCGATGGAAGAGCTTCTGGCGTCCGCCGAAGGCACCAATGCCTTCACCAAGGGCAAGATCGTGGAAGGCACCGTCGTCGCGAAACGTCCGGACGGCGCGCTCGTCGATATCGGCTACAAAGCCGAGGGCTTCGTTCCGGCCAATGAGTTCCTCAAGTTCACCGAAGTCGCCATCGGCGACAAGGTCGACGTCTTTCTCGAAGAGATCGAGAACCGCAACAATATGCCGGAACTCAGCCTCGAAAAGGCCAACTCGATCAAGGCCTGGAATCGCATTACGACCGAGTACGGCGAAGGCTATGTTGTCAAGGGTTTCATGCGCCACCGCGTCAAGGGCGGCATCATGGTCGATGTCGAAGGCTTCCCGGCCTTCCTGCCCGGCTCCCAGCTCGACGTGGGCCCGGTGCACAATATGGACGACTACATCGGCAAAGAGTTCGATGTCAAAATTATCAAGATCAACCAGGACCGCCGCAACATCGTTGTTTCGCGCCGCGAACTGCTCGAGGAATCGCTCCGCGACCAGCGCGTCAAGCTGCTGAGCGAAATGAAGGTCGACGAGCTCCGCAAGGGCATGGTCAAGAACATCACCGACTTCGGCGCGTTCATCGACCTCGGCGGCGTTGACGGTCTGCTCCACATCACCGATATCTCCTGGGGACGCATCTCCCACCCGTCCGAAGTTCTCTCGGTCGGCCAGGAACTCGAAGTCGTCATCATCGGCATCGACAAGGAGAAGGAACGCGTTTCCCTCGGCCTCAAGCAGAAGACCCGCAATCCGTGGGACGACGTGGTCGCCAAGTACCCGAAGGGCAGCAAGATCAACGGCAAGGTGGTCAACATCATGCCGTACGGCGCCTTCGTCGAAATCGAAACCGGTGTCGAAGGCCTGATCCACGTCTCCGAAATGAGCTGGACCAAGCGCGTCAGCAAGGCGAGCGACGTTCTCTCCATCGGCGATGAAGTCGAAGCCGTCGTGCTCGACATCGACCGCGACAGCCGCAAGATCTCCCTCGGCCTCCGTCAGAAGGAGCGCAATCCGTGGGAAGTCCTCGCCGAGAAGTACCCGGTCGGCCGCCGCATCCGCGGCAAGGTCCGCAACATGACCAGCTACGGCGCGTTCGTCGAAATCGAGAACGACATCGACGGCATGATCCACGTCTCCGACATGAGCTGGACCCGCAAGATCAACAACCCGAACGAAGTGCTCAAGCCGGGCATGGAAGTCGAAGCGATCATCCTGGACATCAATCCGGAACAGCAGCGCATCTCTCTCGGTCTCAAGCAGGCCGAAACCGACCCCTGGGCCAACATCAACGACCTCTACAAGGTCGGCGACGTCGTCAAGGGCAAGGTCACCAAGATCGCCGCGTTCGGCGCCTTCGTCGAACTCTCCAACAAGATCGACGGCCTCATCCACATTTCGCAGCTCAGCCGCGACCATGTCGAGAAGGTCAAGGACGTGCTCAACGTCGGCGACGACGTCGAAGCCCGCGTGATCAAGGTCGATACCGACGAACGTCGGATCGGTCTCTCCATCAAGGCCGTCGGCGAGAACTTCTCCGCCGAAGACCTCAAGGCGGCGGAAGAAGAATACACCGCCGCGCTGAAGCCGGGCGAGTCCATGGTCGACATGGGCGAAGTCTTCAGCAGCGAATCCCTCGCGGGCCTCAAGCTCGACTGAGTTCGATTCCAAGACACCGAAAAGGCCGGAAGAACCTCGTTCTTCCGGCCTTTTTTTCATTCGGGGGTGATTACCCCTGAATCAACCTCAGCGCGTTGTCGCGGCCGACTTTCTCCAGCTCCGCCCCGGTGAAAATGCCGAGGGAGTCGAGATGTCTCATGCACTCCGGCAGCAGCACGGCGGAGCCGACCAGATAGCCGGTCGCCGGATTGTACAGCCGCCCGGAGGGCTCGAGAATCGCGTCGTTGCCGAGCACCCGGCAGCGGCCCGGAAGAAATCCGGTCGCCGGCGAGGAGTCGCTGGTGACGATCGTCCGCTCCGCCCCCTTGACCCGGCAGATTACCCGGATCAGGGACTCCGGCAGATGGTGGCCGTCGGTGATGATCATCGCGCTCAGCCGGTCTTCGGCCAATCCCGCCCAGATCGGATTCTCATGGCGCGGCAGCACCCCCGGCACCCCGTTGCCGAGGTGGGTCAGCGCCTGCGCCCCCGCATCGGCCGCGGCGGAAACCTGCGCCGCCGAAGCCATGTGGTGCCCGAGCGAAACCGCCACGCCGCGGTTCCGCAGCAGCCGGACCGCCTCAAACGCGCCCGGAACGTCGGCGGCCAGCGTCACCAGCCGGATGAATCCGGGCGCAAGGTCGAGCAGGGATTCGACCGCCTCCGCCGCCGGGAACTGTACCAGCGCCGGGTCGTGCGCGCCGACCGCGCCGGGCGCGGCGGAGAGGAACGGCCCCTCCAGGTGAACGCCCGGAATCCGCGCCTCCAGCCCGTGCCGCGCCACCGTCTCCCGGATCAGCCGGAGATTGCGGCGGTAGACTTCCGGCGGGCTGGTGATCAGCGTCGGCAGGAAAACGGCGACGCCGGATTCCAGCACGAACCCGGCGGCGCGGAGAAATTCGTCCGCGGTCAGCGCCGGGCTCGAAAAATCGACGCCCAGGCAGCCGTTCACCTGAAGATCGACCCAGCCCGGATTACGCATGGGGTTGTTCCAGCAGCGCGGCGGATTCGCGGTCGAGGAAGGTGGTCGCGTCCGGATGCGTGCGCAGGATTGATGCCGGGCAGAGATTGCAAAGTTCCCCTTCCAGCGCGCCCCTGACCGCCTCGGCCTTGCGCCGGTCCGGAACCGTGTTGACGATCACCGCGCTTTTCAGGATCTGGCGGACGCTCATCGAAATCGCCCGCGCCGGAACGTCGGCGAGCGTCGGGAACCACCCCTCCCCCAACTGCTGGCGGCGGCACTTTTCATCGAGCGCGATCACCAGATAGGGTTTCTCCGTCTCAAAGTCGGCGGGCGGGTCGTTGAAGGCGATGTGGCCGTTCTCCCCGATGCCGATGAAGGCGACGTCGACGGGATGCGCCGCGATGACGGCACCGAGCCGTTCGCATTCCGCTTCCGGGTCGGCGGCGCTGCCGTTCACCGGGTAAAACGCGGCGGGCGGCACCGGGAGCTTCGAGACGAAGCGCGTCCACAGATATTTGCGGAATCCGGCCGGATGATCGACCGGGAGCCCAATGTACTCATCAAGGTGAAAAATCGAAACGACACTCCAGTCGATCCCCGGTTCGGCGAGCAGTTTCGAAAGCATTTCGAACTGGCTGGCTCCGGTGGCGAGAATGACATTCGCGCTCCTTTTGCGGGCGATCGCGGCGCGGAGCTTCTCCGCCCCGGCGGCGGCCGCGGCCGCGCCCAACGCCTGCTTGTCGTCAAATACTCTTATTTTCATAATCAACCTCTCCTATTGCAGACCATTGAGTTTCACCGGAGCCCCGCCCGCCTCGCGGCTGCGGCTGGCGGCTTCGAGAAACGCGATGATTTCCAGACTGTCGGCGGGGTCGATGGGAGAAATTCCGGTGCGGAAAAACTCCAGGATCGCCGCCGCCATCGGCCGCAGGTACGGAATCGCCGGATTCTGCACCGAGACCTGCCCGCCCTCGGCGGTCATCAGCCGGACGCCGAACCCGCCGTGACCGGTGGCGCATCCGCTGATCTGGCCGATGCGTCCGTCCGCCCAGCGCCCGACCGCCAACTCGATTCCGGGTCCGGAGACGGTCCGGACCTCTTCGCAGCCGCGGCCGAGGTAACGGTAGACGATTTCGGCGGTGTGAATGCCGTACCAGAAGTAGTCGCGGTAGTCGGGCAGGAAGACGAGCGGCCCGAAGCCGTCGGCGGCGAACACCGGTTCGCCCTCCGGCAGCACGTCGCCGACTCCGGCGGCATAGCGCATGCTCGAGCAGGTCATGATCGGAATCTTCTTCGCGGCGGCAAGGTCGAAAATCGCCTTCGCGTCGGCGTAGGAACAGGCCAGCGGCTTGTCAATGTAGACCGGCTTGCCGAATCCGGCGAGGACTTCGAACTGTTCGCGGTGCTGCGAACCGTCCACGCTCTCGAGGAAATAAGCGTCGAGCCCGGCAAGATCCTCCAGCGATTCGACGATCTCCACGCCGTATTTGCCGCTCATCTCGGCGGTGAATTTGCCGACCCGCTCGCGGCTCAGCGAAAATGCCGCGCTGCCGCCGGGAAACGCCTTCGCAATGCGCGCCCCCGGAACGCGGAACTCATTGCCGGGCAGGTTGAAGCAGTCGCCGAAGCCGATCACGTGCGAGGTGTCCAGCC
>CAYSZM010000057.1:0-20941 GCA_964435365.1 uncultured Victivallis sp. | reverse complement strand
CGCTCGAACACGCATTCGAAATCAGCGTCTTCATCATGATGCCGTAACCGCCCGCGGCGAGCGGAACCGGGTAAAGCCAGCTCCCGTCAAGCCCGCGGCGCCGCCGCTCCTTGTCGCTGGTGGAGCAGGCGCAGGCGAGGTCGTAACGGGAGTCGTCCGCAAGGTGTATGAGTTTCTGAAGCGCGTCCATGATGAAACTCAATATACGCCGCGGACCGATTAATTCAAGCCTCCCGGATCAGAAATCCGAAGGGCGGCAGAACCGCTTCTCCACGACTGTTCAGACCGGCCTTTCCGCTTGCCAGGAGAGCCGCTCCGGCCGCCCCCGGAACCACCTGTTCCGAGTCGCCGAGATTGACCGCGACGAAGAGCGTTTCGCCTTCCGACTCGCGCCGGAAGGTGAGCAGTTGATCCGGCGCGTCGTTGTCCAGCCAAACCACCTTCCCCTCGGTCAGCGCGGGATGGGCGCGGCGGAACGCGATCAGCTTTTTCAGGAACGCCAGGCGGCGCTCTCCGGCGGGGATGACGGCGTTCGCCCAGTCCACCACCAGATTCTTCCCGAAGAACCGGTTGCCGAAAATGCTGTGCCGCCGCGAATCGGCGACCTCCTGTCCGTTGTAGAGAAACGGTACGCCGTCGAGCGCGAAGGAGAGCGCAAACGCCGCTTCGATTTTTTCCACCGGAATAAATTTTTCCAATCGCTCGTCGTATTGGTCGTTGGCGATGTCGTGGTTGTCGAAGCCGCGCAGGAAACGGGAGCCAGGCAATGTATTCGCCGCCCGATTCTCCTGCTCACGCCGCAATTCGGACACCGGCATCTCTCCTTTCAGAACTCCCGGCGCAGCCCAGAGGAAACAGCCGTAACTGAAATCGAAGGCCGCCCGCTGCTCCGGAATGACTCCGTCGTTTTCGGCCAGCATGATCAAATCCGGCTTGAGCGCATCGATCCGGCGGCGCCCCTCCTCCCAGAAATCGAGCGGAACCGCCCCGGCGACGTCGCAGCGGTAGCCGTCCACGTCGAAGTCGCGGACGAAGTATTCCATGTTCTGCCACAGGTACTCCCGCAGCGCCGGGGATTTGAAATTGAGCTCGGGGAAGTGCCAATTCCCGTTCTTCACCGAGCCGTCCGCCTCGCGGACCACAAAGTCGGGATGTTCTTCAAGAAACACCGCCGCCGGGCCGCAATGGTAGTAGACCAGATCGAGGATCACCCGCAGCCCGAGTTTGTGCGCTTCCGCAACGAACGATTTGAGATCGTCGTCGGTGCCGTATTCGGGGTCGACGGCGTAATAATCGCCGACCCGGTAGATGTTTTTCGGATTCTCCAGCTCCGACTTCTTCTGCCGGTCGCTCCAGAATTCCCGGCGCGGGTCGTCGTCGGCCAGCGTCACCGGGCAGAGGTAGACGATGTCCACGCCGAGCGAGGCGATGTGCGGAAGCAGCCGTTCCGCCGCCTTCAGCGTGCCGTCGAGCGTGAACGAACGCAAATTGATCTGGTAGACCACCGAATCCTTCAAATAAGCCGGAGCCTGTTTCGCCGTGAGTTCAGACATTTTTTATCCTTTCCTGTGATTGACGGATGGCGTTTCGGTGGTTATAGTATACCAGAATAAGCTCAAAACGGCAATGGCCGGAGCGATCATCTTTTTAACCAATGTGATTATTGCATGAAACAAAGCCTGATCGACCTTGCCCGGCGGCTGCCGGAGCCGGAGAGTTACTTCCGGGGGCGAGAACCCGAAGCCGGATTCCGCCTGCCGTCGAGCATTCTGCTCTACTGGCACGACTATCCGCATGAACGGACCATCATCAGCACCCGGCACATGCTGATTCTCCCGGCGCTGCCGATGGAGTACCTGCTGAACGGCAGAACCGTCGAGCTGAATCCGGGGCTGGCGCTGCTGGTCAAGCCCTACCTGCAGCGCAGCGTCCCCGCCGGACGCGACCGCTACGACCGGCTGATCGTCTCCTTCGAAGCCGAAGAAGGCCAGGAGTACCTCCCCGATGAACCGCTGATGGAGATGACCGATTGCGCCGAAGCCGCAGCGGAACGGCTGACCGCCGCCTATCTCGAAGGCGACACGCTCCGCGCGCTGTTCGAACTGGTGCTGCTGCTCCGCGAACTGTCGCGCCGCCAGATTCCGCGCAGCGAACCGCCGCTGTCGTCTCCGGTCAGGCAGGTGCTGAACCGGATCAACTCCGAGCTCCACCGCCCGCTTTCGATCAAGCAGCTGGCGGAAGGAGTGGAGCTCTCCCCCGGCCATCTGCGGAAAAAATTCCGTGAAGACCTGGGAATCCCTCTCGGCGACTATCTGGCGGAACGGCGGATCGCCGCGGCAAAACGGCTGCTCGAAGAGACCGGCGACTCCGTCGGCGCAATCGCCGGCCAGTGCGGCTACGACACCATCTACGCCTTCTGCCGCTTCTTCCGCAAACGCACCGGAATGTCGCCGACATCATGGCGCAAACATGGAAATTTCAATGATCGGAATCGCTCCTGAATATTCCGCGCGCAGCCGGGTCAGAATGCGCCCCGGCCGCTGATTACCGCCCGGAACGTTTTGGACAGAATCCACAGATCGAGCTTCCACGAGCGGTGCTTCACGTAATAGATGTTGATGGCGATCCGCCGGTGATAGGTGGTCAGGTTCCGGCCGGACACCTGCCAGAGCCCGGTGATGCCCGGCTTCACGGAATGAATCAGCGCGCTGTACCTGCCGTAACGGCGATTCTCCTCGCGGGTAATGGGGCGCGGGCCGACAAGCGACATATCGCCGGTCAGAACGTTCCAGAATTGAGGCAGTTCGTCCAGGGAGAAGCGGCGCAGAATCCTCCCCGCCCAAGTCAACCGCGGGTCATGCTTCAGCTTCCGGTTCCAACGCCACTCGCCGCTTTCGAGAATCTGCGTCATGACCTCCAACGCCACCCGGGCATCCATGGTCCGGAACTTCAATATCCGGATCGGGCGGCGCCCCTTCCCCAAACGGATGCTCCGGTAAAGGCCCGGGCCGGACGAGGTCAGGCGAATCACGATCCAAATCAGCGCCATCAACGGAAAGGTCAGCAGAAGCAGCAGAACACAAACGGTTTTCTCAAATACTGCGGAATTCATAATTCGTTCTTACTCTTTTCTCCCGGAACATAAACCCGATACTCGCGGCCGGAAATGACGAATAAAAAGGCCTGCCGTCCATTCGCGGGCGGCCGCTCACCCGCTTCGACCAGCCAGTAATCGTAAGGCCGCCTGCCCTTCTCCGCATGGGTTCCGCCGCTCCAGTATCCCAGCGACGGGTAATCGCTGACGACGACCGGCCGGAATCCGGAGAAGTAACGTTCGGGGTCCCGAACCGGAACGGAACGCCGCGTTCCGCGGTAATCCTCGCGCAGGACCGGCGCGACGGTTTCGACAATCTCCCGTTCCCGGCTTTTTTCGCCGGACAGATGCCGCTTGAGCGTCGGAGCCAGGCCGTCCGCCACCAGCAGCACAGCGAGGACGGAACAGACGGCGATCAGCGCCGCCCGGCCCCGTTCGCCGCAGCGGTTCCGGAACCACACCGAAAACGTCCAGATCCCCCAGGCGCACCAGCCGAAGAGAAGCGGAGCGCAGGGAAGCAGGTAACGCCGGGAAATGTAAAGAATGTGGGTTCCGACCACGATTTGGAGAATCTGAAGAAGAGCGTGCGCCAGAACGAACACCAGCAGAAACGTCTCGCCCCGCGTCCACAGCCTCCGGTGAATCCGGTAACAGATGACGGCCAGGGCCGGAATCGCGAAATACGGGTAGAACCCCTTGAACACCGCCGAAATGAAATCAATCACGGTCGCCCCCCTCCGTTCTCGGACCATCCAGGGTCAGGCCGATGGATTCGAGAAGCCTGACGTGCCGGGAAGAGACCAGCGGATAACCGGTCCAACGCCAGGTCAGATAAATCTGGGGAGAGATCAACACGGCGAGCAGCAAGGCGGCGGCGACGCTCCGCCAGCAGCGCAGGCGGTTCCGGGCGAAATCGAACCCGAACAGCGCCAGCCAGCCGACGACCGCGAACAGGAAGCCGTCCGCCCGCAGCAGCGTCAGCACCGCCCCTCCGACCGCGACCGTCAGCCACGCCAGCGAATTCCGGTTCCGGATGAAAACCAGTAGGCCGAGCGCCAGCAGCGCCAGGCCGAACGTCCGCCCGTTGTCCCGGAGTCCGTCGTAGAAAAACCGGGGCAGGTGCGAACAGAACAGATAAAAGCAGCAGCCGACCAGGGCCACATGCTTGTTCCAGACCTTCCGGAATATCGCATACAATGGAAACAGCGCCGCCGCCCAGAACAGCAGCCCGGCCAGCTGGCAGGCGCGAAATCCGTTCAGCCCGAACAGCCACGCCAGCGAACCGCCCGCCGCCGGAAACAGCACCCCGTACATCGGATGAAACGCGCCGGCCGGGTCCCCCGACGCGAACACCTCCGCCATCGGCGCATAGCGGGTCGCCGTGTCGTTGGCGGGAATCGTGTTGAGAAGCATCAGGCAGAACCCCGCCAGCAGCGCCGCCGGGAACAGCCACGCAGGCGGATAGGTTTTCAGGCGCTCCCACAGATACCCGGCCAGGAATCCCGAATACTTGCAGCACAGCCAGGGGAAAAAGCGGACCGCGGCGCGAAATCCAAGACGCCCGCCCACTCCGGCTTCGGGGGAACCAAACTCCCGCCGCAGCCAGCGGTGCCGCCCGTGCAGCCGCCCGATGGCGCACCCGCGCGAGAACAGCGAGGCAAAGGAATCGGCATGTCCGTGCAGGCAGAGGCTCTCCGCGCAATAGCAGATTTTCTCGTGTCCGAGCAGCATCCGCGCCGCCAGCATCATGTCCTCACCGAAGTCGGTCGCGGGGAATCCGCCGTACCGCATGACCGCGGGAATCCGCCACGCGGAGAGAACATTGGAGCAGAAGGCGGCATGAATCCCCATCCGCACAATGTCCTTCTCGGTTTTGATCATCGATCGGGCCGGATAATTCAGCCGGCGGAAAAAAGCGTCCATCCCCTCCGCCTGCGTCGGAATCTGACGGGAAAAGGCCACCGCCGCGCCGCTTCCGACAAGGGCGTCGAGGAGAAGCGCCAGAGTCTCCCGGTCGGCGGGTTTCGCATCCTGGGTGGCGAAGACGACGACATCGAACCCCTGCGCCGCCAATTCCTCCACGGCGGCCTGCCGGGTGGTTCCGTGGTTGAAATCCAGGCGTCGGATCCGCCGCACGCACCAGCCACGGGCCACCGCTTCCTCGACGGTGGAGTCGTCGGAGCCGCTGTCCACGATCCACTTCAGGTCCGGAGAGGTTTTCTGCCCGGCCCAGCAATCCAGCGCGGCGTGCCAATCCGTCGAACTTGCGGCGTTCAGCGTCGGGATAACCAGTGCCGCCTTCATAGGGCCCACCACATTCCGAGCGTTCTCGGCAGCGTGTTTTTGACGAAACGGTTCCGGACGGCCAGCAACAGCCGGACGGGATAGGACTGTCCGGAGAGTTCCGCCCAGCAGAGGGCCAGCTCATACTGCTCCGGAGAAAGCCGGAGTCGGTAGCATTCGGCGAAATCCCACGCCTGCCGCTGGGCACGGAGCAGCCGTTCATGAAGCATCCGCCTCCCGGAACGCATCGTGCGGACCAGGAGGGGGCCGTCGTATTTCACCGCGCCCAGGCAGTTGTTCCCGTGCTGCCGGTAATCGACCAGGGGCCGGGAGATGCATTCAATCGAACCGAAGGCGGAAGCGACCAGCGCGATGAACCAGTCGTGGAAAATCGTTCCGTCCGGAAAACAGGGGATCGAATCGGCCAGCGCCCGGTTCATCATCACCGTGCAGCCGGTGACCGAATTCTGAACCAGCAGATCCTTCAAGGCATGACGCCCGGGAGAGATGCGCTGATAGGCGAAAAATGAAGGATGCAGCACGTTCATGTCGCGGTCGCATACCCGCAGGTCGGAGTGAACGAGCAGCGGAGCCGCCTTCCCATGCCGGGCCTCCGTCTCGCGCATCCGCGCCAGGTTCATCTCCAGTTTTTCCGGATGCCAGCGGTCGTCCTGGTCGGCGAGGCAGACGTATTCGGCGGCCGAAAGGGCAAGCGCTTCGCCGAAAGCCCCCGCCACCCCGCGAGAGGTCGGCGAAGACGCCAGCGCCGCGATCGCAATTCCGTACCGGGAGCATAATTCCCGCAAAAGTTCCGCGCTCCGATCCAGCGACGCATCGTCAAAAACGACCAGCTGAAAATCGCGGAGGGTCTGCCGCGAAAGCGACGCGACAAACTCCTCCAGAAACTCCGCACCGTTATGAAGGGCAAGCAGGATGTCGATCATTTTCACATTCCCTTCCGCAGCAAAGAAAATACCGAATTGATTCCATGTCGATTCACCAGCTTCAGGAAAGAGCGGTATTTCCGCGGGTCGATGAAATACCGGAGCTGGGACCAATTCCAGGCCGGGGGCAGTTTCGCGATCGGACATTCCGCCGTGTCCGGCGGGCGGACCGCGACGGCCTTCAGCAGGCCGGACCAGAGGCGGGCGGCGTCGTCCAGCGTCGGCAGCGCGAGTTCATCGTAAGCGCTGACATATCGCTCCCGGCGGGCCCGGTCGTCCAGCAATGCCCGGATCGCCCGCTCCCATCCCTCCGGGGTGCCGTCCGCCAGCCAGCCGTTGCGGTCGTGGACGATGATATCGGAATAAGGCGGCACCGCGTCGGCGATGACCGGAATGCGGGCCTCCGCATAACTCAGGTACTTCACCGGACTCTTGCAGCCGGAGAACGCCGATCCATCCAGCGGAAGCAGGGCGACGGCGTCGGCGAAACGCCGGAGAAACCCCGCAAATTCGCGGTACTCCATAAGCGGATAACTCCGGACCCGCACCTTCGCCTCCGCCAGCGCGTCGGCCACCGGGCCCACCGCGACGACCGGAATATCGGAGTGCTCCTGAAGCCGGACCAGCGTCGGAATCACATGCGCGACGGCCATGCGGTCCGTCGCGCCGATCAGCAGGACCGGCGATTGCTCGCGATGGCCGCTCTCCTCGGCGGCGGCCTGCGGCAGGACGTTGGGAATCGGCGCGACGTTCGGATTGAAGGGCCGGAGTTTTTCCGCCAGCCGCTCCGTCGTGGTGGAAACGAAGTCCGCATTCCGGATCAGCTCGAGCAATTCAGTCCGCCGCCCGGCCCAGGCGGAAGCCGATTCCAGAAACGCCGGCATATCCCAGAGCAGATCGTCGATTTCATAGATGTACGGAATCCGGGCTTTGACCAGCCGCCGGGCGAGCCGGACGATGAACGGCGACGCCAGCCGCTGAATGATGACCGCCCCGGCCCCCCCGATATCCTCCGGGCTGAGGTCGAACACCGCGCGGAACACGATGTCCCAGGCACCCGGCTCGCTCCCGGCCAGCCGCTCCAGCGGGAAACGGAGGCGGATATCGCCGACCGTCCAGGAGCGGTTGGGCATGATGCAGAGTATTTTTTCAGCGCGGACGGACATGGTCGAGATATTCCCGGGTTACTTCTTCGGCGTCGCCGATCTTTTTCATGGTCCCCGACTCCAGCCAGATGACGCGGGAGCACATTTCCCGGATCAGCGGAATACTGTGCGACACAATCACCGCGGTCTGTTGCCGGGAGGTCAGTTTTTCGCGGATCAGCCGGGAGGACTCCGCCTGGAACACGGCGTCGCCGACCCCCAGGTTTTCATCCAGCAGCAGCACTTCCGGGTCCGCATGGTAGGCGATCGAAAAGCCCAACCGGGCCCGCATTCCGGTGGAATAGGTCCGCACCGGCATATCGACCGCGCCGCCGAGGCCGGACATCTCAACGATGGAATTCTCCAGCGCCCGGATCTGCGCGCCGTGCATGCCGAGCAGCCGCCCGTTGAGGCCGATGTTTTCGCGTCCGGTGAGATAGTTGTCGAAACCGGCTCCGATCGACAGCATCGTCACCACCTTCGCCGAACAGGACAACCGGCCGGAATCGCATTCCAGGATGCCGGCGAGCAGACGCAGGATCGTCGTCTTCCCCGCGCCGTTCCTGCCGATGATGCCGACCGTTTCGCCGCGGCGGATGGAAAACGACAGATCGCGCAGCGCCCAGATATTGTGCTTCGACTTGCGCCAGAGCGAGTAATGCCGGTAACAGACACCGACCGCATTCAATTCATATAGATTTTCGTTCATCTCTCACCATCTCTTGGTATAGATACGGCCGAACTTCGCCAGCAGCAGCCGGCCGACCAGGGCCGCCGCGATCCCGCTGCCCAGGATGATCGCCATGCCCCGAATATCCGGCATGGCGTGTTCCAGGATGACGAGCCGGTACTGCTCCAGCAAGACCGCGACCGGATTCAGCGCGATCAGCGGCCTCAGCCGCGCCGGAAGGGAGTCGATCCGGTAAAACACTCCCGAAAGGAACATCAGGAGCTGCATGATCGTGGTCAGGATCATCGCGAAATCCGGCAGGAAAGGCGTGATGCTCGAAACGATGAGCCCCGCCCCCATGCACAGCAGCAGTTCCGCCAGAATAATCACGGGCAGCATGAAGATGCTCCAGCCGAAACCGGGCCCCCATATCGCCGTGGCGACCAGCAGGATCAGCAACCCCAGCAGGAATTTGACGAAATCGACCAGGCAGATCGAAACCGGAAACAGCATGGGATTGACCTTCACCAGAAGCATGAGCGGCCGGTTGGATAGCACGCTGGTCGCGCAGCGCTGGGTCGAGCTGGAAAACCACTCCCATCCGATGATTCCGGAAAACAGGAACAGCAGGAAATGCTCCTGCTTCACCTTGAAAATCAGCCCGAAGACGACCCCATAGACCGCCAGCGACAGGAGCGGCCGGATGATCCACCACAGCAGTCCGGCGTAGGAGCGCTTGGATTCGGCCCGGAGTTCCGCCACGGTCCGGAACACCGCAAGCTCCCAGAATTGATATCCCGATGCGATTCTCCGGCCGGCTGCAGCCCCCCCCTCTCCGCGCGAATGGGTAAAATATGCGATAAAATCCTGGAGTGACATTTTGATCTGTTTTAAAATCCTTTGTTATGTGAACCGCTTCAGGCAAAATCCCCGACCGTACCGAAGTCAACCTCAAAATCGGATGACATCGGCGGCTATAAATATTTCAGCACATCGGCCAGCAAATTCCGGTCGCTTTCCGCGGGTCCATGATAATGCGCGGCGACGGCCCGGCGAAACGCATCATTATCATAGGGCAGAAGCAATCCCGATTTTAATTGCAGCGCTTCGTCCGGCAAATCGTTCATCCGACATAAGTCGGCGTAATCTTTGAACGATGCTTTTGTCTTGATTTTATCCAGCAGCACTTTGGTATCCTCGCATTCCCAGATGAGGGTCGGCTTCTGATACATTTCGCACTCCAGTAAAACGGTTGAAATCGTGGAAATGACACGTCCCGCCTTGCGTATCCATTCGCTTGTCGGAACAAGATTCGAGACGGGATTCTCCTTGATGTTGATGAAATTTCGTCTTGCTTTGGGATAAATTCCAAAGAGACTTTTCAACAACAAATGATTCAACCCGCCATTCGCCATTTCACCCGGATGCGGCTGCCACATGAAAATCTGCTCCGGATGCTTTGCCGCGTATTTGATAACGGCATGATAAAATTTATATACGTTCAGCTTCTGATAGGTCTGCCAATGCAGATTTGACAGAACAAGCGTATAATCGCCCGCGATAGCCTTTGCCTGATTATTGAAGGCGGGGTAGCCGATTACAATTTCATTTTCCATCCCGGCCGGATAATAAGTTAAAATTCGGTCCGCATATGTTTCAGCCGTCAGCGATTCGTTGGACAGTTCCTGCTCACCCGATTGATAATGGATTCCATGCTGAAACATCCCGTGCTGAATTTCAAAAACCGGAATCTTCGATTGATTGCATAATGCAACAACTTTTAATCCGTCTTTGCAAAGCCGGTCGCTTTGTGCCGCGGAAGTGATCAGCAAACCGACACTTTTGAGTTTCAGCACGACATCGGCGAGTTCCTTAAGGTCCGCGCGTATAACGTTCTTCAACTCCGACGCCTTATGCCGGTAAAAAGTGTCGTGTGCATCGCTGATATTGGTCAGAAAAATAAAGAGTGTGTCCTGATTGTTACCGGCAAGGGTATAGAACAAATCCAACACAAAGGCATTGTGATAGAAACATAAAATTTTTCTTTTATATTTGTCGTCTTTAAAATCCAAAAGCATTTTATCTCTCCAGCACTGTTTTTATCATCTGAACCAGTTCGTTGTCAGTATCCGCTTCGCAAGTCATATTGTCCAGGATATACTGCTTTGCATTCTCACCGACCCGTGCAAGATTCCCCGCCTGGTGCAAGGCAAAAATTTCTTCCAATTTCCCGGCAAAATTCTCATTGTCGGTCAGGAACCCGTTTTTACCGTCTTGAATCACGTCTTTGAATTCTGCACAGTCAGTGGCCAGAACAGGTACGCCGCATTGCCCCGCCTCAATAAATTTGATATTGCTTTTGGCATCGTTGAACGGATTTCTATCCAGCGAAGCCAGGGCTAAATCGGCGCGGGTGTAAACCTCAAACATCTCTCCGATATTGCAAAAAGGATATAAACGGACCCTTCCCCCAAACAGGTTGACCAGCAGTTGCGAACAGTTGACTTTTCCCAACAGGACAAGATTGGTGTTTTCGTGCTTGCTCAAAAAACTGATGATCTCAGGCAGAACAAGGCTCAAATCGTAGTTATGGCTGTCGCTTCCGGACGACGACAGCAGGGTGAATTCGCCATCCGTTTTCCTGTCGGCGGTCCTGTTCAGAAAAAATTGCGGGATTACATTCTTTCTGACCACGATTGCCTTACCCGGAAATAAATCGCCATATGTCTGTTTCAGGAAAGCGGTGGATACCGACAGACAGTCGGCATAATTCAACAAAAGGTTTACCAGGATATGGTGATTGGTCAGATTGGTATAATTCGAGATCACCCGGCTCAAATACCCGCCCTGATGCTTACAGTAACCCGGATTGTATAAATCATCCATATCTATGATAAAAAATTTCTCATACTCTTCCAGAAACCGCAATAACGGGGGAATCACGGCGTCCTCAAAAACCGGACGCTGATAGATGATGATCTTCGCGGAATAAACATAATCCCAAAAATCGTTTTCGCCAAAGTCCTGCGCAAGCACGACAGCCGTTTTTATGCCATTCGCTTTCAATATTTCCTGCAAATAATCGACCCGCCAAATATAACAGCCGGAAAACGCAGGGAAATGGGAGAGAATCAAGACATCGCAGTCTTTTTGCTTGAAATCATGGTTCTCAAGAAAAATCTGCAACCCTACCGCGGACACAAACCGATTTTCTCTTTTGCCGTATTTGATGTAATGAATCAGCGGATTCATACCGGTTTTTTTTACATCAGGATAGGTTTCAAGATAAGCGTTGCCGTCAAAATTCAGCGACGGATTGTAGCCCTTTTTCCAGCCTGCGTTCAAATAGTGACGGATCGGGTTCTGCCAGAATTTAACTTCCGGATACTGCGAACGATACCATTTTGCATCAAAATACTTTGACTTGGAAAGCATGGCATCGTGCGTCATATGAACGGGAATGGATTTCGTCTGCGCCCATACCAGATACATTTCGGTATGTTGGATCAACGGACGCAACGAGGTGTAAACCGTGTCTTTCAGTTTCTGCTTTTTCGTATGTGTCAAAGGAATACGATGATAGATTCCTCTTACCAGGCATCTGATATTTTCTTTCATCACTCAATCAAGGTTAAAAATTTCTCAAATTTTGGAACGGAGTCGATTCGGATCATATCCCGAATCCATGAACTTTTGCCAGCTCCCGATTTGGCGGCCGGTCGGAGTGACCGTGCCCGCCGCCGACACACCGACGATGATGTCCGGCCCCACCCGGATGCGAAACTGCCGCTGGAGTGCTCCGCCGCAAAGTCTGCAGATTCGCCGAGAGCGCCCGGGGAACCTGATCCACATGTACGGCCGGTGCCTCCCCCGACGCCGCCGTTCTTTCTTTCTTCAATTTTTCCTCTTTCATGGCTCTTGTTTGAAATTTCGTTATGGACGAAACGGATTTCCAGGCACACAGGCCGTCATTTGGCGTATTGTGATATCTCCTTCGCGAATGCGGCCCCCCTGAAAGTAAGGCTGCCGGCGTCAGCGGGAGCAGCATCGAACGCATAGACCGGCAGGATGAAGCGCGTAAACGTTTGATGTCGCAGGTATTGCCGGAGATTGCGAGCGGACAGGCACCGGAAGTCGTCACATCGAAACAAAACCCGTCAATATCGCCCGCAGGCAAACCGTGGATTTGCGTCGAACCGATCGTGATGAGTTCGGAAGTGGCGGACGTATTGTCACTTTCAGAACCGTCGAAATCCACCACTTTCCCCCCTGCGGTCATACATTCAAAACCAGCGGCAGCCACGGCCTCCATGCCACCGGAAATTTCCGAGGCAAATGCTTCCTCTGCAATAACATCAATAGAGATCAACCGCACAGCAAGGCGATTGATCTCCCTCGGGTTGCCGAATAATGTCGTACCAACTCCCAACTTCCCCTTCTATTCTCCGATTGCGCCGGAACCGCGCCATCGCTTCCTGTCCGGCATTCCTTTCTTTCAAAGCGGAAGAATCATCAGAATTAACATGGGAATATACCTTCCCCGCGACCGGTTTTCAACCGGCAAAGAGGGAAAAGAAGGAAAAAGTTGAGCGATGATCAACCATTGCGAAGAATTGCCGACCGGCGGAGAAAGAGGGAACTCCGCTGGCCGCGATGGATCTGTCGATCGCCGCCTCCGCGTTGACGGGAGGAACGATCCTGATGATCTGTACTTCTCTAAAATCAAACATCTTCCATTTGAAAACGGAGATGTATTCCATCTCAAATTGAGGATATTCCAGCGACCCTCGATTCAACCACGGAAGAAGCTCCGATTGATCTGAGCCCAGGCAGGAAACGCGGAAAAAACCGGGGACAAGGCGGAATATTCAGCGTGAGTTCTTGATTATGAAGCGCTGTTCGACAGCGTCGTTTTCCGCTCAGCCTGCCGCTTCTTCCGCAAACGTATCGGGGATGTCGCCGACGTCGCGCAAACATCCGGCCGCGGAACCCGAAAGGGACGCGAAATGAGGAACCCGGCCGGATAACGGACTCGTCCCCCCCGGCTTTCTCTTTGAAACGGAATTCCGGTACGGAAAAAATTTGACTTTCCCGAATTATGGCGGTATAATAAGGGAAACTGACAAAGTCAGGATGGGATCATCCACTGAAATTTCGTTGAAATCCGGAGAAAATCATGATGCAGAAGCTCGCTTCCATACTGACCCTCGGAGTCACCGTCGCCGTTGCAACAACCGCCGCCGAACCGGCCCCTCTCCCGCTCAAAACGCCGGAAACCTCCAGACATTTCCGCCAATACGTCGATCCGCAGACCGGGATCAGTTCCTATCGCCTCGACACCCGGATTGCCGAAAACCAGCAGAGTATTTATTTCACCCAGAAATCGATGACCGACGACGGGCGGTTCCTGATTTTCGACATCTCCGGCGGCGAACGCCGCAACCGCAAGACGCTGGCGTTGTTCGACTTTCTCACGGACGAGCTCTATCCGCTGGATATCTCCGCCGGAATCCCCTTCCTCGATGTCAAGACCGACCGGTTGTATTACGTCAACAGGAACGGCATCTTCCGGCGCGATCTCTTGGACGATCCGAAAAAGGAGATCAAGCTCTGCCCGATTCCGAAGGAACTGACCTCGGAGGGGAAGCGGATTTACAACTACTGCACCCACCTGACGCTCACCGCCGACCGCAAAAAGGCGTTCCTCGACTCGCGGGTGGACGACAAGTTCGTCCAGGGCATGGTCGACCTGGAGACCGGCGGATATGAGAAGTGGGGAGAGACCGATTTCTTCGTCAACCACGGCCAGATTCACCCCTCCGACGACAAACTGGCGCTCTGCGCCTGGGAGGTAAGCTGGAAAGATTCCAGGGGGAAAGAGCACCAGATTGAAGAGATCGACGGAGTCTATCCCCGGCTGTGGCTTTTCGAGCCCGGCGGCAAGCGCCGGATGATTCCTTCCGAGGAAACCAACTACGCAACCCACGAACACTGGACCGAAGACGGGAAAGGCTTCTATTTCTGTTCCGACGGAATCTTTTACCACGATCTGGCCACCGGCAGACAAACCTGCATGGCCAAGGTCAAGGCGGCCCATGCGACGATGAGCGCCGACAACCGGTATCTCACCTTCGATGCGCCGGTCGGCACCTGGTTCCGCGGCTGCGCCTGGCAGGTCGGATTCTTCAACCGGGCGACCGGCAAAGCGATTTATCTTTACCCCTCGCTCCCCGCCTACAACACCGAAGAGAACCCGAGCAAACTTCACCCCGATCCGCATCCGCAGTTTGTCTGCGGCGACCGTTACATCATCTGCACGGTCAACCACGGCGACGGCAGGATGGATTTATCGGTGACTCCGGTCGAACAGCTGATCGAAAAGACCAAATAACCGGCAATCCGGAGAAGAAGCAAAAAAATCCGGGCTGCAACATGCGCAGCCCGGATGAGTTTTGACAGAGGTACCCGGAACGGGAAGAAAATCGCCCTAAAATCGGGCGCAGAAACAATTCCCCACGTCCGAAAAATATTTCCGGTATCGTCCGCAGCCATAATGAATTTCTTCCGCAAAAATGGATTCATTTTGAATCGCCTGCGGTCAAGATCCCCGGATAAGGCGAAAGCACCGGACGCCATCGATTGCTATTTGAATCGCGACGATCAATTTCGAGGAAACCGCTCATCCGGCCGGCCGCATCTTTTTGCAGTCCGTAGAGGATTTTCTCTGCGATACCGTCGCCATTGACATCCGCCAGCCGGGAACTAATACGCTTTTCAGAATGAAAAATTGCAAAGACGAAATTTTTACAAAGGCTGAGTGATTTTGTTATCTTGCTCGCTACCAGAGGTAACGGGCAAGATGACAAGGTCGCTCAGACACAGTAAAAATGCAGTATTTGTGAGTTTTCATTCTGAAAAGCGTATAAGTAGTCCGTCGGCAAAGATCTCGGTGTCGTCATGGGTATCGTAAATTTTCGGCCGGATATTGACGAGACGCAACAAGCCGTTTCCCTTGGCGGTCACTTCGATCTCGGCATCGAATACGGCTCCAAGCCCGAGCACCGCCTGTTTCCCGGCAATCCGTTCATGCGGAATTCCATTACGCCGGTTTTCCCGGAAATCCGCCATGCAGAAAAGCCCGTCCTCCGCAATACACGTCGAGAGCAGGCAAACGCCGATGGATAATAATAGCAATATTTTCATCCAGAAAATACAAGGTCATTTCAATTCCAAGACAAATTCTATTTCTCTATTTTTTTGAATTCAACCGGAACATTGACGGGATTTTCTATGCCGGAAGGTTCGACTTCCGTCCAGGACTTGCCGCCGTCGCGGGAGAAGGGCTTTCCGATTCCGTAGAGCGTCCTTACCAGCATCCAGAGAGAGCCATCCCGGCACTCGATCAATTCCGTTTCGTCGCACTTTCTGTTGCATTTTCTTCCGCGTTTCGAAGCGGCCTTGTCAATCGATCACCACGGTCGGCAGCGAGGAGATATCCTTGCGGTCGCCCAAGCCGGGAGCGACCTGCATCCAGCCTTTGCGGCCATTGCCGTCGTTGTCATTGACGAGCAGCCCGAACAACACGCCTTGCTTCAGCGTTTTCCGGGTGATCCCGAATACTGGAAACGGGAATTCCGCATGGTAACGGGTCAGGGTGCCGCGTCTCTCGGTTTTCAGGACGGAGTTCTTCACCAGCTCCGTTCCGTTCCTGCCGTCCGGCGATTTCCAGACGAAAAGTTCGGGCGAACCGTCCGCCAGGCGCGTCAGGCCGATCTCCCAGTAGCCGACGTCGCCGGGAGCCAGGAAAGCCATCTGCACGTTGTCGCCTTCCCACACCTTTTCTCCGGTCTCGGGCTGACAGTGAACGTCGTCGGTGACATCCGCCTCCACAATCAGCCGGTCGCCCGCGATCCAGAGCCGGATATCGGCGGAACAATCCTCCGCCCCTTTCCAATGCATGTGCTTCATAAGAGGATTGGCGGGATAAAGCTCCTGGCGCTGACCGGCCTTGTCAAGCCGGAAATCGGCCGTGTCATGCGGCCGGGACGAGATCAGCTTCGCTTCCCGCAGTGGAATCCGGAAACGGGCGGAGACTCCTTTGCCCGCCGTGCAGGCGAGTTCCATGCTGTCCGCAACGCCGTCAACCGGCAGTTGCACCGACCTGTGCTCGTTCCCCGCAAGAGTCGCCCGAACGCTCTGCCCCCCGCCGGAAACCGTGAATTCCCGCGTATCCGAAAACGGATTGAACAGTACCAGCTGCAACATGGTTTTCCGTCCGGGAACAGCCAGGTTTCCGCCGGTTACCTCGATAAGTTTGGCCTCGGCCTCCAGCTGCGAGGCTCCGGGGAAGGAAAAAATCGCCGGCCGGAGTTCGGGATTCAACAGAATTCGGCCGTTTTCCAGGGAAAGCGGACGGGCATTTCCCATCAAATCGACCTCTTTCGCCTCGGAAGCATCGGTTCTGACCACGGTCAGGGCCGGATTGCTGCCCGGTTCCCGCCAGCAGGCGATCAGCATTCCGGAGGACGTCTTGAACAGATAGGCGTAAATTCCGCCGTCGAGCGGCAACGCCCGGACAAACCGGGCATCCCGAAAGTAATGAACAATCGTATTATAAGCGACATAGACCGCTTTTGGGTAGAAGTCGCGGGTCAGCATTCCGAAGTTGTGCTCCCGGTCGAGCGGCTTGAATCCGTCGTTGCGCAGATCATACCAGTTGTAGCCGACGGCCCCCTCCGCCCAGCTGAACATCAGCTTCTGAAAGAGCGCGACAACCTGTTCCGGTTCCGCGTCTCCGACGCTGGTCAACCCGGTCTCGTTCGGCATCCACGGCGCGGTGATCTTCTGTTTGCGGAACATTTCTTTCATCGGCAGCACCTGATCCCGGTAGCCCTGGAACGACTGATGCCCGTGAAACCCGATCAGGTCGTAGAACCCGCGTCCCTCGGTGAGCGCCCGGCGCATCAGGCCCGGTTTCGGAGGACGGTCCTCGGCGAAGAAATAGGTGAATCCGGCGGTGGAAACCGTTGCGTCCGGATTTCCTTTCTTGACGCCCCGATATCCGTATTTCTGCAATTCGATATACTCTTCCGTCGAAAAATTGGCGAATCCAAGTTCCGGTTCATTCCAGACTTCGAAATAGCGGATTTTCCCCCTGGTATGGGCGGCAAGTTTCTCCGCCCAGGCGGCGAATGCGTCATAATCGGGGCGCGCAAATTTCTTCGGCCCCGCGTTCAACGGTTTCCAGTCTTTGGCGACGGCCCACCCGGGAGTGAAACCGAGGAGGGGCATCAATTCGATTTGCTGTTCTCCGAATATCTCGACCAGGCGGTCAAATTTTGCGATATTCCAGTTTTTCGCGCTGTTTGTCTGAATGGACCCCCATTCCGCATCCAGCCGCAGGAAATTGACGCCGATCAATCCCGCGGCAAACGCCTCCAGGCGCTGCTGGTCTTCCGGGGCCCGCTCCGGATGGGAACAGACGCCGAAACGGAAATTTCCCTCCCGGTAGGGCGCGGGTCCGGCCGGCTCCATGCGGATGAACGAACGCCTGCCGCTCAATTTGCTCTGATCGCCCGGCTGCGACAAGGTGTAATTCACGTACCAGATCCCGACTTGATCCTCGGCGAATTTCAGCTGCCGCGTCACTCCCCCCCCCGGCGCCAGCGTAAAATCGTAATGGACCGGGGCGGTTTTTTCCCCCTGGAAATTCTCCAGAAACAGTTTCGCCGCAAACTGTTTCTCCTCCTTTCCGTTATTTCGGAAGGTTACGGTTGGTTCCACTGTTTCGCCGGGCCGGATCAGCCGCACGGGATGGCCTGTATCAACATCCACCTGAATGGCGGCAAGTTCGTCATCCCGCGTCGTAATTTCCAACGTAAGAAAGATCAATTCGCCGGAACCGGGCAGCAATTCAAACCCGATGCCCTGAAACCGCAGCGGCCAATCCAACTTCCCGTCATGATTGCCGCCCCAGCTTTCGTATTTGCGCCCGGGATCGAGCCGGTAACGGATTTGCTGGACCCCCGCCTGTCCGGTCCGCAGCGGAAAGAGAGCGGACCGGAATTGGAAACATTCGCCGCTCGCATCGAGGAAGCGCAGGCTGGCCAACTGAATCCGCGTATTTTCCGCGACATACAAGGTCAGAACGATCTCTGTCTTTTCCAATGTGGTGATGGCGGCGCTTTTTCCGGCGGCGGCCATTTCAAAAATGGAGAACGGCCGGTGCGTCGCCTCCCAGGTCAAGATGGTGCCTTCCTTTGTTTCACCCGGTATATTTCCCACTTTGCATTGGGCGTTCACATCACGCGGGTTGGAAATCCGCAACGGGGTTTTGCCGAAATCGACGGTTTCGGCAAAACAGGCGATGCCGCATCCGAAGAACAACAGCAGCAATAAATTCCATTTTTTCTTCATATCTGATTTCTTCGCAATCCGCTCAGTTTCCGCTTCCGAGATCGAACCAGAACTTATTGATCTTGTTCACCGGTTCTGAAAAGAATTTTGAACGGTTCATTCGCGAGACATGGGCGTCCGCGGCGCCCGCCACCGCAGTCTGATTATGACGGAGATGAATGCGTGCCTGTCCGCCATCGACGTTGTCGCGCATCGCCCATTTCCAGTAGCCGTAGCCGGTGGAACTTGCGCCGTATAACGTGTCTGCGCACAGGTACACTTTGGAGGGGATGCGCATTTTGGAGAGATTGTATCCAAGCATGGTCCCGCTGGAGACCAGAAAATCTCCGTAAAGAGCCCTGTTATACGCCCAGTCGTAGGCATAGTTGTTCATCGTTCCATAGCTGAGGAAATACTCCCAGTTCGTTCCGGCCTTGATGACCGGTGTTTTCGGCGTGGTGGGGCAGATCAGTAGTTTTGATGCGATGTATCCGCTGTCGATACTGTATCCGTTCATGGTCAGCAGCAGCGTCCAGGGGCGGTAGCTGACTCCCGGATACGGCATCGACTGGGCCATGAAATTTTTATAGTCGGAGGCATACTGCGTATTGGCGAACATAATCTGCTTCATATTGTTCATGCAGGTTGTTCCGCGGGCCGACTCCCGTGCACGGTTGAGCGCCGGCAGCAGGATGGCAGCCAGAATTGTGATGATGGCAATCACGACAAGTAATTCGATCAGGGTGAAGCAACTCTTTTTAGTCATTCCGTTTCCTCCTTGTGATTCAAACCGAGCCAAAAGACGTTCCTTTTGACGTTGTTTTTCCAAATGCGGTTCTCTGTTTTTTTCTTCATCGTTTTTCCGCTGTTTCGCGCGGGGCTCCGGTGGAATCCCGGACTGCGATTTCGCTTCGCAGCACAGCCGACCTGCATTCTCCCGTCGGATTCGGAGTCAGCACCTGGGCCACTGCGGCCCGGACCAGTTTCTCGAGCGAATCGTCCAGATGGGTGATGGAGGGATAGAGATAATCGAGCATTCTGTCATTGCCGGTGACGAGCAGGCTGAAATCCCCGGGGACCGTCAACTTCCGCTCATAGAGTGCCTTGAGAATACCGAGCACGGTGTCGCAGGAGAGGGTCACAATGCCGGTGAACTCCGGCAGCGGTCCTGCCAGCAGCGTCTGGAATTTCCGGTACACCTTTTCTATGGGGTCGTCGCCGCGGACAATCCCGCAGTCGATTGCGGTGTACTGCACCTTGCGCAATTCGCACATTTTACAGAATCCGTTGAACCGATCGCGGATCACCGGCCCCGGCGGCTCGGAAAAGACGACCGCCAGATGCCGGTGCCCCAGCTCGATCAGGTGGTTCGCCGCGATGTTGCCCCAATATTCATTGTCGGAGACGACATAGCTGAACGGCAGCCCCGGCAGGAATTCGGCGAAAATGGAAATCGGCACGCCCAGGGAATTCAGCGCAATGATTTGCTCCATGTTGATCTGGTCGACAGAAGACAGCAGGATCAGATGATCGATCTTGTAGGAGGGAAGTTTCCGGGGAACTCCATCCCGCCAGGGGTAGGGATATACCTTCAACTCATATCCCAGTTCATCGGCCAGCGCAAAGAACATGCCTTCCACCGACGTATACCAGTTTGAATTCCATTGGGGAATAGCCAGGCAGATCACCGGAGGGGCGTCCGGACGGTAAAGAAGCACCTGTTTGGTCACTTCCGGTTCCTTTCCGGAATGCTTTTCCAGCAACTCCTCTTCGCACAGCCGCTGGATGGCCAATGTCACCGTCGCCTGGCTGACCGAATAACGTTTCATGATCGTCCGGTTGGAGAGGAAGGGCATTCCCGGTTCCATCTTCTGCAACTGGTCCTTCAGTGCCTGATAGAGAATTTCTGTTTTTGTCTGTTTCATTCTTTTATGTGTATCGATGCGGTTGATTGCTGCCATATTTATTATACCTGAAAAGAAATACTTTGTCAAGAGACGATGCAAAAAAAACGAATCATTTCCTCCATCGTCCATGCGTGGTTTCAGCGATTCAGAAAGTTTGGAGGAAAGATCTGGTTTATCCGTTTGAGTCGAATCGTCAATGAAGATGAAGTAGAACGAAATGAGCCTGGGAAACACAGCAAATCGAAACAAAAAGAATCCTGAGCTCAAAGTAAGAAACACGGAGAAAAACGGGAGCCGGGCAGAATATTTGTTGTAAATAATTGATTATAACGTGGTACCCGGAACGGGCGTTTTATTACGTTCAAAACATGGAAATATTTGCCGTTTTTTGCCGTTCTTTGGTTGATTTCCCCATTTTCCCCGCTATTTTAGTCGTAACCGACATTTACGATTTCAAGAGAATAACATGGCAAAAAAGAGCATCAAACTGGCGCATGGTACTA
>CAYSZM010000056.1:0-21076 GCA_964435365.1 uncultured Victivallis sp. | reverse complement strand
CTTTCTCGCAGGCATGAGTACGGCGAAGCCGCACGGAATGCCGGAGAGCGGGGCCCCCGAAAAGTACCCGAAGCCCGCCAAAGGCGGGACCCGAGGCCCGTGGCCGAAGGGTGGCAACTTTTTGGGGTGAGGCACCCTGCCGGTCTGGGGGAGGCTTGGAGGGGGGCGAAGCGCCCCCTCCGATTCCCACGATCAGGATCGGGGGGTTAGAGAAGCTCGGCGATCTGGACCGCGTTCAGGGCAGCGCCCTTGAGAACCTGGTCGCCGGAGACGAAGATGTCGAGTCCGCGCTTGTCGTCGCGCGAGATGTCCTGACGGATGCGTCCGCAGAGCACGTCATACTTCTCGGTGGCGTCGATCGGCATCGGATAGCGCTTGGCCATCGGGTCGTCAACCAGCTCCACGCCCGGGGCGGCCGCGATGATGGCGCGGGCTTCTTCGGGGGTGATGTCGTTTTCGAACTCGAGATTCAGCGCTTCGGAATGGGCGCGCAGCACGGGAATCCGCACGCAGGTGCAGGAGACCTTGAGGGTCGGCAGATGGAGCATCTTGCGCGACTCGTTGAGCATTTTGAGCTCTTCCTTAGTATAGCCGTTCTCCTTGAACACGTCGATGTGCGGGATCAGGTTGAACGCGATCTGGTGGGCGAACGCCTTGGGGCACGCCGCCTTGCCGTCGAGGACTTCGCGGGTCTGGACGAGAAGCTCGTCCATGCCTTTGGCGCCGGCGCCGCTGGCGGCCTGATAGGTCGCCGCGACGATGCGCTTGAGACCTTTGGCGCGATGGAGCGGGGCGACGGCGACGAGCATGATCGCGGTCGTGCAGTTCGGGTTGGCGATCACGCCTTTATGAAGCTTGATGTCTTCGGCGTTGACTTCGGGGACCACCAGCGGAACGTCGTCTTCCATGCGGAAGGCGCTCGAATTGTCGATCATCACCGCGCCGGACGCGACCACAAACGGCCGATACTCGCGGGAGATGTCGCCGCCCGCGCTGAAGAGCGCGATGTCGATTCCCTTGAACGAGTCGTGGGTCATCTCTTCGATCACCACGTCCTCGCCGCGGAACTTCATAGTTTTGCCGGCGGAACGGGCGGATGCCAGAAGTTTGAGGTTCTTGACCGGAAAATTCCGTTTCTCGAGCGTCTTGACCATTTCGACGCCCACCGCGCCGGTCGCACCTGCGACCGCTACATTGTAACCGTTCGCCATATGAATACCTCCCTTGGAGAATTGGGTACATACATCTCATTAATATACCACGTTCCTTGAAAATTTTCAAACGTGCAAGTATATTCCGCAATTACTATTTTCAGAGAAAAAAGGACGGACTTTCATGGACACCCGGAATTTCATCGCCGACCGGCTCTCCCTTGCCGAGCTCGAACAGTTGATCGAGTATCACAACCACCGGTACTGGGACCTCGGCGATCCGGAAATTGCGGACACCCGCTACGACGAACTGTTCCGCGCGCTTCAGAAGCTCGACCCGGCCAACCCGCTGCTCACCAGGGTTTACGAACCGGCGGCGACCGGCGGGGGGAAGGTCCGGCACAAGGTCCCGATGCTGTCGCTCGACAAGGCGTATTCGCTGGCCGAGGTGCAGAAGTGGGCGGAGAAGTATAAACGCACTCCCGACGAGCCGCTGCTGGTCGAGCCCAAGTACGACGGAATCTCGGCCGGATACGACGGGCGGATTCTCTCCACCCGCGGCGACGGCGAATTCGGCGAGGACATCACGGCGAAACTGCCGCTGGTCGAGCTGGAAACCACCGGTTACCGGGGGCCGCTCGACCGCCCGGTGCGCGGGGAACTGGTGATCCGCGACGACGACTTTCAGACGCTTTACAGCCATATCCGCAAAAAGGACGGCGGAACGTACAAGAACTCCCGCAACGCCGTGGCCGGGATCGTCGGGCTCAAGGAGATCGACGACATGGTCGCCCAAAAAGCGAAGATCACGCTGGTCGATTACAATATGGTCTCCCGCCGGGTTCCGCTCTCCGAGCTGGCGGAGAAGTGGGACGCGCTGCTGGCCGAACTCGCCGCGCTCCCCTATCCGCAGGACGGGGTGGTGGTCAAGCTCGCCGACGCCGCTTACGAGAGTTCGCTCGGCAACACCGCGCACCATCCGCGCGGGCAGATCGCCTACAAATTCACCAACATCCAACGCACGACGAAACTGCTCGACGTCGAATGGAGCTTCGGCAAGAACTGCCTGACGCCGGTGGCGCACCTCGAACCGGTGGAGATTTCGGGGACGACGATCAAGCGGGCGACGCTGCACAACGTCCAGAACCTGCTCGAACTCGACATCCAGATCGGCGACACGGTGACGGTCGAACGCGCCGGGGACGTGATCCCCTACATCGTCAGCGCCGAACCCGGCGAAACCCGCCGTTCGCCGCTGATCGAGGAGTGCCCCTGCTGCGGAACGAAACTGATCCGGCGCGGCCCCGAACTCTGCTGCCCGAATCCGGACTGCTTCGAGACCGAACTCCAGCGCCTCGCCGCCGCGGTGCGGAACCTCGGCATCGAGCGGCTGGGCGAGCCGACCTTGCGGAAACTGATGGAAAATTCCGGCGTCAAACGCCTGGCCGACCTCTTCGAACTCAAGGTGATGGACATCCTGAAACTCGACGGCTTCGCCGCCAAATCCGCCGCCAACCTGATCGAAGAAATCCACAAGGCGCGGATCGCCAACGACTATCAGCTTCTCGCCGCGCTCAACATCCCCAACATCGGGGTCAACGTGGCGAAGGTGATCTTCTCCCACACCGACTTCGCCGGGCTGCGCAAGATGAGCATCGAAGAGCTGAGCGCGATTCCGGGAATCGGCCCGGAACGGGCTCAAGCGCTGGTGCGCGAACTCGCCGCGCAGTCGCAGTTCCTCGACGAACTGCTCGGCGCGGTGCGGCTCATCCACGCGGGGGGAGAAAACGACGAGCGCCCCACCATCTGCTTCACCGGCAAGATGCCGGAGAAGCGCAGCCACTACGAGAAACTCGCCGAAGCCAACGGCTATGCCGCCGCGGACGACGTGACCTCGGCACTTTCGCTGCTGGTGGCCGCCGACGCCAACGACTCGAGCAGCAAGCTCAAGAAGGCGGCGAAACTGGGAATCCGCATCGTTTCGCTCGACGACTTCCTCGGCGAACTCGGCGAGCAGAAGCCGGAACCGCCCGAAGGCCAACTCGAACTCGGCTTCTGACCTCGGGAGGGACTCCCGGATTTCATTCGGGAGTCGGCAACACCAGCCGGGGGGCGATCAGAAGCTGCTTCGCCCGGTTGTCGTACGGCTCGGTCAGCATCCGGATGACGGCGGCGGACATCATTTCGGTATTGATGGCGACGGTGGCAAAACGGTTCACCCGGTGAAGTTCCGGGATATGGTTGTCGTAGCCGACGATTTCGACCCGATCGCGGACGCCCTTCGAATTCAGATACTTGCATGCTCCCGCGGCGAGAATGTCGTTGACACAGAAGACAGCGTCGAGGCGGGAATCGCGTTCGAGCAATGCAGCGATGCCGCTGTAGCCGCGTTCGATGGGGGGCAGTGTAATGCCGACATCCAGGACGGAATCTGCCGCGAGAACCGTCCGGGAATCGGCATGCGCCTGCTGGAATCCGGCGATCCGCAACCGATAATTTTCGTCGCCGACCTCGTATTGCAGAATCCCGAAACGCCGCCTTCCCCGGGCGATCAGATGGGTGCAAGCGAGGTATCCGCCGCAGAATTCGTCGTTGAACACCCCGGTCAGATTCGGAGGCGCCAGCTCGGAGAAAGCCGGAAATTGATAATTCAGCAAAGCGAAACGGATTTGAGGATGTTTCCGGGCATGTTCCAGAACGGTCCGGAACGAGCAGACCGCGACGAAAATCACGCCGAGGCATTCGCCGCGCCGCTGCTCCAATTGCGCCTCCAGCTCGTGCCGGGCCGGCTTCCCGGAAAGGATCAGCAGATTCGCCTGACAGGTGTGCTCGACCATTTTGCGGATATGGGTGTAGAACGGGACATCGACCAGGTCGAATTCCGAGTTCTCGTTGTCGGAATAGAGGATGATGGTCTTCCCCGAAGCCTCTCCGGCGGCGGGCGGAATCCCCCGCGCCGCAAACGTCCCCTGCTTGGGGCGCCGGACGCAATAGCCTTTTTGAATCAGCTCATCCAAAGCGCGGTTGACCGGCATGATGCTGACGCCGAAGCCGTCCGCCAGCGTCCGGATATCGGGTAGTTTTTCGCCGGGCTCCAGCTGTCCGTCGAGAATCGCCCCCAGCAGAATCCGGTAAATCTGCCGATGCAGCGGTTCGGAAGAATCCCGGGCCAACGTCTCTTTGAATCTCATGAATCGCCTCCGTATCTTACCATATTCCGTCTCGCAAAAGAAATCAATCGTCGATTCATTTGATTTATCTTAATTCGGCAGAGAATCACAGAAGCATCATCTATAAATCAAATAAATCATCAATTTTTTTCGATCGATTCCGGAAAAAAAACTTTGATATGCCCTGAAATTCCGGTACAATATCGGTAGAAAGATTCACCGCCAACTCAAAGGAGCCAAGAAATGAACAGACGAAATTTCACGTTGATTGAACTGCTGGTCGTGATCGCCATTATTGCAATCCTAGCCTCCATTCTGCTGCCGGCACTGAACCAGGCCAGAGAGCGCGCAAAGAGTACGACCTGCCTGAACAACATGAGGCAGATCGGAACGGGGATTCAAATGTACGCGTCTTCCAATGACGATTACTGCATCCGCGGACGTCTTGCCGGGAACGATCCGTGTCTGAACAACTGGATGACCCTGATCAATCCGTACTTGTTCGACAGGGCATTCGACGGGAGGATCAAAGGAGTCTACGCCTGTCCGTCTGTGGTCCCCTCGCAGCATACGACTCCGACCTTTCCGTACGGTTACAGTTTCAACAACGAAATCAACAAGCGGAACACCGTCTGGATGAAAGTCACCTCCCTCAAGAGACCGTCTGTCCTGATCGGCATGGTGGAATGCATCATCACCTCCGGTACGGATGTCGGATTCGACAATGCCAGGATTCTGATCGTCAACGGGCGGTTCGGAGCCGGTCGGCACGGTCTTTACAAAAACACATTGGTCCTGATGGACGGTCATGCCGTCCTGTCGACAGACCTCTGGCGCAGCACCCCCAGCTGGCCGACAGTCGGAACGACCTATACCACTTCGAATTGACGGGAAAAGCCATGTCGATGAAACAAGCCGGTTTTGTGTGGTTGATTCTTCTTTCGGTATGTTCCGCCAGTCCGGGCGAAGACCGAAACCAGGTGGAACAGGAGTTGAAGGTTTGCCGGGCTGAATTATCCAGGATACAAGCCGATGCGGCGACGCTGCGAACGGTTCAGCCCGATTTCGCCGATTGGGTTGACGGGCAGGCCCCCATCTACAAGAATCTGGAGAAATCCATCTGCTATGACGCAATTCATGCTCCGGAACGCTGTGCTTCGATGATTGCGGATTACCAGTACCTGCTGCGGCGGATGGCGGCGGAAGTCGCCTATTTCCGAACCCAGCAGGACCCCGCGAAAAACGGGTCGCTGAATGTCCGCGACTTCGGCGCCAGAGGCGATGGAACGACTGACGATGCCCCGGCATTTCGCAAAGCGTTCGCCGCCGCCAACACCGGGACCAGACGTCAGGTGAAAATCCCCGCCGGGCGTTACCGGCTCAAGGCGGATACGCCAGGTTCGGTATTCACACTGGATGGATTTCATGATGTGGAGATTGCAGGAGAAAAAGGGACTGTTCTGATTCAGGATTCCCCGCGCCCCTCGCTGTTTCGGATTGAAAACAGCGACAATGTACGGCTGTGCGATCTTCAGGTCACCGCGGCTTACAGCCCGTTCACAACGGGAATGATCGAGAAAGTCGAGAATCCGAACCTGCTCACCGTGAAAATCGATCCGGGAATGGGGTCCCCGCTGGCCCCCGTCTACCAGGAATGCCAGAGCAAAGGATTGGCGCGGCTCGCATCCGGCCAACTTCAGAAGGATGGGATTACGCCGGCGGCGCTCAGTATCGCCTCCCATGTCCTGAAGCCGCAGGTGAGCCCCATTCGGGGTGATCGGTATCTGTTCCGTCTCCCGGGGTGGGAAAACGCAGAGAACACGTATCGGCCCGGAATGCGGATCATCTATTATGCCCGGGATTACGGCAACCAGAAGATCATCGGGTTCCGCTCCCGCCATATCCGCCTGAAGCGGATTTCGATCGACACATCCAGCTCCATGGCTTTCCTCTTCAACCAGTGCGAAAGTTATTTCATCACCGACTGCACCGTCAAAGCCCGCAAGGGAACTTATGTTGCGACCTGCGCCGACGGCCTGTATCTGTACAACGGAATGCTCGGAGGGTATGTTGCACGCAACACGATCTGCGATCTGGGGGACGACTATCTCAATATCCACACGCAGATCCGGCCGGTGTTCTGGCAGGAAGGCAATATATTGTATACCTCCTGCGATCTGGCGCAGGGCCTGGGGCAATCCCTGACCCGGGTCGCCCTGGTTCGCCGCTCCCGCAAGGAAAGCTGGATCGACAATGAATATCCGGTTCAAAAAATCGAACGGGTCACGCGGGAGCGGAACGGAAAACGCGGCGAATATTATAAACTTCACCTTGCCGGCAAAGTTCCGGATCTTGTCACGGTGGCAAATCAGGCGGAGAAAAAGGCTCCGGCGTTTGATTTCCTCTCATTCCCGGAACTCCAGAATCACGGGATGGTGATTACGGGAAATACGTTTTCCAACGGAGTTTCCCGCATTCTGCCCGCCGGAAACAACATCGTGTTCTCGGAGAACCGGGTCGATGATGCACTGGGGTGGATCATGCTGACCTTGATCGAAGACGCCATCGGGCATTGGGATGAAGTGTTCCTGCCGAGAAATGTCACCTTTGCCAACAACCGGTTCACCAGTTTGCACAAAAGCATCTTCTTTTTCGACGGGAAGCAGGTTTCTCCGGACCCGGCAAAGCATATGGCTCATTTTTTCCTGGAGGGAAATTCGTTCCGGGTGAAACCGTGGGGGGACAGTCAGCGACCGCTTTTCGTGCTGGACGGGGTGGACCATCTGGAATTTCTGAAAAACAAAATAGACGCCCCGGATTGTTCCGGCGCCATATTCGACGTCAAAGACTGCCGCGGCCTGGTGGGCTGCACTCTCAAATGAACAGCGGAAAAATCATGGAGAAAAAGACGATTTTTCCGTTTGTCTACGGCGCCCAGTACTACCGCGCTCCGACACCGGAGCCGGAATACTGGGAGGGGGATTTTGCGCACATGCGCGAACTCGGATTCGATACGGTCAAATTCTGGGTGCAGTGGCGCTGGAGCGAGCGCAAGCCCGGAACGTATTACTGGGACGATCTCGACGAACTGATGCGGCTGGCGGAGCGGTTCAACCTCCGGGTGATCCTCAATCTGATCTGCGACGTGATGCCGGTCTGGGCGGAACAGAAATATCCCGACTGCCGGATGATCGACCGCAACGGCCAACCGGTCCCCACCGAGGCGGTACTCTGCCGCCAGCTCGGCGGCTACCCCGGCCCCTGCTGCAACCACCCCGCGATGCGGGAAGTCCGGCAGGCGTTCTTCCACGCGGCGCTCGAACACTTCAAAGCGTTCCCCGCCCTGCTGGCGTGGGATGTCTGGAACGAACCCGAACATCACCTCGGCCGCCGTTCCGCCGCCGATCCCGACCATATGCTCTGCTACTGCCCGCACTGCGGGCGGAAATTCCGGGAATGGCTAGAAGCGCGTTACCCCTCAATCGACGCACTGAATCAACGCTGGGGACGCTGCTATTCCGCCTTCGACGAGGTCGAACTTCCCCGCAACACACAGACCGTCGCCGACTTCATCGACTGGAGAATGTTTCAGCTCGACACGCTGACCGGAGAGGCGGAATGGCGGCTGGGTCTGGTCCGGGAGATCGCGCCGCACACCTTCCCGCACCTGCACGTGGTTCCGCACACCATCCACTGTTTCAACAGCGTCAACTGCGTGGACGATTTCGCGCTGGCGAAAAGGAGCGAACTCTTCGGGTCGTCGATGATGGGCGACCCGCTGTTCGCCGCCGCCGCGTCTTCCGCCGCCGGGGACAAACCGTTCTACAACGCCGAGTGGCACATCAACTTCGGCTCCTCCGCGATGCATCCCCGCGTCATCGACCGCAAAACCTTTCTGCGCGAGCTGCTTCCGCAGCTCGGCTGGAATGTGCGCGGTATCCTCTACTGGCAATTCCGGCCGGAGACGCTCGGGTTCGAGTCGCCCGCCTGGGGCGTCATCCGCCCCGACGGCTCCGACCGCCCGGTGTCGCGCTGGGCGAAGGAGTTCCGGCAAGTACTGGAACCGCACCTGCCGCAGCTGATGCGTTCGCGGCGACGGAATCCGGAGTGCGCAATCCTGAAGAGCGTCCGCAACGAACTCTTTTTCAACGGGTTTCCGCAGGAGAAGGGGAACTGGCTCTACCGTTCGATCCGCGGATACGCCGACACGCTGCTCGACTGCAACATCCCGTTCCGCTTCCTCTCTTCCGAACAACTGGAGCGGGGGGAGCTGGACGGCGTCCGGTTGCTGATCCTCCCCGCCGCCCATTGTCTTTCGCAGGCGGAAGCGGATGCGACGGACCGCTTCTGCCGCCGCGGCGGAATCGTCTTCGCCGAAGGCAGCGTCGGCGGTTACGAGTCCGATACTGGGCGGTATTCGACCCGGGTTCCCGGCTGCGGACTGGCCGAACGCTGGGGCATCCGGGAAACCGACTCGACCTCCCCGTTTCACCTCGACTGCTCGGGGAGCGTCTCCGGAACGGGCTCGATGGCGGAGGGCGACGTGGCCAAGGCGCTCGATTCGGCGGGAGCAAAAGGCGGCGAATACCTGCCACTCTCTTCGCCGTCGGGAGAGACCGGCTGGGGCGCGCTCCTCCTCTCCTCGCTCGAAAGCGAATCAGGCGACACACTCGCCTCATACCGGAACATCCCCTGCGTCGTCAAGCTCCGCCGCGAATCGGGCACGGTCTTCTATTGCGGAACCTATCTCGGAATCGCCGCCGCGGAACAATCGGCGAACTTCCTCGCCGGGCTGCTGGAACAGGCGGCCGGGGCGGCCGGAATCGAACGCCCGGCCGTCCCCAAAGGGATTCGCCTGACGCCGCTGTATTCGGATAGGGAACAGCCGACTTTTCACATCGCTGAAAACGTCACAGAACACCCGCTAACCATCTACTTTCCAAACACCTGCCTCGACCTGTTCGGCGAAAACTCCGGGCGGACCTTCCGGTTAGCGCCCCGCTCCGCCGCGCTCTTCGCCGAGTGAGCTGCGATAGCGGGCGGGGGGTTGGCCGAAGCACTTTTTGAAGGCGGCGGTGAAGAAGGTGGTGCTTTGGTAGCCGCAACGGTCGGCGACTTCGTCGACCAGAAGGTCTGTCTCCCGCAGCAGCATCGCGGCCTGTTCGAGACGGAGCCGGATCAGGAACTCCGAGAACGAGCACCCCTCCTGCGCCCGGAACAGCCGCGAGAGGTAGCCGGGATTCAGTTTGAAGCGCCGCGCCGTCTCCTCGCGGGTGATCGCCGCCCCGGAATTCTCGGTCAGGTAATGGCGAACCTTGCGGAAGGTCGATTGCGCCTTGCCCGGAAGCGGCGACTCATCCCGCTCCAGCATCAACCGGACCAGCCGGAGCAGCCCCCGGAAGAGTTCCGGCGCCGCCCCGCCGGGATCGCCTGCCAGCCCGAGCCGTTCCAGCAGCCGGAGCAATGTACGGATCTCCTCGCCAGGCGCCGCTCCGGTATGGTAGAACACAGTGCTCACCGGGCGGATTCCACCGGCGAGCGGGCGGTCCAGCTCCACGTAGGTGATGCGCAGAAACTTCTCCTGAAACACCAGACAGGCCATCTCGTGCGGGAGGGTCCAGCGCGGCAGTTTCCACGCCGCAGGCGGGAGTTGAAAGACATCGCCGGGATGCAATATCTCCGTCCCTTCGGAGAAACAAATCTCCTTCCCTCCCGACAACGGCAGGTCGAACACCGGGTGCGGATGGAATTCGAACGCCTCGTGCGCCGGAGGCCGCGTCCGGTGCGCGGTGAACATCCGTCGCGGCGGAAGCTCCGTCAGCAGGAAATCGACCAGCCGCAGGAATCCCTCCCGCGAACAGTGTTCCAACCCCAGTTTTTCCGCAATTTCACCCATCCGCGCCGCCTGTTTTGAAAAGGTCACAAAACAAGAAGTAATGTAACACCGCCGGAATTGCCTTTCAAGATGGATTGCGGTATAATATGAGAAAGCAGAAATGGAGTCATTCCTATGAATTCGCTGAAGGGCAGCTTTATCGCCACCGGAAACATCCCGCAGGCCGTCACCGCCTATCACGACGAACCGCTTTCGCTGCTGTTCGGCATGTGCCACGGCGCGATGGAGTTCAACAACCGCGTCTTCCTCTACGGCGACCGGCTGGTCCGGGTCAACCTGAACTGGATTCGCGACTACGTACTGACGCTCAAAGGATTCCGCTACACCGAGCCCGATCTGGTCAGCTTCCCCGACCTGCTGCTGGAAAAACAGCACGAAAAAGGATTTTTCTACGAAATCATCGCCCCGGTGACCGACATGCACTCCGGTCGTCCGCGGAACAATCACGGCAAACTCGAACAACTCTCGTCGCCGGAGTGCTGTTACTACGAAGAGGGGCTCGATTTCGGCCTCTGCCGTCTCGAACTCGAAGCCGACATCGAATACCTGATGGTCGAAGGCGTTCATATGATCTGGCAGGCGACCGGTGACGACGACTGGCTTCTTCGCAACCTCCCCCGCGTCGAAAAGGGGCTGCGCTACATCATGACCGACCCGCTGCGCTGGGATTCGCAATACAGACTCGCCAAGCGCCCCCGCACCCTCGACACCTGGGATTTTCTCGACAATCCCCGCTCCTCCATCGACCGGGCGATCCACCCCGACGATCCGATGGGAATCTTCCACGGCGACAACACCGGGCTCTACAACGCCAAGCTCCTAATGGCGAAGATGTACCGTTATTCCGGCAACGAATCGGCCGCCCTTCGCCACGAGGAGGAGGCGGCCGCGCTGCGCGAACAGATCATGACCCACCTGTGGACCGGAAATTTCTTCCGCCACTTCCTGCCGCTCGACGAAACCGGTTACGGCGTCGATGAGACATACCAGATGAGCCTTTCCAACGCCTACGCGCTGAACCGCAACATCCTCTCCTTTGCGGAGAAGCGGCGGGTCATCGCCGCCTACCGGGCGATGCGGGAGAAGTACCGCGGCGAACTCGACGACTTCCGCAACCTCGAACCGCCCTACCCGGTGTTCATGGGGAGAAAGGCCGGGGAATATGTGAACGGCGCAATCGCCCCGTTCGTCGCCGGCCAGCTCGCCCTCGGAGCCTTCGAAACCGGCGAGGAGCGTTACGGCGTCGATATCCTCAAGCGGATGGGGCGCAAGATCAGCCGCGACGGCAAGGTCGCCTTCCTCTACGACTGGAACGGCGCGGACATCGGCGGCGGCCCCCGCTGCTGGTGCGGCGCCGAGCTGATGCACGCCGAATGCGCCGGGCTGGCGGGCGTCATCGACGACGGCAAGCTCTTCCGCGAAGTGACGCTTTCCCCCCGGTTCGTCGCCGCCGATGAATCCAAGGCGCATGTGCGGCTGGAATACCCCGCCTCCGGCGCGGCGGTCGAATATCATTTCACCTTCGACGCCGCCGCAAAACGGATCGGCTTCGAACTGTTCTCCCGCCATGAGCGCGCCCGGCTGCGGATGCTGCTGCCGGAAGGCGTCGCCGCCCCCGCCTGCCGGATCGACGGAGCCGAGGCCGAATTCCGCATCGAAACCGTCGGCGAGAGCCGCTATCTGGTCATCGACGCGTTCCCGAATGGCGGACGCGCCGAAATCCGCCCGGCATGATCGCCGGAATCGTCTTCCTGCTGCTGACCGGTCTCTGCTGGGTGGGGATCGCTTCCGTGGTCAGCGACGCAGCGCGGAACAGACTCGACATCAACGCAGTACAGCTCTCCGCCTCGCTGGTCATCGCGGCGGCGGCGGGAGCGGCGATGCTCTGCCGGGCGCCGTCGCGGGTTCCGGTGGCAATGGCGGCGGCGGTGTTCGTCGCCGGAGCCGGAAATTTCCTGATGATCAACTGGATGCGCCGGGCAATGGTCACCGGGAACAGCGGCGCGGTCTGGGGGATCGTCCAGAGCGCTTCGATCTGCCCGTTCGCCATGGGGATGCTCTTCTTCGGAGTGCGCCCAACCTGGCCGCGCCTGCTCGGAATGGCCCTGATCCTGCTCGGAATCGCGCTTTTCGCCCGGACCCGGCCCGGCCGCCACGGGCGCAGTCCGCGGCTCTGGCTGTGGCCGACGCTGGGAGCGTTCGCCGCCTCGGGGCTGGCGCAATGCTTCGCCAATCTGCCCTCCTACTGGGGCGAGGTCCAGATGATTCCGGAACTGCGCGCCTGCCTGGTCCAGCTGGGAACCGTCGGCATGTTCGCCCTGACCGTGCCGTTCCAGCACCGCAGGCCCCGGTTTCGCGGAACCGGCAGAGCGGTGGCGCTTCTGAGCGCGGTGCAGATACTGAGCCTCTTTTTCTTCTTTTACCGGGGCTTGGACCTGGTCGCCGCCCACGACGGCGGATCGATCGGCTACCCGGTGGCGCAGGGGGCGTGCATCGCTTTCTTCCTGCTCTACAACCGCTTTATCCTCAAAGAAAAGAGCGGGCCGCTCACAATGGCCGCACTGACCGTCACGCTGGCCGGAATCTTCGCCCTCACCCGGTGAAGCCTTGCTTTACAGCGCCTCTCTCTGAATAATCATCACGCGGTAAAGATGTTGCAAAATTATTCGTCCGGAACCGGCCCGGCAGGGCATGGCAACTCGTGACAATCTGTTGTCAATATATCGCAACTTTGTTGCATTGATAATTGCCATTTCATCCATTTTTTGATTGCCATTTCCGGTTTTTTCACTATAATAAATGGTGAAAACGATCTCAAGCAGAGGGACACAATGACAATCGCAAACATTGCAGAAAAGTTGAATATCAACAAGTCCACGGTGAGTCGCGCCCTGCGCGGACGCAGCGGAGTCCACCCGGACACCCGCGAGCGCTGCATCCGGCTGGCAGGCGAACTCGGCTACCCGATTCCGAAAGACGCCGACACTCACAATGTCGCGTTGATCCTCCCGGCGAAATCGGTGGATGAAGTACACGAGCTGGCGCATCGATCGATGATCGCCATCAGCAGCGAAATCACGCGCATCGACTGGCAGGTCAGTTTCGTCGTCGTCCCCATGCTGAAAACTTCGCTGCTCGACAACCAGAAGACCTGGCCGACCGGCCTGCTGCGCGCCAACATCGACAGCTGCATCGTCGAAGGGATGATTTCGCCGGAGTCCCGCCGGATGCTCGCCTCCCACTTCGCCAACCACATTGTGATGCTCTCGCGCCACTACCTTCAGGGCGGGTTGAGCGGTGTCGGCATCGACAATTACGAAGGCGGCAATTTCGCCGCGGAGAAAGCGCTGGCCGCCGGACATCCCCGCATCGGATGGATCGGTTCGCTGGGCAGCCAGGACATCTCACGCGAACGTTATTACGGCGTATGCAACTGCCTGGCAAAGGCGGGGATGGAACTCTCCATCGAAATCTGGCTCGATGAACGCGCGCCGCTGGATACGGATATGATCGACGCGGTGATCGCGCCGCAGTTTCCCGACGATCCCGCACAGCGACCGACGGTGTGGATCTCTTCGACCGACTGGCTCGGCGCGATGGTCATGCTCTACTTCGAGAAGCGCAACTTGTTCTGTCCGGCAGACTTCAGCATGATCTGCTTCGACGACACAAAAATCGCCGAGGCGTTGGTCCGCCGGGAGCTGACCTCGGTGATCTCCCCCATCACCCGAATGGCGGTCGGGGCGGTCCAGATGCTGGCCTGCGGCTGGAACGGGCAGCTCGACGACCCGGCGGCATGGCTTTATCCCTTCGAGTACCCGGAAGGTACGACGTTAAAACAATACAAGAGATAAAACCCATCAAACCAATGGAGGCAACCATGCGAACTCATCCCAGCGGAAACCGGAAACCGGCTTTGTCATTCACATTGATCGAATTGCTTGTGGTGATCGCCATCATCGCAATTCTGGCGGCCATGCTGCTCCCCGCCCTGACTCAGGCCAGGGAGCGGAGCAAGCAGACCACCTGCCTGGGCAACCTCAAGAGCCTGGGCACCGCGTGGCAGTTCTACCTCGACGGCAGCGAGGACATCTACCCGCCCGCCTTTAACAACGGCTCGGTCAAAACACCGTGGCCGGAACAGCTGCTTTCGACCCTGAAGAGCCCGGATGCGCTGAAAAACGGATTGTGGGGGTTCGAAAAGTACCTCTATTGCCCGACCAAAACCGTCCGCGGCGCTTACAGTTACGCCATGTTCAACCTGCTGTGCGGAAAGAAAAGCGTGAAACTGCTCTACCCTTCGCGCACCGTTCTCCTGAGCGACAGCTATGCCGACCAATGGACTTCGGCATACGGGCTGTACCTCAAACGCCCCAAGGAGTATCCGACGATCCACTTCGATACCGAATGGCGGCATCCTTCACTCAACGCAAACTTCCTCTTCGTCGACGGGCACGCAAGCTCCATGAAGAAGAAGCCGCCGATGTGGGATGAGGATTATTATCACAAAACCTACTGATCCTGCCGCCAGACAGGCGGCCATCCCCGAATTACTTCAACAACCCTTCACCACATAAGGTCACCGTATGTTTCTGAAGAAATTTTTCTGTTGGACCACCGCAATTCTATTCTGCCTGTCGCTCGCCGGAGCGGAGCTGGCCAAAGACGGAAAGGGCACGGCGGTCATCCTGCTGGGGCCGGAAGCCTCCGGATGCGCCCGAACCGGGGCTCAGGAATTGCAAAAATTCATCGAAGACATCTCGGGAGCGAAACTCCCGGTGGAAACCGTCTATCAAAATAATTACGACCAGTTCAAACGTCAGTTTCAGACGGTGATCCTGCTTGGCGCGAGCACGCCGACCAAAGAGATGAACATCGATCCGTCCAAGCTGAATCCGGACGGGTTCTGCATCAAGGTCGATAAAAACGTCATCGCCATCGTGGGGAACGACGCCAAAGCCTATGACCCGATCCCGTCCAAGCTGCCGACCAGCGCCGGGACCCTCTACGGAGTCTACCGCTTTCTGGAACAGCTGGGAGTGCGGTTCCTCCAGCAGGAATACACCAAAATTCCCAGGAACCCCAATCTGTCGGTGGCGGATATGGAACTTTCCGAGAGCCCGTATTTCCCCTACCGAATCATGGAAGTGATGATCGACCCCTGGTACCGGCGGGTGGGATACGGCGCCGACCGCGACCCGTGGGCGACCAGGCACTCCTTCCATTACTGGGAACGGCGATTCAAGAAGACGCACCCCGAATACTTCTGCATGGATGAAAACGGGAAATCCGATCTTTATTATCCCGCCTTCACCCACGACGGGGTGATCGATCAGATCGTCGCCGACGCCAAGGCGCATTTCAGCAAAAAGAACATCGGGGAAGGCAAACGCCGCTACTTCCTCGTTTTGCCCAACGACTACTTCATGAAGATGTGCTCGTGCGCAAAATGCCGGGCGCTGACCGACGAGTCGCGCCCGAAGAACGGCTGGTACTCCGACTATGTCGCCGATGCGGTGGTGAAAGTCGCCAACGCGGTCAAAGAGGAGTTCCCCGACTGCTATATCGTCTACGGCGCATATGAACGGTATCAGCTGCCGCCGACGCGGATCAGGGAACTTCCCGACAACGTGGTGATCATGGTGGCCGGCCTGCGCCGCTCCAGCCTGCCGCACTGGATGCCCAGCGAAGACAAGGAACTTCTCGCCGGGTGGGAGAAGCTCAAGCCCGCCGGAATTTATTTCTGGCGTTATAACACCTTCGGCAAGAACGGGGTTCCGTGGCTGATGCCGCATATGATCGCCGACAGCATCAAAACCATGAAGGCGGCGTCCGAAGCCGGTCCGTCCCGGGTCTACGGCGAAATGTCCTTCTTCCGCTACGATCCGCAGACCCACTGGTGGCAGAATCTCAATGATTATGTGAACGCGAAACTGCTGTGGAATCCGGACCTGGACTGCGACGAACTCCTGAAGCAGTATTTCAGCGACCTTTACGGCCCGGCGGCGAAGGAGATGGGGGAATTTCATGACCTTCTGGAGAAGAATTACATGACCTACTCCGATTCCGCCTACCTGCCGCGCGAAACCGTGGATAAATTGAGCGTCCTGCTGAATTCGGCCGAAAAGAAGACCGCGAATACCGAATTCGCCGGCCGGGTGGAATATGTGCGTTCCAACTTCATCGCGCTCAAAAAGTATGAGAAAATGTATCATGCCCAGGCGGCTCCGGGCGAAGTCGGAACGAAAAACATCCTCTGGCGCTCCCCCGAAGAAACCCGGTTCGACGGAAAGAACAACGCGGAAATTCTGAACAAACCGGTCACGCCGGGACTGGAGTACACACTGGAAGCCTGGATCTGCCCCGATGACCTGACGAGCCGCCCGGTGCTTTACGGGGAAAGCTTCAACACCTTCGAACCGTATTACATCTTCGGTTCAACCATGCAGGACCCCACGTTCAATCACATCGGGCTGGCCATCGTCGGGGATTGCCTGATGCTCAACGACAACAATCTGGGACAGGTCAAATCGAAACCGCTCAAGCTGGAAAAAGGGAAATATTACCATGTGACGGCGGTCGGCAGCGTCGCCGGCAGCCAGCTGGCGATTTACCTTGACGGCGAACCGGTCGGACTCCAGACCGTGCTGGGAACGATCGTCAACCGGAAACCGACCAAAGAGCCGGCCCCCATTCTGGTCTACGGCGGCGGCGGCGACCAGCAGTCCTCCCGGCAGATCAAAGGGGTACGCGGAGTTTTCAACGGCAAAATCAAACAGGCGGCGATTTATGACAAAGCGCTGTCGCCGGCCGAAGTGTTGAACAGGAGCAAACAGAAATGATCGATATCGCAGTTGCCGGAGCAAAAGGCTCCGGAACGGACCATTCGGGAAAGGCCGTCACTCTATGAACCGGATTCTCGATTACGAAGTAACCGTCATCGGCGCCGGAATGGCGGGCGTCTGCGCGGCGCTCGCCGCCGCCCGCGCCGGACGCCGCACGCTGCTGGTGCAGGACCGGCCCGTTCCCGGCGGCAACGCCGGGGGGGAAATCGGCGTCAGGATTCAGGGCGCCGACGAGCTCGGCCACTACCGCTATTCCCGGGAAACCGGGATTCTCAACGAGATTTTCGAGCGCAACGCCGCGTTCCCGAATCCGTTCGAATCTCCGTCGATCCTCAGCCTGGTCCTGTGGCGGATGCTCCGGGAAGAGGCGAAGTTGACCGTCATGTACAACTGTTCGGCCTTTCACCCGACGGTGGAGAATCAATCGATCGTCTCGGTCGAGCTCCACCAGAGCACCACCGAATTCCGCGGAACCGTGCGCAGCGCGCTCTTCATCGACTGCTCCGGCGACGGCCGGGTCGCGGCGGAGGCCGGGGCGGGCTTCCTGTTCGGGCGCGAGGACAAAACCTGCTTCGGCGAAGAACTCGCCCCGGACCGGGCCGACCGGTGCACGATGGGCAGCACCGTCTACTTCAAGGTGCGCGACGCCGGGCACCCGGTGCCGTTCCGCGCCCCGGACTGGGCGCCGCGTTTCGAATCCGACGCGGATTTCCCCGGCGCGCTGGCCGACTGCCCGCACTCGCTGACCGCACTGACCGGAACCACCGGCGGCTACTGGTGGATCGAATACGGCGGCGAACTCGACTCCTTCCGGGACGCCGAAGAGGTGCGCGACGCCCTCTACGGGTATGCGCTGGGCGTCTGGGACCACATCAAGAACCGCGGCGAACACGGCGCGGAGAATTTCGTGCTGGAATCGATCGGGAGCGTCCCCGGCCGCCGGGAGTCCCGCCGCTTTCTCGGCGACTATGTGCTGACCCAGCAGGACATCGAGTCGCTCCGGGTTTTTCCGGACGCGGTGGCCTATGGCGGCTGGCACCTCGATCTGCATCATCCCAAAGGAATTACCGCCTCTCCGGAACGTTATTGGAACGGGCGGCTGCTGCAGGGGCGCTACACGATCCCCTACCGGAGCCTCTATTCCAAAGACATCGCCAATTTGCTGCTGGCCGGGCGCAACATCAGCGCCTCGCACGTCGCCTTCGGCAGCACGCGGGTGATGGCCACCTGCGCGCTGATGGGGCAGGCCACAGGGAACGCCGCCGCCCTCTGCCTGGAGAACTCGTGCACGCCGCGCCAGCTCAACGAACGAATCGGGGAACTTCAGCAGCGGCTGCTCGAGCAGGACTGCCATCTGCCCGGCGTCGCCCGGTCGCCGGGAGCGCTCGACCCCGACCGGGTCGCGGCGACTTCGGAAGCGCCGCTGCATCTGCCGGAGGGCGACGAAGAGTACGAGATTCCGGGCGCGATCGCCCAGAGTTTCCTCAGCGGCGAGACCGCGCCTGAGCGGGCGCACATCCGTCTGGTCAACCGTTCGGGCCGGACGGCGCAAGTCCGGGTTTCGCTGCTCGCCGGGCGGTGCGTGGATGATTTCACCGCGACCGAACCGCTCCGGCAGCGCGATTTCACCTGCAACCCCGGCGAGGGAAATTTTGAATTCTCCTGGGGCACGGGAGTGCTGGAAGCCAACCGCAGTTATTTCCTCAAGCTGGAAACCGATTCCGCCGGGATCTTCTGCCCCTACACGCGGGCCGAATTCCCCGCCACGCAGGCGGGCAAGCGCGAAGGACAGGTGTTTGAGCCGGAGCGGAAATTCATTCGCCGCATCCGCGGCACCTTCGGCATCCGGCTTCAGCCGGAAACCGGCCCGTTCAGAGCGGCGCAGGTGCTCTCCGGCATCAACCGGACGGAGTGCGCCGCGAATCTCTGGATCAGCGCGGACGGCCTCCCCCAATCTCTCGTGCTGGAGTGGAACAAGCCGACCGGAGAACTCTCCGGCATCGACGCGGTATTCGACAACCAGCTCGACCGGACCTTTTCGGAATGGTGTGCCGGAGGCGTCGCGCCTTCCCTGGCAAAGCATTTCAGGATCACGGCCGAACTGGACGGCGAAGAGGTGACGCTCTACGAGAACCGCGACAACGCCGCGCGGGTGGTCCGCTGCGACTTCGGCCGACCTGTCCGGGCGCTCACCCGCCTGACCGTCACGGTTCTGGAGACTCACGGAGCGCCGCGGGCTGCGGTCGTTTCGCTCCGGGTCCGATAGGAATCGGACGGGGTGCCGCTTTTCCAATTTTACAACAGGATGTGATTAACTCAAGGAATTCGCCGTTATGGAATTTTCGACCTTATCGAATCAAACCGGCATGGAGATCGTCGTCAACCAGGACGACAATGGTTGCGGGCTGGAAAAAATCAGAATAGCAGGAAAAGAGCTGGGGACATTTTCAGGCGGCCCCCTGTTCCGGATTCGCCTGTCGAATGCGGAAGGAAGTCTGGTCCCGGTCAGACTCCCCGTCACCGGGCGGAAGGAAACGCCCGAAAGCATCCTCTGGGAATTCGAGGGCGAGCGGGAGATTCAGACCGTCAAAGTGGCCTTCCGGGCGGAGCTGCGGCTGATGACCGCATTCAACGCGGTCACCGTCGATCTTTTCGCGCAGGCCGGCCAGGATTTGAAGGGAAGAATGGAAGTCGCTCTCTGTCAGAACGATTCCGCCATGGACTGGCGCGCCAACTTATATCCCTGGGCGGAAAACGCATCGCATCTGCCGGAGGAACTCGATTCCGGCGCCTCCTCGATCTACTCGACCAATCAGCCGCAATGCGTTTCGGCGTGGAGTGAACGATTGTTCAACTGGTGCGGCGTACCCGCCCCGCTCTTTCGCAATCGGGAGAAAAGCATCGGGTTTCTGTTCGGCGTCAGCAAGGACTGCGAATATGGCAAGCCCGGCTCCCGGCAGGAGGAACTGAGCATTGAAATGGCTCCGGGGGAACCGGTTCGGGTGGTATCCGGATCGAGGCGGAGCTGCCTGAAAAAAGGGATCGAATACCACCTGCCGGTGCAAATGGTGGTATCCGCCCACCCGGATTACCTGAAACAGCCGCGCGAACTTCTGGAAGCATGGACGGCGCTGAATCACTATCAGGCCGAACCGGTGAAGCATCCCGTATTCCGCGATGAAACCGACATGATGCGGTTTATGCTTGACAGCCGGAGGGAGGCCCCCTATTATATCAAGGGCGCCGCCTACGGGTGCGATCAGCACCGGCAAGGTCGCTTCGACACCTACATCGTCAACTCGCCGTTCAATATCTATCTCGATTTGCTGCTGTTCCGAATCACCGGAGATAAGGTCTGGCGTGAGAGGGCGGCGGAACAGGTCGCATGGCTCAAACGCATGAGAGTCAACGATGCGAACGACATCAATTTCGGCGCGTTTTACCCCATCGCCCCCGGAGCGAAAGAACCGAGTTTCTACCTCTATCCCGGTTCCCGCAAGGAATTCGAGGTGGAACAGAACGCCAAGGCGGGTTACTGGCTCTTGAAAATCGCGCTGGACATGAAAGCCGGTCAGTTGCCAGCCCTCGAGGAGTGCAGCGATCTCACGTCCTTTGCATTCGACACCCTGCGGTGGGTGAAAAAGCAGCAGCAATCCGACGGCTCCATGCCGCAGAAAGTCGCTCTGAACGGGGATGTCAATGCGCCGACCACCCCCGCCCATGCCCTGCTGGCATTCCAGCTCGCATTCAAGGCGACCGGTGAGGAATGCTGGCAAAAGGCGATGCTCGGCGCGGAACAATGGGCGATGAAGCATTCGGTCGAACCCGCGCGTTTCTTCGGTGCGCATTCCGATCTGGGGCCGAACGAATACGAGGAGGGCAGCATCCATACGCTCATCACCTATATGCTTGAGCGGTACGCGGATACCGGGACTGCGGAGTATCTAAAAATTGCGGAGTACCTGGCTTCGGTCAGCTTCCTGTGGCGCTGCCCCAAGCAGATCTCCTGGACGG
>CAYSZM010000055.1:0-21389 GCA_964435365.1 uncultured Victivallis sp. | reverse complement strand
CCAAAAAAGGGGCGAGAGGTGCCGACGGAGCGGTATTTTGCGCCCTCCGGAACCCTGCACTACCCCCCGAATTTCTTAGTCGGAGCGTCAAATGCGCAGCATTTGATGCGGATCTGGTCGCGGCACCGGCACCCTGCCGGTCGGGAGGAGGTTTGGAGGGGGGCGAAGCGCCCCCTCCGATTCCCACGACGGGATTACAGGTGAGACAGGATTGAAATGGTGGCTTCCAGCGGAAGGGAGGAGGCGATGATTCTGGACCCGACTGCCGTATAATAGATTTTTCCGTAGGATTTCGGGAAGGCTTCGTCGGTGGGTTGATCGAAGACGACGGCTTTGCGCCCGTTGAGGGTGATGGTGCGGGCGTCGCGTTGCCGGGCGAATCCGGAGAGGAGGGCTTCGGCGTCGGCGGGGGAGACGAATTCGGCGATCATTACGGTATTGCCGTAGGCGAGACGGTGGAGGCCGTTGACCCACTCTTCGGCGGAGACGCCGTCGAGGGCTTTGTCGGCGAGGTACTTGACTCTCCAGACTTGTTTGGGTTCTTTGCCGCCGATGTCGAGAAAGGCGCGATACTCTTTGGCGTCGGGTTGGGTCCATCCGGCTCGGGTGGCGTGGAAATTGCCGGCGGCGACGGTTTCGGGCAGGGCGGGGGGAGCGGCGGGGGAGGGGGTGAGGTCGAGGAGGCTTTCTTCGGACCGCCGGACTTCGCCTGCCGGGACGACGCCGTTCAGCAGGCCGTTCTTGAACGCCTCGATGGCGGCGAGGAGGCCTTTTTCGCTGGTTCCGGTGATTTTGACGCAGACGGTGGTGTAGGGGTTGGAGCGGACTTTGTCGGAATAGAGGAAGGGGTTCCAGTCGCATTCCACGTAACCGAGGTCGCCTTCGAGCGTGCCGTAGCCGAGACGGTAGAAACGGCCGGGCTTCACGCTCGCCTGATGGCCGAGACATTTGGCCAGCAGGGGATCGCTTTCCGGGAAGCCGACGAGGATCAGGTTGTTGTAGGCGGCCTGCCGGAAGTTCTTCGCATCGAGCAGCGGGGCGCTTTCGGTCATGCGGATGTCGCCTGAGGCCGCGCCGCATTTGCGCAGCGCGGCGAGGGGGAGGGCGTCGTTCAGTGCGGCGGCGGCGGAGCGGATTGACGCGGGGGCGTCTTTGGCGGTGCAGACCAGGAGCTCCCGCTCCGCGCCGGAGAGGACGCAGCCGGAGAGAAGAAGAAAGAGAATAAGGCGCTTCATCGTGGTTTGTCCTTTATTTCGCATTTTCGATCATCACCATGCGTCCGTCGCAGGCGGCGGCGGGGAGTTGGAACGTGTAGGAGCCGTCGGCGTTTTTGACCGCCTTGATCCGTTCATTGCGGTCGAGGTCGAGGAAGACCGGATCGGTCAGGTTCGGCAGCAGGCTTTCGGGTTTGACGGTGATCGTTTCGATGCGGTTGAAGTCGGCGATGCTGCCGAAGGCGAGGAAGAGCGCGCCTGAGTTGACGAACGGGGTCACCGGCATCCGGGTGGTGGAATTGAGCACGATTCCGGCATGACGCATCAGGGCGTTGACCAGCGGTTCGACGGCGGGAGCGGGGAGCTCCTCCGCTTTCCACGGGCAGTAGAGAAGGTTGCCGCGACGCAGCAGTTTGACTCCGCCCGCATCGACGGTTTCGGCGTTTTTCCGGAAGAATTCCGGGGGCGGCGCATCGCCGGCGAAGGCGATCACCGGCGTCCCGGCGTCGGCGAGACGGGTGATTTCGGCGAGCTCTTCGGCGTCCCAGTCGCTGGCGTCGGCGAGGATCAGCGGATTCTTGCCGTTCCAGTTCCGCAGGGAGTGGCTGGAGGTGACAAAACCGACGGGGACGCCCTGCTTGACCAGCCGCTGATAGAGCCGCCCCATGCGGAAGTCGATCTGGTTGGCGGCGCCGCCCGGCGCGAGGAGGCCGAAGCCGAAGGTGGTGGAACCGGGGCTCATCCGTTTTTCGTGCGCCTTCCACGAAACGGCCAACCCGAATCCGGCGGCCTGTTCCGGGCGCACCTGGGTGCCGAACCGGAAGGCGCGGGCGTAGTCGGCGATTTCATTCGGGTAGAACTTGGTCGAAATTCCTCCCTGCAGGCTGTACCCCATCACGTGATAGGGGAGGAATTTCCCTTCGCTGTTCACCCGGCCGATCTGGTAGGTGGAATACCACTGCCGCCGGGCGGGTTCGCTCGAGGAGTTGTTGGCGAACCAGAAGGGATTCGACTCGGTGTTGACCCAGCCCCACTGTTTGTAGAGGCCGCTCCGCAAATCGGGGTTGGCGGCGACCACGCCGAACCGGGAGCCGAGCGTCCCGTAAAGGTCCTGGTCGCGGAGTTCCCAGAAGAGGTCGGTGCCGACGCCGACGTGGGTTTTGCCCAGCCGTTCGCCGAGTTCGCCTCCGGCGAGCGGGAAGCTGCCGTGGGTTTCGAAGTAGAAGTCGCGGCCCCTGTCGGCGTAGCGCTTGACGGTGGCGTCGATCTTGTCGGCGTACTGCTCCATCTGCCACTTCTGCCAGGCGTCGGCGTGGTGGCGGACGATCTCTTCGCCGATGGCCCGCTCGGAACGGCCGGTCAGCCCTTTTCCGGTGGTTTTGCGTAGATATTGATCGAAGCGGACGTACATGTCCCAGCCGAAACCGGAGTTGACCTGAATCCCGTTCCAGCGGTCGGAGCCGAAGACGTAGATCGCCTTGTCGTTCGGGTAACGGCGGAGCCCTTCGGCGAGAATCCGGTCGGCGGTGAGGTCCCAGCCGTAACTGCCGTCGGGGAGGAAGCGCCACGGGTTGGTGTAGTGGCTGTTGCGGGTGTCGGTGGTGAGCATCCGGTCCGGGGCGGGGGCGGTGCGGTAGCCGGTCTCCAGGAGGCCCTGGCAGAGCGCCCATATCTTGTCGTGGGGGCCGCCCCAGCCGCGGGTCCAGTCCACCATGCCGCGCCCGAAGCTGTCGTACTGGTACCAGCCCGGCGTGCACAACATTCCCGGATGGTATTCGGAGAGCTCCTCCTTGTCGAAGATCGGCTTGCCGCCGGGCGCGAGGTAGAGCACGTCGCGGTGCGTTTCGGTCAGCACTTTGCCGTCATCGGTTTTAAAGGCGATCTCGTAGCGCAGCGGGCCGAAGCCGTCGCGGGCGGGGAGTTTCACCTTCACCGTTTCGCGGGAGTTCGGCTTGACGGTGAGTTTCTGCGCAAGGACGGGCGTGCGCCTGCCGGTGGCGGGGTCGACGGCGGAGACTTCGAGCGTTCCGGCGACCGTTTTTCCGCCCGGCTCCGGCCAGCCGAGGAGCGTCAGTTCGCGGATCGCCGCCACCGTGCCGCTCTGGAAGAGGTTGGACTTGCGGTTTCCCTGAACGCCCGGCAGCTCCAGCGTGAGCGTGTCGACGGAGCGCGGCGCGAAATCGCCGCCGCAGCGGCTGTACCAGTCGCTGCCGTCTTCTTTGTATGCGGCGTTCTTCGCTTCGGCGAGGGCCGCATTGCCGCTTTTCAAGGCGAAGTTGCGCGCATTGAATTGGTCTTCATTGCGGTAAGTGCCGAATCCTTCGAGCATATAGGCTCCGAGCACGACCGGCTGTTCCCAATGCAAGGTCAGATGACGGTTGCCGCCTTTGGTTGCCGACCAGCCGCCGGACCATTTGCCTTTCTGCCGGGCGTCGGCGCGCGAAAGCGAGAGATCGTTCAACCCCTCGGCGGTCGGGTTGTCTTTCTCTTCTTCGTCGGTGACGGCGGCCAGCGGCTGCATGGGGGCGAGGCGGTTGGCGACTTCGACCGTGATTTCCGGCTGTGAACCGGCGGGGCGGGTGAAGAGCATGGTGTGGGTGCCGTCGAATTCGCCGTCGGTCTGCGCCATGTTCTTCCGGTCCGGCCAGCTTGCGGCGTCTTCGGTGACGGAGAGCGCCAGCTCGGGGCCGGTGAAGAGGATTGCGGAACGTTCGGCGTAACGTTTTTTGCGGTCCGCCGACAGGATCGCGGCGCGGAGACGGAGGTAGGGGATCGCCGAACCCGATTCGGCGATGGTGCTGTCGCCCTTCCAGCTGCCGCGCCGGGGGAGGATCACTTGCTTCTCTTCCCCGGCGGCGAGCGAGACCGGGATGGTCGCCTTGTTCAGGATCTCCCGGTTCCAGTTGGAGAGCTGGAAGGCGACGCGGGCTTTGACGTTGCCGCCGGAGTTGTTCTTCACCGTGAGCGCAAGTTCGCCCGGCTGGTGCCGTTCGATGGAGAGCGCGAGCTTGTCCGCGCCCGCTTCCGCCGCCGGTTCGCGGGGCGCGGCCATTTGGGAGACGAGGTCGCGCACGAATCCGGCGTATCCGGGCGAGGCGACGAATTCGGCGTCTTCGGAGTCGCCGCCGAAGACATAGACTTTTGCCGCGCCGACCATCCCGGAAACCAACAGCGGCATGCCGGTGTTGGTGGCAAGCAGAATGTTCCAGTCGGTGTTGTCGAGCGGTTTTTCATAATCGCTCCACAGATAGCGCATCATGCTGTTCTCCATCGGCGTGCCGGGGAGATGGAGGTCGCAGGGGCCGCCGTGGAAGAGCGCGTCATGCGGTTTCGCGTCGAACCGTGTGACCGGCGTACTCATCCGGCGGAGGCGCGGGGTTTTGACCGTCCACGGGTTGACCGGGAGCAGTTGCGCCACTTCGTCGGGAACCGCTTCGCCGCCGCGCAGGTCGACGAAGACGGTTTTGCCCGCCTTGACCGCGTCGAGGTAGCGCTGGACGGTCTCCCGGTTGCGGAACGGCCCGGCGAGGAACAGCATATCCCCCGCTTTGCCGTCGGAGACGGCTTTGAACCCGAGCGACTCGAGTGCGGAAAGCATGGGGGAAGCGGGCGCGTAATTGACGAAGTCCGCGGTGCGTTTGCCTTTGGCGGCGACGGCGGGGAGCTGCCGGAAGGTGAAGTCGCCGAGCGAGTAGCTTTCCGGCGTACCGTTGGCGTCCACCCGGATCGAAAAGACCAGTTCCAGCCGGTCGATGCGCTGCTTGCCGCCGGAGGGCTCCACCCGGAAGCGGAACGCCGGAACGTTCGCGCCGTCGAGCCTGACCGGTTTCCCGGGAGGCAGGGTGAGGGCGAGAAGATCGATCTCGTGGGCGAGGGCCCAGGGACGGGGCGAGAGTCCCCCGGCCAGCCGGACGCGGAAATCGGCCGAGACCGGCCGGTCGGAACGCTTGAGTCCTTCGATCGAAAACCCGATTTCAAAGTCGGCCGGAGCGGACCCGGCGGGCGCGGCGAGCGCCGCGTTGACCGCCTTGACCGCGGGCGACTCCGCCGGATAGCTGAGCGTGAAGGTCGAGCCCGCGTTGGCGATTTCGCCCTGCGAGGTTTCAGTGACGATGATCCGGCCGCCGCTTTCGCCGAGTTCAAGGCCGGTCTTGGCGGAATTGCCGGGGTTGCGGAATTGCGCCGAAGTCGGCAGGCTGATTCCGTGCAGCGTCAGCGCCGCTCCGAGCAGGGGGAGGGCGATCCAGCGATGTCGATGTCCGTTCATGGTCCTCACTTTTCGAATTGGAATTCGATTTCGTTCGAGTAGCTGCGTTTCCAGTCGGGGTGGAAGGTGTGGAATCCGGGCCGGGCCGCCGAACGGCCCTTGTTGGATTCGAGCGATGCGCCGCTGTTGTCGTTGATGCGGAAGGCGAGCTTGACCGGCTTGCCCGCGTCGAGCAGCGCCTTGACCGCGGGAATCTCGCTCCACGGGATCGCCGCTTCGACGAACCGGGTGCCGTCGCGGTAGACGATGGCGAGCTTGCCGTCCTTGACCGCGCCTTCCCACGGCGCGCGCGGCTGCCTCGGGTAGAAGTGTTTGCGGACGCCGTCCGGCACCTGGAGCCGCCAGATTTCGACCCCGCCGCCGTATTGCGGCGCGACCTTGTTGAGCGCGAATTCATAATCGCTCCCGGTGGTGAGCACGAAGCCCGGCATCCGCCCCGGCAGGCAGGGGATTTCGATCGGGTCGGCGTCCGCCGGGATGGCGTTGAAGGCGAGCTGGACGTTGTCGCAGGCGGGCGACTGGCCGTCCGGCAGCACCGGGCGCTTGCGGTAGCTGTAGCGGCGGACGCCTTCCGGCCACTTGAGCGCCGTCTTCACGTCGTCGTCGCGGAGTTTGCAATCGTATCCGGGCTGGAACGAGGCGAGTTTCGCGCCGGGCAGGAAATATCCTTCCTTGCCGAACCGGCCGTTCCAGCGCCCCGGGTCGTTTTCATCGACGCCGAGATAGCTCGCCGAAGTTCCCTTGCCTGGCTTCGCGTCGGGGAGCGGGTCGAGGAACACCCCGGCGACGCGGCCCGACTCTTTGTCCCACCAGCGAAAGTTGGAGACGAGAACCGAGATGTTGCCGCGCGCCGCGTAAGAGACGAAGCCGCCGCCCTTGAGCTCGCTCAGCATCCGCCCGCGGTCGAGCACTTTTCCGCTGTCGCGGTCGAGCACGAGCAGCCGCGCCTGACGGCCGGAACGGAAATTGTCCCACGGCAGGTAGAGCGTCACTTTGGTCGTCCGGTCGGCGGGCAGCGTGAAGTCGTAGCGGGAGTGGACGGCGACCGGACGCACGCACCCGGCGGTGCGCTCTTTGCTCCCCGGCAGTTCGACGCCGCAGCCGGAGACGTTCTCCTCCTGCTGCAAGGTGGTTACGTAGGTTTTGTCCTCATCGTATTTGCAGGCGGTTTCGGGGTAGAAGAACTCGTCGTCGTCGCGGGTCTCGAACCGCAGCGTTCCGGGGTGTTCGGTCGGGTCGGCGACCTTGGCCGCGAAGTAGAGAAAATTCTTGTCGTAGGCAAGATAGGCCGACGCGGTGCGTTCCCCGCTTCCGGCGGCGAGCTTTTCGAACGGGAGCCACGCCTGTTCCATCATCGTCCCTTCGACTTTGCCGGAGGTGGAGAGCACCTGCGGCGCGACGCCGTTCCAGTCCTCCAGCTTGCCGTCCACTTCGACGGTCCGGCGGGCGATCGTGTTGGCGTGCATCACGTCCTTCACCTTGCCGACGACGGCGCCGTTCTCACTCAGCGTGAATTCGAGCGGGTAACAGTTGGCGGGGTTGGCTGCGCCGCCGGTGACTTCAACTTCGACTTCCCGTGATTCGAACGGGGCGAGGGCGACGGTTTCCGGAAACTTGACGGTGAGCCCGGCGACGGACCCGGCGAGCTTGCCGGTAAGCGGCGCGTTGGTGACGTTGCGGATGTCGAGCCGCAATTTCGCGCCGGGCGCGACCGCGGTCAGGAAGTCGCGGGCGGCAAGTTCGGCGCGTTCGATTCCGGCGAGGCGGGAGCGGTCCACCGCCGCGAGCAGCGCCGCGAAGCCGCCCTTCGCCGCGGAACGGAGATAACAGCCGCGGGTGGTCATCGGGATTTGGTAGCGGCCGTTTTCGGGCGGAATTTCGTTCCCGTAACAGTCGTAGAGCGCGAACTGTCCGGGTGCGGCGTCGAGATCGAGGGTGACGCCGCGGAACGGCCACGGTTCGCCGAGCAGTTTTTCCAACCCCGCCTTCAGGTTTCCGGCATTGAGTTTGCGGCTCGGGAAGAGAGCGGAATATTTGGCCAGCAGCCGGTCGAATTCGGGCGTTCCTTTTTCAAGCTTCGGCAGCGCGGCGGCGATTTCGGCCTTGTCGCGGTCCTCGGCGAGCGAGCGGATGGAGGGATAGGGGGCGGTGTTTTCGAAAATCGCGTTGAGGTCGCCGAGCAGCACGACCGTGCCGTCTTCGGCGTCGCCGTCGGTCCCGTCGAAGACGAACACCCACGGCAGCCCCGTTTTGAAGCGGATTTCACTGAAGTCGCGGTCGCCGATGAAGTGCTGCATCGCCGCGACTCCCGCCGCCATCGGGTAGGCGAAAAGCGGCAGCTCGACCTTCTCTTTTCCCTTTTCAGTGCGGACCGTCTTTTTGACGCCGCCGGCGTGGTGGTCGTGGTTGCCGAACACGTAGCCGCCGAAGAATCCCATCGAACGGTCGTAACCGGAGGCGCGGTTGGCGGCGATCACGCCGGGCAGCAGGTCTTCGCTGTTGGCGACCCAGCTTTCCGTATCCCAGATCCGGACGCGGGCGGGTTTGCGGCCGATCCAGCTGCGGTAGAGCGACGGGGCCGAGAGCCCCTGATAGTGGATGCTGCAGAAATCGAAGTAGGGCATGAACTCACCGCTCTCGTCCGGAAACAGTTTGTCGAAGGTGTTCGATGACGAGTCGCAGCCGCCGACCAGCACCTCGACCTTGTTCTCTTTGCACGCCTGCTTGACCGCTTCGCCCATGATCTTGTACATGGTGCGGTAGCGGAGCATGTCGGCGCCCCAGCCGGAGATGGAGATGCCCTCCCACGGCTCGTTCCAGAGCATGATGCCGTTGACCGGGCCTTTGGGCCAGCCGAATTTCGCGGTGAGTTCGGCGCAGAATTCGCGGAAATCCGCGTCGTTTTCGGGGAGCCAGGCGAGATCGCTCTTGGTCGGCAGCATCACGCCGTTTTCATCGAGGTGGGGCCGGGGCATGCCGAGCGGCTGCCCGGCGGAGAAGTCACCCGCGCCGATTTCGAGCGTGACCGCGACGTTGCCGTCCTTCATCCGGGCGAACAGTTCCTCCATTTCCTTCATCTGTTCGGCGCGTTTCTTCGTCCCCTTGAAATGGAACGGCACGCCGTAGCGGACCGCCTGGAGCCCGATCCGCTTCATCACTTCGGGCTGGAAGAATTCGCTCGATTGCTTCGGGTACTGGACCGGTTTCGAATCGTTTTTGAGGATTCGCGCGAAGGAACCGGCGAACCGCCTGCCGGACGGGCCGAGATCGACCACGATGCCGTAGCCGCTGAACTTCGCCGGGAGCTCCGGCGCGTAGCGGATGTTCTGGTATCCGTTCGGCGGCAGATTGATGTCGATCGGGGTTTTGGAGACGCTGCCCTTGTTGCGGACGAAGGGCATCCAGATATCGCCATCGACGTTTTCGGTGCCGAAATCGATGAGTTCGATGAAACCTTTGTACTGGAGCGGCTTGCCGGTCAGGTTTTCGATCTGGAGTTCGACTTCCGGCTGTTCGCCCGGACGGAACAGATTTCCGACCCGGTTGGTCCGCAGCAGCGTGGCGTCGAAATCGAAATCCCGCCGCCCGGCGTCGAGAGAGAAAGTCTTGTACCAGTCCGGCAGGTCGCTGCCGGTCGGGATCGCCGGAGCGGAGGCCGCCGCCGCGAGCAGTGCGAAACAGGATAACAGGAAGAAGCGTTGGCGGAACATAAGGGAACTCCTTTGTGCGTTGTTGAGATTCTCCGATGATGTCCTTTCCCGGTTATTATACAATAAACAAAACAGAAATGCAACATCTGTTTTGATTAATCTTCGGTTTTTTTGTGTTTATTCTGAAAAACAAAACAATTGTGTTTTTATTTCTTGCAATTTCCCGCCTGCCGTGTTATAGTGAAAACAGACAATCAGGAAACGGGGGATTTTATGCCGGATTTCATGTTGGGATTTTCGCCGGACGGCCGCTCCTTCACCCTTGAAGAGCCGTGCGGAATCGGACACCGCCCGCAGGTGATCGACCTGCCGCTTCCTCCCGGAGAGTGGCGTCTCGTCGAGGCGGACGGTACGGAGTCTCCGCTGCAGCGTTCCCGGTGCAACCCGGAACGCGGGTTTGCCCGGGTCGGGGTCGGCCCGTATGAGAAACGCACCTTCCGCCTGACGCCGGGCGGCTGCGACGCCGCACGCCCCGTCATAGTCCGGACTGGGGAGACGGTTCACGAGTTCGACAACGGAATCCTCGCCATTCGCATCTGCGCCGGGGAGGCGGCGGGCGGCAGGCCCTGCACCCGCTCCGGCCCGATCGTCGCGATCCGCCGCGAGGGCGGTGAGTTCTTCGGCGAAAGCTGGTTCGACACGCTCGAACCGCTCGACGCGGCCGAGTGCGAAATTCTCGAAGCCGGTCCGCTTCGCGCGCAGGCGCGTTTTTCCGTCGGCAACCGTTACTCCGCGTTGATCACCCTCGACGCGGGTGAGGATTTCTGCGAGATCGACGAGACGTTCGACACCTTCGAGGGCGACCAGCTGGTCTGGGGATTCGCCGGAGAGTGCCTGCCTCGCACCGCGTATGTGCTCGACTCCACCCCCTGTTTTGAAACCCATGCGCTCGGTTATGAGCTCGACCGCGAAGTGGCGCGGCTCGGCTGCTGGAGCCAGCAGTCGCAGATGAATCTCCGCGACGGCTTCGCCTTCCGCCATCCCGCCGAAAACACGGTGTGGGGCGCGGTTGCGTTCGAAGGCGGCTTGTGGAAAGGCAACCGGGGCAACTCGCTCGACGCGATGATGCGCCGTCTCCGCAACGGCTGCCGCGCCACCCGGCGGCTGCTCCCGCCCGGAGCCAAGGCGGATGCGTTCCCCGGCCCGACCGACGGGTACAACCCCGTCCGCGATCGCGGCGACTGTTCGCCGATGCTCTGTCTCGAAGCCAATCTCGGCCGGGGGCGGCGCAAGTGGGGGCTGGTCATGATGGCGCGCGAAGCGCTGATTCCTCCGGCGGGCGACGACGCGGCGCAGATTCGCGCCGGACTGGGGTTGAGCCACTTCGAGAATCGGATCAACCGGGAATTCTGCCTTTCGCTGCAAAGTCCGCTGCGCAAACGGCATATTGAGCACATCATTCCCTTCCGCGAGCTGGTGAAACGGAGTTTCAACCCCGGTACGCCGGAATGGCGGAATGGGGGATTGCGCTCCACCGATGACTTCTTCCATGAGATGATCGCGCCGCGCTGCCCGGAGATTGCGCTCGATTCCGCCGCTTTTCTCGACGAGGTCGAGGCCTTCCTCGACGCCCGGATCGTCGGCTTTTGGGACGGCGCGGGGATTGCCTCGACCAACCCGGTCTCCTCGCGCCGCGTCGGGCCGTGCAACTTCCTCGTCGAAGAGCTGGCCGCGGCGGGGAAACTCGGCGGCGAACGGCTCGCCCGGCTGCGCCGCCGCTTCCTCTATCTCGCCATGCTCAATTGCGATCAGGGATTCTACGCAGGCAAGTCGGCGATGCTCCCGCCCTGCGACCCGGACTCGTTCGACCCGCCGATGCGCGGCATGGCCAACCAGAATTTCTACACCGACGTGATCTCCATTCACGGCATGGCGGGGCTGCTCTACCCGGACCACCCCGACGCGGACGCGTGGGCGGAGACCTTCGTCGCCATGTTCCGCCGCCAGCTCGAAGTCCACTCCTACCCGAGCGGTCTTTGGGAGGAGAGCCACACCTACAACCAGCACGTGCTGCTGACTGTCCTGCCGCCGCTCGTCATGCTCAAGGCGGCGGGGCGATACGACTTCTTCGCCGATGAAAAATTCCGCAAGATGGTTGCGGCGGTGATGGAACAGATTTCGGTCGCCGACTTCAGCACCGGTTCGAAACGCGCGCTGCTGCCGTTCGGCGACCACGACCCGAACGTCGAACCCTACCGGCTGATGTGGCACGCCTACGCGGCGGCCTTCCGCGACGCCGACCCGGCGCTGGCGGCGAAGCTGAACTATCTGGCTAAGGAGTCCGGCGGCGCGTATCTGGCCGATCTGCCGCAATTGCCGCCGGAGCGCGGCTTCCGCGAATTGCAGGGGCTCGGCGTGTTTTTCCGCGGAACCACCTGCGAGGGGGACGAAACCATTTTGGCGTTGCGCTGCGGCTGCGCCTGGGCGCACCACCACAACGACGACGGCAGCATTCAGCTCTATTGCGGGGACCGGATGCTGGTCGGCGACGCCGGGCACAGCGGCCGCCGCAGCGGCGCAGCCAAGATCGCCGACTTCGGCCACAGCCGGTGGACGCTGCCCGGCGTTGAGATTCTCAACTACCTCTGGCGGTTCAACCGGGGCTGGGTGACCGCCCGTTCCGGCGGGGAGACGCCTTACGCCACGGTCTATACCCCGGCGCTTTTCGAACTCCGCCACGGGCAGGCGATTCCGCTGCCGCGGGCGATCCGGCACTTCCGTTCGGTGGTGAAACTGGCCGAACAGGCGTTCCTCGTCCTTGATTCCACGCTGGAACCGGTGCCGGAACGGATTCTCTTCCATCTCGGCGCTCCGGAGTTCTCCGCGATTCCGGGCGGAGCGGTGGCGAAATGCGGCGACATTTGCGTCCGCATTCGTTCGCTCGAGGGGCTGACCCCGCAGTTGGGGCCGGTGGTCGTCGGTGAAGTGCCGGAACGCGGGATGACCACCCGCTGCATCGCCTTCGAACCGTCGGTGAGCGCCGGGTTCGCCGCGTTCCTGATCGATTTCGGCCGGGAGCTCGGGCAATCGCCGCTCCCGGAACTTACGTTCGATTCCGGCGTTTTCCGCCTCGGCAGCCTCACGCTCGACCATCGGGAGGAGGTGCTGTGAAACAACTGTTTCTCTTTCTCCCGCTTCTGTTCGGTCTCGCGGTTTCGGCGGAGGTTCCGCCGCCGCCCGAGGCGCGGATTCCGTTCCGGAACGGCGACATCGTGATCGACGGGAAGGCGGACGATCCGGGCTGGCGGAATGCGGCGGTGATCCAGCTCGACCGGCCGCCGTTCGGCGAAACGGCGCAACTCCGCCCCGCCGAACTCCGGCTGGTCTGGGACGGGGCGTTTCTCTATCTTCTGTTTTCCTGTTCCGACGCCGATTTGCTTCCGGCCGGGGAGGAGCGCGACGACCCGCTTCACGCCGGGGATGCGGTGGAGATTTTTCTCGACGGCGTCGGCGACGGCCGCCAGTTCTATGAACTCCAGCTCAATCCGGCGGGGCTGGTTTGCGACATCAACCACTTTTTCACCGGGGAAACGGTGAAGATCGACGGCAACGGCCTCTACACCGACTGGGCGAACGTCTGGGACGACCCGGGGTTCGAACTTACCGGGCTCCGAATCGCCGCTTCTTTCGACGCCGCCGGATACCGGGTTGAATGCGCGATTCCCGCCGCCGCGCCGCTGCGCCGGCTGAACCGCCGCAAACTGGCGGCGGGCGACCGGTTCCGCGCCAATTTCGTCCGCCTCGACCGGAGGGCGGACGGCGGTTCCGCCGTCGGCAACTGGTCGCCGACCGTGCCGGGGCGGCCCCACCGCTCCCCGGGCCGGATGGGTACACTGATTCTCGATGCCGGGAACCAATCATCCAGGGCGAAACCATGATGAAACACACCGCTATTCCGTACGGTTTAGTAAAATCACCATAGGTAATAAAAAACCGCCGCTTCGTTTTGAGCAGAAGCGGCGATTTGTCAAAGGAACTTGAGAGACTTGCAGTTACCGGGGAGTCATGACAAAGGTTAAGGTTGTTTCCCCCTGTTTCCGGCTGGTCTCCATCGACAAGCGGTATTGATCCGGCAGTTTGGGACGTTCGAGTTTTTCCGCCTTGAGCGCCCAGCCGTCGGGGACGGTAAAGGTCATTTTATTCTTCTTGCCTTCGACGCAGACGTTGCGTCCGTCGATACGAAACGGGTACGGCGAGAGCAAAAACGACACCGCTTTGTCGGCTTTGCCGGTGAGTTGCCAGACGTCGATCACAGTCAAGCGGTCGGGGTCGTCGGAAAGCCACTCTCGCGAGCGCCTTGCAAACAATTCGGGCCAGGCGGGTGCGAGATCAATCCTGGCGTGCAGGCTTTTTTCATCCCCCGAGGCGATGAGCCTGAGCGGCGTCTTGCTCAACGATTGGTTGGCGATATTGCCCTCCCGGGTCACCGGCGCCATCACATTGTGCCGGGTCGGCCCCTGCAGCACTGCGGCGGCGGGATAGGCATAGTCGCAGATCCCGGAGTCCATCAGCATGGTTTCGCCGCGCGACTCCAAAATGAAGCTGCCTGCATCCATATGCCGATGCGCGGCGGGCAGGATGTCGCCCGAAATCATGATTTTAGTCCATGCATCGCCATTTTTTCGGGTCGAAGAAGCCGAGGCGATTGAGTCAATCATAAGAAACGGCGTCAAGGCAATCTCAGGGCGCCTGGTTCCGGCCTGACCGGCGAGATAGCACCAGTATTCTTTGACGGGCGGCATTCCGTAAACTTGCTCAAAACGGTTGGCGAGGCGGGCAAAGGGACTCCCGGGCATGACCGCCGCAAACAACATCGCCGCCGAGGGGTGGATGTAACTGCGGCCGTCATTCAAGGGCAATGTCCCCTGCGTGTCGTCTGTGGAGAGGATCATCTCGGCGAAGCGTCCCGATTTTTTCAATACTTCCGGCAGAACATCAGCCGGGTGTTTGCCCCGCGCCCGGGCATAGAGGAAATAAGCGGGCAAAGCGCTGCGAAAGGTAAATTGAAAGTAATGCGCCCCCTCCTTGAATCCTCCGTCGGCGAGCAAAAGTTGTTCCATGCTTTGATTCAAATCGGCAATCGCCTGATCGGTGTAGGGGGCCACATGTTTCCACCCCGATTTCTCAAGGGCAAGGTAAGCGGCGACGCGTCCGCAGGAGAAGTGGCCCATCTGGTTGCAGGCGTAAATATAATCCCACTTCCAGCAGGTGTAGTTGATGGCGCTCAGGCCTTTCTCGCACAAGGCGCGCAAAATCAGCTCTTTGCCGTTGTCGGTGAAGAGATCGTTGCAAAGGTCGAGGATCATCACCAGTTGTTCGACAATCTCCACCTCGTCAAAACAGCGGTGGTCGACGGTTGTTCCCGGCAGAGAGGAGTACATCCCCGCCCCCCAGTTGGGTGTGATCGCCAGGGCAATCGCCCCTTTGGCGGCAATCTGCATGAGTTCGGGGTCTTTGAGCAAAATTCCGTACCATGCGGCCTCGCCGACATGCTGGCCGCCCAGCGCCAAATCGCGGTCGCGGACAAAGCGCCGGATTTCGGTGTTGTAGGGACGGATGCGTGTCTCGGGGGACGGCAGCGCCTTGATGCGCGCGGCCTCGGACTCCAGTTCGGCTTTGATTTTGGGGTTGCTCAAGAGCTGTTGGCGCACGCGCTCCACATCGGCCGCCGTTCCGTACAGCCCCCAGGCCGGAGTAAATTTGGGTGCGGCTCCGGCTTTGATTTTGTCACCCCAATCCATCTTGCCGAGGTCGCGGTAATATTGATCGAGATTCTCCAGCTCCTTGCGGTTGGCGGCGATCACCCAGCGCGGTGAAATCTGGAGATTGCCCGCGCCGGTGACCTCGATGGCAATACGGTCGATCACCTTGGCACCGTTTAAGGGAACGGTGAACTCCGTCGTCTTTAGCGTGTCATCGGCCACGGTCGTCTCGAACTTGCGCTCCCCTTGATCGGTGTCCACTTTGATCGATAAGGCCGCATTTTTGGGCAAAAACAGAGAAAACACCAAGTCGTCAAAGCCGGTCGCGTCAAACCTGGTTTGGCGCGTCATCGCGAGGCGGTTTTTAAAACTGATTTTGGTATCGTCACCGCCTTTGATTTTCAAATCGTCACCAGAGATGCTCCAGTCGCCAAGTTCGTCGGAATGGTGCATGAAAGGAACGATGATGGTCTCCGCCGTACTGACGGGAATGATGCGTAACGGGGTATTTTTCACAACTGCACTCCCCCCGGATACGGCAAGCGCACCGGAAATACCTAAACAGATAAGGATTTGTTTTAACATAGTCAGAGATTTCTCGTTGAATATTTCGGTGTTCCGGTTTTTCCGAAAAGATCCGGCGGCGGCGAAACCCGGAATGCATCGGTATGCCCGTCCAACGCTACAAAATTCACATTGTTATTGTGCCGGTAGCCGAGAATCCGCGAAAGCCGGGTGGTGGTAATCACGGTTCCCCACGGATCGTTGTACCAACCGTCCAACTGTGAAGGGTTGTAGGCTTCCAGCATATTGTCGGCAAAAACAACCAGTGAACTCGGGCGGCGGACCTGTTTTGCCGAGCCGAAACAAATCGCATCCACAGGTGTTTTCATATTGGAGTTATACGCGTAATCGGTTCCGACTCCGGTGTTTTGGGCGACTGCGGTCGGACAGTCGAGCAAACTTCCGATATTTTGCTCGGAGGTGGGAGAGTTGATTCTTTTTACCTTAAGATAATCTCCGGCAAAGGGATTGCGGTAATCGTACCAGTTGTAAGTGTTGGCAAAGCGGGTGTCCGGCACATCGCGCATATCGTTGATATACAAGTTTAAATACGTTCCCAGCTGCTTTAAGTTGGAGATGCAGCGAATCGTTTTGGACCGCTCGCGCGCCTGATTCAATGCCGGCAACAGCATCGAGGCCAAAATGGCGATGATGGCAATAACCACCAAGAGCTCAATCAGTGTAAATGCGTTGGCAAACCCGGTCTTGCCGGATGATTTTGCGGCGCGGGAAACCAGTTGTTTCATCATACATTTCCTTCTTTTAATTTCGGATTTCGTCCAATGGTTTCTCTAATCACCAAGGTCGGGCGCAGCAGCGTCGGCGCCGACGAAACCGCATGACCTTCCATGACATTACGCAATGTGGCAAAGGCGCGTTGAGCCATCACGGCATGGTTGCACTCCAGAGTAGAAATCGGAGGATAACTCATGTCGGCACAACGCGAAGTCATAAAACGGCCGCAAATACTGATATCCTGCGGCACTTTCAGATTGTGGGCAAACAGGCAAGTGATAATAGCGCGGGTGAAATTGTCCCACGGCGAGAGAATGGCAGTGGGAGGATTGGGGTTGTCGAGGACCAGCTGGCGCACCGCCTCCTCGACACTTTTCTGGAAGTCTTTGCGATCATCAATCACATAATGGAGCGATTCGTCAAATTCGCAATTGAATTCCTTGACCGCGGCCTCGAAGCCGCGCCAGGCGTCGCGGTTGATGTGGTAATGCTGGTTGGCGCTGTCAATATAACCGATGCGGGTGTGGCGCTGCGCCACCAAATACTGCACCGATTCGGCGACGCCGGAGGCGATGTCGAACTTGACCGAGTGGGGGCCGTCCTCAAAAACTTGAACTACCGGAAGGGACGCTTGCTGCAAATATTCGCTGATTCTCGGGGTCGGGAAGCCGACCAAAATCACCCCGCCTGCCATGCCGTTATAAAGCAGGGGCGGCAGATGGTCGTTGTTTTGCGGGTCACAACTCTCAATATGAAAGCGGATGTTGGCTTTTTCGCACAGGGACGCGACTTCGGCCATGATCTCCAAGAAGTCAAGCTGATAATCGCGCGCCATAACCAGCATGCCGATGTCGGGATTGTGCTTGCTCTTGAGAATCCGCGCCGCCGGATTGGCGGTGTAGCCCATTTCCTCGGCAATGCGGCGGATTTCCATCCGTTTTTCGGCACTGACGCCTCCGACATTATCGCGCAATGCATATGATACGGTCACCGCCGATACTCCGGCAGCTTCCGCGATGTCCGTCATTTTGACTCGTTCTGCCATTTCTCTTCCTATGCGTTTAGCTAATCGATTAAGTAAATTTAGTTCTATAATAATTATACTTTATTCAAATAAAAAAAGCAATATTGTTTTTGAAAATATTTGATTTTTTTTAAAACCAGATTATTTTAGAAGCAGCAGGATACTTATTCAAACTCTACTATAAGGATATATCATGCTGAACATTGCGATCATCGGCGCGGGCAACCACTCCGCGGAACATCACGGACGCGCCGTCGAAGTGTTGCGTTCCAGACTTGGGCGGATCACTGTGGCCGACCTCAACCTCACCGCGGCCCAAAATTACGCGGCGCGTTTTCATCTGGATGCGGCCTTCGGGAGCGTCGCCGAGCTGTTGCGCCGCGAGCATCCGGACGCGGTCATCGCCGTCACTCCAAGCGCGGTCACCGGCAAACTGTTTGCCGAGCTTCTGCCTGCCGGGCGCCCTTTATTGATGGAGAAACCGTTTGGCAAAGATGCGGCGGAGGCGGCGCAATTATGCCGGCTTGCCGAGGAAAATCACGCCCGCGTGATGATTTCCTTTAACCGCCGCCACTCTCCGGCGCTGCAAATGGCCAAAGCTTACCTGGCCGGCAAATCGGTGCGATGGATTCAGGCCCGGATGCTGCGGGTCTGCCGTACCGAATCCAATTTTGCCGCCGAAACTGCGATCCACCTGATTGATGCGGTCAATTTCCTGGCCGGCGAAACGCCGACCAAACACACCGGTGCCAAAGCGGACAGCCTGCGCCGCCTTGATATTGATTACCCCCAGGGACTTCGAGCGGAGTTGTTAATCGACCCCATGTCCGGCAATCTGGCCGAGGAGTATGTGATTTACGGGCAAAACTTCGTTGTCGAAGTTGATTATTTCCGGCACTGCAAGATTTATGAGAACGGAAAAATTGTCAACTCTCTTGAGTACACCCTTCTCGACTCACAAGCGTGGCGCGACGGCGCGGTCAACGAGCTGGATTCGTTTATCACTGCAGTCGAGTCCGGTCGCTGCGTCTTTGCCTCCCGCCCGGCGGATGCGCTCACGGCTGCCCGGCTTGCTGCGGCGATCGCTTGAAGCGCCGGTGGCTCATGTCACCCGCCGGGTTCCTTTTGAAAGACTGTTCCAGCTTCCGGGTTGATTGATTTTGCTGTCATTTTCATAATCCCTCCGTTGGTCTTGGTATCGTAATTGGCTGAAAAAGTAATCGTTTATCATAGATGCGGTGGATCACGTCCGGATTTCCCGCTGACCGTTTGAAAAAAGCTCCATGGAATGCTATGGTTCTGTCGCGGGAGATCGCGGCCAACCAAAGGGGAGGTGCTGTTATGCGGGAACTGCCCATTGAAAAAGCATTCATGCTGATCGAACCCGGCCCGGTGGTTCTGGTGACCACCGCGGACGGCGGCAAACAGAACATCATGACCATCTCCTGGCACATGGTGGTTGACTTCACCCCGGTTTTCGCCATGACCACCGGGGCGTGGAACTACTCCTTCGCCGCGCTGATGAAGACGAAGGAGTGCGTGCTGGCGATTCCGACCGTTGACCTCTCCGAAAAAGTGGTGGGGATCGGGAGCTGCTCCGGCTCCGACACCGACAAGTTCGCTAGGTTCGGCCTGACGGCGGAGAAGGGGAAGTCGGTCGATGCGCCGCTGATCGCCGAATGCCTCGGCAACATCGAGTGCCGGGTGGTCGATTACGTCGAAAACCCCGGCATCGTGATCCTGCGCGGCCTCAACGCCTGGATCGACCCCGACCGCAAAGAGCGCCGGACCATCCACGCCAACGGCGACGGCACGTTCGCGGTCGACGGCGGGGTGGTCAACCACCGCGAACTCATGAAGGCCAAACTGCCGCCCGGCGTCTGATTTCGGAGGTGCGCATCATGCTGAAATCGTTTTTTGCGAAGGAGATCAGGTTTGACCGCCTCGTCCTGCTCTTTTTCCCGGTGCTGGGGGCCGTTTACTGCTATTTGAGTTTCCACGCTCCGATGCGTTCGCTGATCCATACCGCCCATTATCCGGACCACTGGGTCAGCACGTTGATGACCTGGCTGATGACGCCCGGGGCGATCCTGCTTTATTATGTGATCGCGCCCTTTCGGGGGTTCCTGGGAAGCAACCTGGTGCTGTCTTTCCTGTTCGTGGTCTGCCAGTTGGCGATCGGCCTCGCGCTTTCTTTCTGCATCAAATCTCTTTTTTCGCTTGACCGGCGGGGAATTGTGAAGTATGGTAGAAAGAAGCAAACGGGGGGAGTGGATGATGTTGAAGCATGTTCCACCGCTGTGCAGTGTCAAGATGAAGGAAAATCTGGCGCTGATCGATGACTTTCTGGCGACTCCGGCACCGCGGACGGTCCCGGCCTGTTTGGCCCGCGACTGCGTGTTTCCGCTTCAGACCGGCGGTGAGATTCTGTTCTTCATCGGCGTCCTGATGTTCGGAGTCTTTTCCATTGCACTCATGACCTGGCCGCTCTGCACCCGGCCGCTTGGCCCTCATATCGTTTTTTTCGCCATTATGACCATGGCCGGTTTCATTCTTTACCTGATCGGGTTCCGCATCGGGGCCGCCAAGCTGCGTGCGCTCAAAAGCGGCGAACTTTGCGAAGCGACCATCGACGATATTTCCTCGGTCAATGTGCGCAACAACGGGCGGCACGGTTACAAACTGACCTTCTCCCTGATGGCTTCATCCGGAGAAATCATCATCGGCACGGAATTCACCCCGGACCGGTTCGTCCCGTTTTTCGAGCAGCTTCAAAGCGAGCGCAAGCGCAATCAGCTCGACGTGCTCCATGTGCCGGGTTCCGGCAAAGACACCTACGTTCCGCTGAAGTACGTCCTGACCGCGAACCGGGCCTGACCGTCCGGCGGTCAGTTCTCGGGTTTGAACACGTAGCGGGTGCGGTTTTTCGTCAGTCTGCCGCAGTCGATCGCCTGGGTCGGACAGTGCTGAAGACAGGCCATGCACTGCATGCAGTCGCCGTGCCAGACCGGCCGGTTATTTTCGAGCGTGATGTTGTCGAGCGGGCAGAGCTCGGCGCAGAGTCCGCAGCCGGTGCATTTGTCGTCGGCGCGGAACTTTTTGTCTGTGGCGAAGCGGTTGAAGAGCCGCGAGGCGAGCGGCGTAAAGAGAAAGGCCCCCGGCCCTTTACGGACGTCGAATTCCACCCTTTTCGCCTGGATGCTTTGGCAGAGTTCCGGAATCCGCTTTCGTGCGGCGGCGATTTTCGCCTGGATTTTCGCCTCCGGCTCCCGGCCGCCCAGTACGATGTAATTGCTCGGCATCCGGACCGAGTAGCAGCTGTCCACCCGGATGTGTTTGCGGAGCAGCCGGAACGAATCCCCGGCGACGTCGGCCATGGTGCAGACCCCGTAGACGAATGCGCCCGGATCGACTTCGAGCCCCTTGACGAATTCGACGACGATGCGCGGCGGAGCCCAGGCGTAGACCGGGAAGACGATTCCGAGCGTCTCGCCCGCCCTGACCGGAGGCGGCGTCTCCTTTTTCTTGCGCAGCCCGGTGATGGAGACGGCGCGGTCCCCGGTTCCGGCGGCGAGTTCGTTCGCCACCCATTCCGAATTTCCGGTTGCAGAAAAATAGTAGATCATATTCCACCTCCGAAGGATTACCATAGCTGTCCGCATTCCGATTTCAACTGGAAACCCGTTGGTTTTCCATAAAAAAGAGGATGCGGCGCTCGCCGAATTCACTCTTTGCGGCTATAGTAAGATAACCGATTTTATCGAGGGGAGGGCACGATGCATATCGACCGGCTGACCATTGCGCGGATGGAAGAGATTCCATCGGAACACAAAACGTTCGGGGAACACGATGAATTCGAGCGCTTCCCGATGGTTTCCAAGACGGACGGACACCGCTGCAGCGTCTGCTTCTACCGGCTTCCGCCGGGCAAGGCCAACTTCCCCTACCACTATCACGAGGTGAACGAGGAGGTGTTCTACATCGTCAGCGGCAGCGGCGTCGTGCTCACCGCGGAGGGGGAGCGACCCATTTCCGCCGGGGACGTGATCTTCTGCCCGCCAAAACCGGAGGGCGCGCACAAGATCGCCAACACCTCGCCTTCGGAGCCGCTCGTCTACCTCGAATTCGACAGCGCCGATTACCCGGACGTGACGCATTATCCGAAGACGGGAA
>CAYSZM010000054.1:0-21689 GCA_964435365.1 uncultured Victivallis sp. | reverse complement strand
CTCCCACGACAAGGTTAATTGTCTATTTTTTGAATGGTTTCGCCATAGTTGACTTTGTTGTCGAGATATTCGTGTACATGGGTGATTTTGCCGGAGGCGAGTTGGAGGAGGGCGGAGACGCCGCGTCGGCCGATCATTTCGGTGGGCTGGACGATGCGGGAGTAGTCGCGTCCGGGTTGTTCGTCGTCGCGTTCCATGCGGAATCCGGCGACTGAGATGGTTGTGGGGACGTCGATGCGGAGGTCGTCGAGGAGGGGGTAGAGATTCTCGAATTCGTCGGAGGCGATGAAGAGGGCGGTCGGGGGTTCCGGCCGGGCGATGAGGCGTTGGATGGCGTTTTTGAGCGTGGCGCTTTCGGCGTTGGGCAGGTCGAGGATGAATTCCGGGCGCGGTTCGATTTTGTGTTTGGCGTGGATATCCTGGAATGCCTGGAATCGTTCGCGGTGACTGGACATGATTCGGTTCAGCAGTCCGAAGTAGGCGATTCTGCGGTGGCCGAGGCAGATCATGTAATCGACGAGTTCGGCGGTGGATTCGTAGTTCCGGGTGGCGACGAAGTTGACGGTGTCGCCGGGGTCGGAGTTGGCCAGCAGGACGAAGGGGACTCCGGACTCCTTGAGCCGCAGGCAGAACGGCTCGTCGGCTGTTTTATTGCAGACCAGCAGTCCCGCAAGGGAGTTGCTGGCGTAGTGGCAATAGAGTTCTTCGGGGGTGGAGTCGGCCAGCCGGTCGCCGTCGATCAGGATGAGGTCTTTCCCTTCGTCGAAGCATTGCAGGCAGACGCCGTTGAGCAGTCGCCCGGTGAAGGGGGAGGCCAGCGGCCTGCGGTTGTTCATGAAGGTCATGACGCCGACGGCGCTGGCGGACTGCTTGCGCTGCTGGGGGACGTAATTGTATTTCTTGATCAATTCGAGAACGCGCGCGGAGGTTTCCCGCGAAATGTTTCCGTGGTTGTTTACGATTTTCGAAACGGTGGCGGTCGATACTCCGGCCTCCCGTGCGATGGTGTAGATCGACGGTTTTCTCACATTGCAGCCTTTCCTATGAAACGGGAAACTGTTTCTTTGTTGTTAACTATAACCGTCCGGTTGGGGAAAATCAAATTACCGCAATGGTTTTTATGGATTATTTGCAGGTTTTCGGGTTGTATTCGCCCGGTTCGGGGTTATAATGGAGACAGGAACCACGAGGAAGGGAATGAATATGAAAGCGCGTTTCAAGTTGCCTGTGTTGGGCGTTATCCTGTCGGCGGTATGTCTTCTCGGAATATCGGGCTGTTCGCTGTTTTCGGGAGGGGGCGGAGTCGATCTTTCGCTGGCGGAGTTGCTGCAGAAGATGGACAAGGCGTCGTTCGGGGAGCACGGCGTTCCTCCGGAGTCGCTGGCCGTCTCCTGGGTGAACAATTACCAGTTCTTCCTGAAAACGGTCGGGCATCGCTCGCGGCTCAACGTCAACGACGATGTCATCATCATCGGCGATCAGGGGAAATTTTATGTCAACGGGAAAGAGAAGCCGCGCGCCGCGAAGAGCATTCTGCCGTTGCAGAAGATATTCCCTGGCGACCGGTTCGAAAACCTGTTCCCGGCATCCGGGTGGAAATTGCTGCCCGATTTCGCGGCCGGGGACAGCGGGGCCTGCTACTGCATCCGGCAGACCGCGTCGGCGGACGGGGCCGAATACGACATTATGGTCAACCCGCGGACGTATCTCATCGATTCGATCAAAGTTACTTCGCCGGAATTCAAGCGGGAAGACGGTGAAAAGCCGGAATCCGTCACGCTTCACCTGCGCGATTACCGGTGGATTGATGACAAGGTGAATCTGCCGATGATGTTTTCCCCGGACCGCGGGATGGGGACGCCTTCGGTGGTGACCGAGGTGAAAGTCGACGGCAAAATTCCGGAAACGTATTTCGACTCGATGTTCTCCCCGCCCGGTTTGCTGCAGACCAAGGCGGAGCTCGATTTGCTGCGCGAGCGGAACCTGGCCGGGAAAGAGTCGGCGGGCGGGACGCTCAAAACCGCGCTGCAGTTCGGGAGCGTCTCCTCGAATCGCACGTTCAAATGCCCGGCGGACGGCAAGAGCTTCGGCGAGCGGAACATCGATATTGCGATGGGGCTCTGCAATCTCAGGGACCTGGAACCGGGAGTGACGGTGGCGACCCGTCCGGCGCTGGTGAACGACGTCTGGTGCGCCAATGTCTCGCTGCCCGGCGGGAAACATCTCTACCTCGACCCGGCCACCGGAGCGGCGCTGCGTTATGTGGAGCGGCCGCAGTCGGTATCGAACTACTTTTACCGGAAGAGCGGAAACAAGCTCATTCCGTACATTCTGGTGACCTCCGACGGGTCGTTCTGCTACCCGATCAAAGTCGAATGGCATCCGGCGGATTGATTTTCCGGTTTCGGGCGGAAAACGGCTTGTATCGCGGCGGCGGCGACGGTATATTGAGAGGACGATTATTTTCAATACGAGGAGTCTCTGACACGATATGATGGAGTGGAAACAGCTTTTGTCTCCCCACCGGGTCGGCAGTTCGCGGCCCGGGGAGATTTCACAGGCGCGCTCGCCGTTTCAGCGCGATTTCGACCGGATCGTCTTTTCCGGTTCGTTCCGCCGCCTTCAGGATAAGACCCAGGTGTTCCCGCTGGTCAAGGCCGACTACGTGCGCACCCGGTTGACCCACAGTCTCGAAGCCAGCTCGATCGCGCGCTCTCTCGGCAGCGCGGTCGGCGTCTATCTCTGCGACAACTTCGACATGGGGGAGGCGCAGCCCAGCGACGTCGGAGCCGCCGTCGCCGCCGCCGCGCTCGCCCACGACATCGGCAATCCGCCGCTCGGGCACGCCGGGGAGGAGGCGATCCGCCACTGGTTCACCCACTCCGACGTGGGCCGGTCGATGCGCGACGTGATGAATGAGAACGAGGCCGCGGACTTTGAATTCTATGAGGGCAACGCGCAGGGGTTCCGCGTGCTGGCCAAGCTCGAAATGCCCGACCAGCGCGGCGGGATGCAGCTCACCTGCGCGACGCTGGCCGCGTTCGCCAAGTATCCGTGCGCCTCGCGCGTGGCGCGGAAACCCTCCGGCGTGGCCGGGAAGAAGTTCAACTTCTTCCGCTCCGAGGAGGATCTGTTCCGCGAGATGGCCGAACACACCGGGCTGATCGAGGTCGGGCCCTCGGCGTGGCAGCGCCATCCGCTCGCGTATCTGGTCGAGGCCGCCGACGACATCGCCTACCGGATCGTCGACTTCGAGGACGGCCAGCGGCTGGGGCTGATCGATTATCAGGAGCTGGAACGCTTTTTCCTTGAAATCATCGACTCGGAACGTTCGGCGGAGTACGTCGGTTCCATCGAATCCCCGCTTCGCAAGACGGAGTTCCTCCGCGCGCAGGTGATCGGCCGCCTGGTCGGGCAGTGCGCGAAGGTGTTCATCGACCACCACGACGAATTGCTGAAGGGCACGCTGGAGAAGCCGCTGCTCTCCTACATCGAGAGCCAGGAGCCGCTGGAGCGGATCGCCGCCCGCAGCACGCGCGACCTCTACCAGCACCGGGCGGTGGCCGAGGTGATCGGCGCGGGGTTCGAGATGGTATCCGGCATGCTCGACATCTTCGTGCCGTGCGTGAACGAGATGGCGCTTGAAAAGACTTCCGGCAAGACCGCCTCGTACCGCAGCCGCCGGATGTCGGCGCTGGTTCCGGATATGGATCAGAACCTCGCCGACGAGGAGTGGAAACGCAGCGCCTATCTGCGGCTGCTGCGCATTCTCGACTACATCTCCGGCATGACCGACTCCTACGCGGTCGGCCTCTTCCAGAAACTGAAGGGAATTTCGTTGTGAGTGGAATCCCGTGTTCGATTTACCAGTCTCCGCGCCGGATGTGCGAGGGGATCGAGGCGGTGATTCCGCCGGAGGAGGGGGCGCGCCTCGTCCGCCGCCCGTTCAACCACTATTCGCCGTCGCTGACCGACTGGTGGATCGTGCCGTCGCTGGAACTCCCGTTCTTCAAGTTCGGCAAGTTTTTCTTCACCTGGGATGAAAAGGTGCGGAACCCGATCCGCTGCGGCCTCTATCTGGCCAAGGGGCTGGACCCGATGCTGAAGCAGGTCTACCCCACCAAAAAAGGAAGGCGGCTGCTGATGGACGAAAGCTGGGGCTGGCACACCTTCTACCCCGCCGTCGCTTCGGGCGCGCTTCAGGAGAAGGTGAGGCAGGGAGCCGCCGCGCTCGGCCGTCCGGTCGAGCTGATTTTCGAGGGCGGCTACGTCGATGACCCCGGACTCTTCAACCCCGATTCCGAGCTGCGCAAGCGCGACCGCTACACGTTGATCCACGACCCCGCCGATAACTCGATCCGGGTGCTGACCGCCAAACGCGACGCGATGAGCATGAAATTCCTCAACAAAGTGCGCGACTGGAAGAGCTTCGGCGAGGCGATGAAGTTCCTCAACGAAGAGCAGTTCATGTGGGTGGATCTGTTTCTCGCCTCTTCGTGGGGCGTCGAGGTCGGCGTCGAGCCGCCGCCCGGCGCGGTCGGGCCGGAGACGATCTGGACGAACTGGCTGTCGCATTTCAGGGAGTTCGTGCGCTGATGCTGCTGGGCGGAAAAATTTATGTGCCGGATGCGGAGCTCGAGTGGCATTTCGTCCAGTCCGGCGGTCCCGGCGGGCAGAACGTCAACAAAGTCAGCACCGCGGTGCGGTTGAGCTGGAAGCCGCTGGAGTCGGCTTCGATTCCTGAGGAGTACCGCGAGCGGCTGCTCTCCCGCCTCGGTTCCCGGCTGAACGCCGCCGGGGAGCTGGTCGTCCACGCCCGTGAGGAGCGTTCGCAGTATCTCAACCGCCGCGCCGCGCTGGCCAAGCTCGATACGCTGATCGGCGAAGCGCTGGTCGTCCGCCGGATGCGCCGGCCGACGAAGCCGACCAAGGCGTCGGTGCGTCGCCGGCTGGAGTCGAAGACCCGCCGTTCCGACCTCAAATCGTCCCGCCGTCCCCCTGCGGAGAGCGGGGAGTAGCCGGCTTCCGGTAATGCCGCCTGAGGCGGAGGAACTCGCGTGCGATCCGCAATGCCGAACTCCATTTCAGGGTCGAACCGGAAACATCGTGCCATTCCGGCAGCGGAAATTCCTCGATTTCCCGTACGGCCGCCTCGTGTCCGTTTGCGGCGAGGAAGCGGTCGAACAGTTCCACGTCGAAAAGCCACCGCGTGACGAAAGGCTCCCGGAACAGTTCGGCGGCGGTCTGGTCCCGGAACAGTTTGGCCCCGCATTGCGTGTCGTAGACGGGCAGCCGCAGATGGAGTGATGCGGCGGTGGCGAATCCCCGCCCGGCGAGGTGGCGGAACAGGGAACGGCGGATGTCCGCCCCCAGCCGCCGCAGTCGACAGCCGACGACGATTTCCAATCCCGGGTGAAGCTCGAACCGTTCGAGCATCGGCCGGACCGTCTCCGGCGGGGCGGCAAGGTCGGCGTCCCAATAGCCGACAAAGGGAGTCCGGGCGGCGAGCGCCCGGCGCATTCCCTGCCGGACCGCTTCGGCTTTCCCCGAGTTCGTCTCCAGCCGGAGGGTTTCCACCTGTTCCGGCGCGGCGTCTTGCAACGCGGCGAGCCGTTCCGGCGTGGCGTCGGTGCTGCCGTCGTCCACAAAAATGAGGCGGACTTCTGCGCATTCGGCGAGGAATGCCGTGAAATCCGGTATGGAAAGGCGTTTGGCCTCGTTGAAACAGGGGACGACCAGGGTTACTTTCTGCATACCGCCTCCAGGGAAAGGCCGGGGAGCCGGAATCCGACTCGGGCGGGAATCGCTTCCAGCCGTGCTTCCATGTACAGCACGGTGCGGAGGGCGGCGTTGAGCAGCGGCGGGGAGACGGCGCCCGCGCCGACGTCTCCGCCCGTCCGGCCGCAGAGAAGTTCCAGCTGCCGGATCGGATAAAGGGCGGAGAAGAAGGAACGCAGTTCCAAAATCTCCAATTGGCTCTCTTTCAACAGCTCCCGGAAGTTGCTCCGGTCATAGCGGCGGAAATGGCGGAGCCTGCGGTCGTGTTCGCCGTAGAGCCGGCTTCCCGCCGGAACGGTGATGAAGAAAAGCGTACCGGGTGCGGCGGCGTTCGAAAGCGAACGCAGGAATTTGCGGTCGTCTTCGATATGTTCGAGCAGGTCGAAAAGCGTGACCGCATCGGCGTTTCCGGCGGTTTCCTGCGGCAATTCCCGCATGGCGCGGAGCCGTCCGGGAACGGTCGCCTCGATCCGGGCGATCCGTTCGGGATCGAGCGCCGGGTCCACTGCGGCGAATGTTCTGGAAGGGTACGCTTCCCCCATGCGGTGAAGCAGATAGCCGTCCCCGCACCCGATGTCGAGCAGCGTGCCTTCCTGTTCCGGCGGCAGGTGTTTTTTCAGGAGATGCAACAGGAAGTCGGCGCGCGCGAGCTCCCAGAAATGGCGTTCGCGTTCGCCTGAAAAATCGGAACGTCTTTCACTCAAGTCCATGCATCGCCTCCGCTGCAAACAGATTACGTTGTGCGCGTTCATCGCCGGGTTTTGCCAGGAGCGCCTGTTTCCACCCCGCCACGGCCATCTCCTTGTTGCCGGTCAGGTATCCGTACAGGCCGGACGCGAAGGCGAGACTGTAGGCTTCGCCCGCCTTCTGGTCGAGCTGGCGCTTCAGCAGCCGGACCGCGCCGTCACGGTCGCCGCGCATCGCCCGGGCGTCCACGGCAAGCGCATAGGCGCGGGCGAGGAAGGCGGAAGGCGAATAAACCCGGCTGGAGTCGATCCGCTCGAGGAGTGCCCCGAGCTTCTCCTTTGCCCCCGGAGTTTCCCGCATCGCCGGAGCGAGGAGGACGAGCAGCGTTCCGGTGGTCTCGTAATTGCCGCGCTTCGCCCCGGCCTGCCGGGGGGCGCGTTCGAGGAAAAGGGCTCCGCCCAGTTCGACCAGCTCCGGCCGGTCCCGGTTCAGCCCGGAGAGCGCGAGCCCGTCGATCGCCTTGGCCGGACACTCCTCTTCGGCGACGGCGCGGGCGAAGAGCAGCGTCGTATCCGAAAACGTCTCGGAATAGACCGCTCCGGCAAGCAGGTACCCCGCCGCCAGGACGATTGCCGCCGGGACCGACGCCCTCGGGAAACGGCGGAAGAGACGCATTCCCGCGACGCCCGCCCAGCTCCAGAGCACGGCGGAAATCAGGAAGCCGTAACGGTCGGCATAGTTGGTATTGGTGAAATTCCCGCTCGACAATACCGGCAGGGCAACCCCGGCCAGTGCCGCGGAAAAGGCCAGTGAAAGACGAAGTCCGTATTTGCGCCCGAATGCGGCGAACCCCGCCGTCCACAGTGCGGCGAGTACGACTCCGCCCCAGATCAGCTCCGGCAGCATTTCGGAAAATCCGGCGATTGGATAAAGCGGATTGAGCGAAAACGGCACAAACGCCGCTCCGGTATAGCGGAGGAACCCGGCAAGGTCCGCCGGCGTGATGCCGCGCGTTCCGGATAATTCGTGAAAGGTCATCGCATAGACCGCCGCCGCTCCGGCGATTCCGGCGAGTACCGGGAATCCCGTCAGGCGCAAGATTTTCCGGAAATCGCGCGGGAAGAGCATCCAGGCGTAGAGAATCATCACTCCGGGCAGCGGCAGGACCCATGGTTTGAAGAACACCGCGATGAAAGCGAGCAGGGCGGCGGCGTATGACACCCGGTTCCGGCGGCAGCTGCGCATGAAGAGCAACATCGCCCAGAACGCGCAGAACGAACTTGCCAGCCCTTTGCGTTCGGCGATCCACGCGACGGTTTCGATCTTGCACGGATTCCAAGCCCAGAGCAGCGTGAGGATCAGCGCCGCCGCCGGCGGCAGGCGCAACTGGCGCAGGATCAGAAAGAACAGCCCGGCGATTCCGGCGAAGAGCAGCAGGTTGACCAGATGAAATCCGACCGGATTCCCCCGGAAAAGCGCGTTGTCGATCATCAGCCAGAGCGTGGTAAGCGGCGTGTAGACTTCCTGAAGGTTTGTCGTCAGGTTGTGGACGAGGTTTTCCCGGGTCAGCGCGATATGCGGATTGCTGGTGACGAATCCGCCGTCGTCCCACTCCACCAGGAACCCGTACCCGAGTGTCGGGAGAAACGGCAGCACCGCCAGCAATGCGGCAAGGAGCGCTCCCCGGCGGTCGGTCAACGCTCGGAACCATGCCGCGAGTCGACCGGTTCCTGTCGCTTTTTCCTCTTCCATTTTTCCCTGTTCCAACATTGCAGCCGGCGCTCCCATAGGCTTTTCTTTGTCCTCTTTCTAATAAATTAGCATGATTTGAGTAAAAAACGAATCCATCGACACAATAAAGCAGGGAGTTTCTTCGTTTTACTGACATAAGATTAAGATATCCGAATAAATTGGATGGTCGATTAAATATCTGGAGCATTGAGATCATGAAAAAATTGCTGAACTGGATCATTACCCTGCTCATATTCGCTGTGCTGGCCGGGGGCGGTTACTGGGGATACAAACGCTGGTTCGGCAAAACCACCCAGACGGTATTCCGCACCGAGACGGTGACCCGGGGCAACCTGCTCAGCACCATCAGCGCCACCGGCACGGTGGAGCCGGAAGAGCTGGTCAACGTCGGCGCCCAGGTGAGCGGCAAGATCGCCGTCTTCGGCACCGATTCCAACGGCAAAGCGATCGACTACGGTTCTCCGGTGGAAAAGGGGATGGTCCTTGCCCGCATCGACGATTCGGTCTACGCCGCCGAGATGCGCGCGGCCGACGCCAACCGGATTCAGTCCGAAGCGAGTATCCTTCAGGCGAAAGCGAACATCGACCTGGCCAAGGCTGAACTCGATCTCGCCAAGAGCAACTGGGCGCGCGCCCAGGAACTTCGCGCCAAGGACGCCATGTCGAAGAGCGATTACGACAGCGCCAAGGCTGCTTATGACTCCGCTGTCGCCACCGTTTCCGTCCGCCAGGCCAATCTCGCCCAGGCCGAAGCCGAACTGGCCAGCGCCAAGGCCGCCTACGACAAGGCGAAGCAGAATTTCGACTACTGCATCATCAGCTCTCCCGTCAACGGCGTCATCATCGACCGCCGGGTCAGCGTCGGGCAGACGGTGGTGTCGAGCATGAGCGCATCGAGCATTTTCCTGATTGCAAAGGATCTGAAGCGGATGCAGGTGTGGGTTTCGGTGAACGAGGCCGACATCGGCCAGATCAAACCGGGCATGCCGGTGATGTTCACGGTCGACGCGTTTCCGGGCGAGAGGTTCACCGGCACGGTCCACAAGATCCGGCTCAACGCGACGCTGTCCCAGAACGTGGTGACCTACGTCGTCGAGGTTTCCACCGACAATTCGAGCGGCAGGCTGTTGCCTTACCTCACCGCCAACGTGAAATTCGTGCTGGCCGAGCGCAAAGACGTGCTGACTGTCTCCAACGCCGCGCTCCGTTATCAGCCGGAGGATTCTCTGGTGCTCCCCGCCTATCAGAAAACCGCCGCCGAAGCCGCCGCCGTTACCCGCGGCAGCACCGACCGGTTTGTCTGGGTGCTCGGCGATGACGGGGCGATCAGCCCGGTCCGGGTGAAGACCGGGCTCAACGACGGAATTTCGACTGAAATCGTTTCCGGCGACCTCAAAGAGGGAATGAAAGTCGTAACCGGCGCAACTCAGGTTTCCACTGATCAGGCTGCGGCCGGCTCCGGCGACGCCGGGAGCCCCTTCCTGCCGAAGCCGCCGAAACGCTGAAGAGGAGGCGGGTATGAAACTCATCGAATTGGAAGATATCACCAAGACCTATTTTCTCGGCGAGATCGACGTCCCGGTGCTGAAAGGCATCACCATGTCGGTTGACCAGGGGGAATATGTCGCGCTGATGGGGGCCTCCGGTTCCGGGAAGAGCACGCTGATGAATATCCTCGGCTGTCTCGACCGGCCCACTTCCGGCCGCTATCTGCTGGACGGGGAAGAGGTCGGCCGTGCTTCCGGCGACCGCCGCGGGCTGGTGCGCAACAAGAAAATCGGCTTTGTCTTCCAGAGCTTCAATCTGCTGCCGCGGACGAGCGCGCTTGACAATGTGATCATGCCGCTTTCGTATACGGCGGGCGGGCTTTCGCGGCGCGAATGCCGCAAACGCGGCATCGAAATGCTCGAACGGGTGGGGCTTGCCGACCGCATGCATCACTTCCCGTCGCAGCTTTCCGGCGGCCAGCAGCAGCGGGTGGCGATCGCCCGCGCGCTCATCAACCATCCGCCGGTGCTGTTCGCCGACGAACCGACCGGCAACCTCGACTCGCATACCAGCGAAGATGTCATGCGCATGTTCAGCGAACTCAACGAGGACGGCATCACGGTCATTCTCGTCACCCACTCGGCCGAACTCGCCGAATGCGCGAAACGGCAGATTCACGTGCAGGACGGCCTGATTGTGAGCGGCGCTTACGAAGGAAAGGCGGCCACGGCATGAAAATCACCGGAACTATCTTTACCGCGCTCAAAGCGCTCAAGCGGAATCCGACCCGGGCGCTGCTGACCACGCTCGGCATCGTGATCGGCATCGCGGCGGTGATCACCATGATGGAGATCGGTTCCGGCTCCTCGCGTTCGATCCGTAATTCGATCGAAAAGATGGGGGCCAACACCATTCTGGTGCTGCCGGGCGCGTCGCGCCGCGGGGGCATCAACATGGGGTCCGGCAGCCGGATGTCGCTGACGCCGGGCGACTGCGAGGCGATCCTGCGCGAATGTCCGTCGGTCGCCTCGGTGGTTCCGGTCGTCTCCGCCAACGGATACCAGACGGTTGCCGGGAATATCAACTACGCCCCAGCGCAGATCATCGGTTCGGAGCCGGATTACCTGACCATCCGCAACTGGGAAATCGAGGAGGGACGCAACTTCACGACTGCCGAAGTCAACTCCCGCGCTCCGGTCTGCCTGGTCGGTTCGACCGTTGTGCGCGAGGTGTTCGGCGGCAATTCGCCGATCGACAGCGAACTGCGGATCAAGAACACCGCGTTCAAGGTGATCGGCGTGCTGAAAAGCAAGGGCGCCAATATGATGGGGCGCGACGAGGACGACGTGATCATCCTGCCCTGGTCCACCGCGCGGCTGCGGCTGACCGGGCTCAAGACCGGCACCGCGTCGAGTACGACCAGCACGGCGGCGACCAGCCCCGGCGCGCTCTATTCCGGAACCGGAGTCGCCCTCTATCCGGAGGCGGACAGCAACCTGGCGAGCGATACCCTTCTCGTTCCGAAGTTCATTCAGATCGATATGATCCAGCTTATGGCCGCTTCTCCGGCGAAGGTCGATTCGGCGGTGGAAGAGGTGACTACGCTGCTGCGCGAACGCCACCGGATCAAACCGGGGAAGGACGATGACTTCCATATCCGCAACTCGGCGGAATTCATGCAGATGCTGACCGGAACCTCCACGGTGATGACCAATCTGCTGCTCGGCGTCGCATTGATTTCGCTGATCGTCGGCGGCGTCGGCATCATGAACATCATGCTGGTGTCGGTGACCGAGCGGACGCGCGAAATCGGCCTCCGCATGGCGGTGGGAGCCCGTTCGCGGGACATTCTGCAGCAGTTCCTCATCGAATCGATGGTGCTCTGTCTGGTCGGTGGAATCGTCGGCATTCTGCTCGGCCACGGCGCGGCGCTGCTGGTCGAACATTACCTCAAGTGGCCGATCGCCTCCAGCCCGCAGGCGGTGGTGGCCGCCGTGGCGGTTTCGGCGGCGGTGGGTCTCATCTTCGGTTTCTACCCCGCCTGGAAAGCCTCCAAGCTCGACCCGATCGAAGCCCTGCGGTACGAATAAGCGGTTGTCGCAAAAAAGAGCTTATCCGGCTGGATAAGCTCTGAGTTGGACGCGGGGAAACGTTCGGCGGCTTTACCGGTAGATGCTGTGGCTGTGGCTCTGATGAGCCTCGAACAGCTCCTTGGTCTTGATGGCGATCCGTTCGCCGAAGGTGCGGAAAATCTGCTTGCTGATTTCGAAGTTTTCCGTCAGGGAAACCGCTCCGAACGGGAGGTAGGGCAGCCCGTGCGCCGCTCCGCCGGAGTAAACCATCATTCCCTGCACCAGCATGTGGCCGATCAGGTTGGTCAATGCGATATGGGCGCCGCCCTGCGCGAAGTCGGCGGTGGCGAACACCGCGCCGAGTTTATCCACCAGCGGGTAGGCGGACTTGCCGTCCTTGGGGTGCCCGCTCATCTCATCGAACCATTTCTTGAACTGCCAGCAGCAATCGGCATGATGGGTCGGCGTTCCGAAAATCACCGTCCTGGACTGCTTCAGGTAAGCCATATCGACGTGCTCGAGCTCGAATGTTTTAGTTTCGATGCCGGGAAGATTGCGGGTTCCTTCCGCCACGACTTCTGCCATGGCCCGGGTGTTCCCGGTTTTTGTGTAATAGATAATCGCGATTTTCATAAAATTCTCCTCGGTTGCTTGGCTCCCTGCGCTTATTATACTCTTCAGTCCGGGAGAATACAACCGGCCATTTGCTTTTTTTTTGCTCAGGCGGGCGCGAGATCGGCGACCAGCGGCAGGTGGTCGGAATAGAGCACGGGGAGAATTTCAAAACTCTCGACCCGCACCTGCTGCGAAACAAGGATGTAGTCGAGCTGCCGCAGCGGCTTCCAGGCCGGGTAGGTGGCGGACCCGGATTCATTGGCGTTCTGGAGGCTCATCTCTTCCATGAACCCGGCCAGCTCCAGCTTTTCGCCGCGGAAGGTGTTGAAGTCCCCGGCCAGGACGAACGGCCTGCCGTCGCGCGGGAGCAGTCCGCGCAGGTAGTCGAGCTGGAGTGTGCGCACCCGGTGCGTGAGTCCGAGATGGACCAGGAACACAGTAATCCCGTCGCTTTCCCGTTCCAGAATCAGCTTCTTGGTGCCGCAGGGGAAGTAGTGGCGTTTCACCTCCGACTCCGTCCGCGCTAAGAGGGCGTTGGTCTGGCTTTTGAGATAGGGAACCCGGTTGAGGAGCGAACGCGGACCGTATTTCGATCCGGTCGCGGGGGAGGGGGTGCGGACGCCGTTGAGCAGCCGCTCCACCGTATCGGGATGGCTCTTTCCGGAGGTTCGCCAGCTCCCGGAATCCGCCTCGACCAGCCCGATCATGTCCGGTTGAATGTCGTCCACCAGCCCGACGATCTGGTCGAAGTGGAATGCGTCGGTGCGCAGATAACGGTGGGCGGTGAGCAGCCGTTTCGCCTCGCCGCCTGGACACCCCGTCCCGTAGGCGATGTTGTAGACGAGCAGGCGCATTTCCGGCCGCCCTCCTGTTATTCCGCCAGGACCCGCAGCGCGAGGTCGACGTTGCCGAAGGGCGCGCTGGCCTGGATGCCCTGCACCCGCGAGCGGATCGCCGCGATGCTTTCGCGGGCGATGGCCAGCCCGGTTTCGCGCTGTTCTTCCTTGGTGGCGGCGGCGGCCATCCGCTCCATGATCGAGTCGGGAACCACCACGCCGGGCACCTCGGTTTTCATGAACTCCGCATTGCGGTAGCTGACCAGCGGCCAGATTCCGGCGATGAGCGGAACCCCGAGATGCTCGATCCGGTCGAGGAAGGCGAACAGCGCCTCCACCGCGAAGACCGGCTGGGTGATGATGAATTCGGCCCCGGCTTCGACTTTTTCGCAGAGGCGGCGGTATTCGCGTTCGAGGTCGATCGCGCTCGGGTCGGCGCCGACGCCGATGACCGCGCGGGTCGGCGCGTTGATCGATTTGCCGCCGAGGTCGATGCCCCGGTTCATGCGCGACTGGATCTTCACCAGTCCGATCGAATCCACGTCGAACACCCCGGTGCTGAACGGGTAGTCGCCGAGCTTCGGCGGGTCGCCGGTGATGAACAATATATTGTTGATGCCGAGCCCGGCGCAGGCCAGCAGGTCCGCCTGGAGCCCGATCATGCTCTTGTCGCGGCCGCAGCAATGGAGCACCGTTTCGATGCCGACTTCGCGCTGGATGGCGACGGCGGCGGCGAACGGGGAAATGCGCGCGCTGGCGCGGGGGCCGTCCGGCAGATTGACCGCGTCGACTCCGGCTTCGAGGCACTTGCGCGCCCCGGCGACGGTTGAGGCGAGGTCGAAGCCGCGCGGCGGCGTGATTTCAACCGAGGTGACGAACTTCCCGGCGGCCAGTTTCGCGCCGAACGAAGAGCGCTCCGCCAGCGGAACCGGGTCGAGGAGGTCGCAGTCGGCGACTTCGAGTTTCGGCAGCTCCTGTTTTTCGGCGCGCATCAGGGGCTTGATCGTCCGGGCCAGTTCGCGGATGTGCGAAGGGGTGATGCCGCAGCATCCGCCGATCGCCGCCGCGCCCAGCATCGCATAGCGCTTCGCGTAGGTGCTGAAATATTCGGCGCTGGTCATATAGATCATGCGCCCGTCGACGCCGCGCGGCTGCCCCGCGTTCGGCTGGACGATGATCGGCAGCTCGGTTGCCTTGACCAGCACTTCGAGTTCGCCGAGGGTGGATTCCGGTCCGCCGCCGCAGTTGAGGCCGATCGCGGTCGGGCGCGGCCCCGGGAAAGTGGCGATGAGACTCTTGAAGTCGCCGATTCCGTCGCCGCTGTGGTTTTCCGCGTGGCGGTCGACGGCGAAGCTGACCACGTAGACGAGGTCGGGGAAAAACCGGATCGCCTCGAGCGCTGCTGCAAGATCGATGGTGGTGCGCAGCGATTCGAAGATGATGAAGTCGGCCACCGGCGCAAGTGCTTCGAGCTGTTCGTGGATCAGCGATTCGCGGCTGCGCCGGTCGGAGGAGGATTCCGGCTCGCCGACCGGGCCGATCGACCCGGCGACGAGGACTTCGTCTTCCTTCCCGGCGTCGGCGATGGCGCGGCGCGCCAGTTCCACCCCGGCGCGGTTGATCTTCTCCACCTGGTCGGCCAGCCCGAACTTGCCGAGGCGGCGGGCGTTGGCGTTGTAGGTGTTGGTGGTGAGCACTTCGGCCCCCGCCTCGAGATACTGGCGGTGAATATCGAGAATCACGTCCGGATTGGTTACCGAAAGCTGTTCGAACGAAGCGTTTACAAAAAAGTTGCGGCGGTAGATCTCGGTTCCGATCGCGCCGTCGAAGATCACCAGCGATTCCGCCAGCTTGCGTTGCAGACAATTCATGTGGGCTTCACCCGGGTTGTTGTTTCCATTTCCGTTTCAAGAGTATAAGATACTGCCGTTTTCGCGTTTATTCAACAGAAAAGCGCGGAATTCTTCCGGAAATGGCTTGACTTTGTTTGAAAAGGAAGGTATAATATGTTCAAATCATAAATAATAAAATTCAAATATGAACAACAAGGCGTTTCGGATGGCGGAAAACACGATACCGGCGGTGGAGAAAACCGTGGCGATTCTCGCCCGATTGGGTGAAACGGATGGCGGGCTCACGCAGGCGGAACTGGCGGCGGAGCTCGACATTACGCCGAGCAGCTGCTACCGGATTTTGCAGACGCTGCTGGCGGCGGACTGGATTCGCAAGGCGGGCGGCACCCGCTACGACCTGTCGTTCGGGATGCTCGGCGTGGTCCGCAAGCTCACCGACCGCAGCGCCTGTTACGAGGCGATGACGCCGGTGCTCGAAGAGCTTGCCGCGGCGACCGGACTCTGCTGCAAACTCTCGGTGCGGCAGGGCGATGCGCAGATTCCGATTCTGCGGGCGGAGTCGCCGCGTCCGATGGCGGTCTCCGGCAAAGTCGGCGTCCGTTTCCCGGTGGCCGAAGGGTCGGTCGGCGCGGCGCTGTTGGCCGGGGCTCCGGCTGCGGAACTGGAACGGCTGGGGCGGCTCTGCGCCGGAGCGACCGGGCAGGCGGATGCGGCCGAACTGGTTCGCGAGGGAGTCGAGGCGATCCGCCGCGACGGCTATTGCTTCAACCGAGGCCGCAACCGCTGGCGGATCGACGCGATGTCCACCCCGGTGTGCGATGCGGAAGGCCGGGTGGTCGCCGCGCTGACGCTGCTCGGCTATGACGAGGATTTCCGCGACGAGGCGCTCTCCGGCGTGGCCCGGGCGCTTCTTGGCGGTGCGAAAAAATGTGAAGAGATCTATAACCGCAAGGAACAGGAGCTGTGCTGAAAATGGCGAAAATCGATCCCTCGACCCTGAAAATCACCGACATGCGGTTCGCCGATATCGACGGCGCGCCGAAACGCTGTACTCTCATCAAGCTCTACACCAATCAGGGGCTGGTCGGTTACGGCGAAGTGCGCGATGCGTCGAGCCGCACCTACGCGGCGATGCTGAAGAGCCGCATCCTCGGCGAGAATCCCTGCAACATCGACAAAATTTTCCGGCGGATCAAGCAGTTCGGCGGCCACTCCCGGCAGGCTGGCGGCGTCTGCGGCATTGAAGTGGCGCTCTGGGACCTCGCCGGCAAGGCGTGGGGCGTTCCGGTCTGGCAGTTGCTCGGCGGGAAGTTCCGCGACAAGGTCCGCATCTACTGCGACACCGATTCCGAGGGCGGCGGCCGCGACATGGGCAAGGCGCTCAAAGACCGCATGGCGCAGGGCTACACCTTCCTCAAGATGGACCTCGGGATCGAGCTCTTGATGGGGAAGGAGGGGTGTCTTTCGGCTCCGCTCGGTTTCCTTGAAAAAATGCGCGAATACAAAAAGACGGTGTTCACCACGCCGCACGGTTCGATCGACCCGCGGGCGATGCGCGGCGAGGCCTACGACCTCTTCAACACGGCGCACGGATTCACCGGCATCCACCTGACCGAAAAGGGGTTGGATTATCTCGAACAGTACATGGCCGACGTCCGTTCCGAAATCGGTTACGAGATTCCGATCGCCATCGACCATCTCGGCCACATTCCGCTCGAGGACTGCATCAAGCTGGCGAAGCGGCTGGAGAAGTTCAACCTCGCCTGGATGGAAGACCCGGTTCCCTGGCAGCTGACCGACCAGTACCGGAAACTCGCCGAGGCGACCACCGTTCCGATCGGGACGGGAGAGGATATCTACCTCAAGGAGAACTTTTTGCCGCTGCTCAAGTCCGGCGCGCTGGCGATGATTCACCCCGACATTCTGACCGCGGGCGGCATTCTCGAGACCCACAAGATCGGCGACCTGGCCGAGGAGCACGGCGTCCAGATGTCGATCCACATGGCGGAGAGTCCGATCGCCTGCATGGCGGCGGTCCACGTCGCCGCCGCGACGCGCAATTTCATGTCGCTCGAAGTCCATTCGGTCGACGTGCCGTGGTGGGAAGACCTGGTGACCGGGTTGCCGAAGCCGCTGATCCGCGACGGATATATCGATGTTCCCAATACTCCGGGCCTCGGCATCGAGGGACTGAACGAGAAATTGATCGCAGAGAAACTGCACGCCGACTTCCCGGTGGCATGGGCCCCGACCGACGAGTGGGATAAAGAGTGGTCCAACGACCGCCAGTGGAGCTGAAATCAATGAAACTCGGCATGATGCTTCCGGCCAAGCCGGATATCAAGTGGACGCTCGCCCGCCAGATCGGGATCGAATCGGCGATCACCAAGGCGGCGCCGGAGTTGACCGGCGACCTGCCGCCGTGGGAGTTCGATTCGCTGCGGCGGACGGTTGAGCGCTTCGAGGAGCACGGCTTCAAGGTCTGCGCGCTCGAAGGCGACGAATTCGATATGAGCCGGATCAAGCTCGGACTCCCCGGGCGGGACGAGGACATCGAACATTACCGGATGCTGCTTAAGAACATGGGGCGTCTCGGCATCGGCCTTTTGTGTTACAATTTCATGGTCGGAGTCGGCTGGTTCCGCACCCGCTTCGACCGCCCGGAGCGGGGAGGGGCGCTGACCAGCGAGTTCAGCTCCGCCGACCTGCCGCCGGAGCCGGAGACGCCGGTCATCACCCGCGACGAGGTGTGGAAAAACTACGAATACTTCATCCGCGCGGTGGTTCCCGCCGCCGAGGAGGCGGGCGTCCGGCTCGGACTCCACCCCGACGATCCGCCCATTCCGCAGTTGAAGGGGTACGGCCGCATCTTCACTTCGGCCGACGCCTACCGGCGAGCGCTGGCGATCGTCGACAGTCCGAATCACGGCGTCACCTTCTGTCAGGCCACCTTCCGGGCGATGGGCGAAGACGTGTTCGCCTGCGCCGCGGAGTTCTGCCGGGCGAAGAAGCTCTTCTTCTTCCACTTCCGCGACATCGAGGGGACGCGGGATTCGTTCCGCGAGACGTTCCACGACAACGGCCCCACGGATATGCCCGCTCTGCTGAAGCTGTTGCGCGACAATGGATTCGACGGGCTGATCCGCCCCGACCACACCCCGACGCTGGCCGGGGAGAACAACGACAATCCCGGTTACGAAATGCAGGGCAACCTGTTCGCCGTCGGCTACATCCGCGGCATTCTGGACACCCTGCGGAACAAAGCGGAGAGGTGAAATGAACGAACTTGCAAAGGAGTTGAGCCGGTTCCTGCTTCAGAACGATGCGGAAACCGATTATCTCATCGAACACGGCACCGAACTGTACCGCAAAGGATTCTGCCGGGTGCGGCTGAATGACGCGGCGGGGAAACCGGTCCGCAAGGCGACCATCCGGCTCAAACAGAAGACCCATCAGTATCTGTTCGGCTGCAACGCCTTCATGCAGGGACAGTTCCCCACCGAAGAGCAGAACCGGCGGTATGAGGAAGTTTTTGCGAGTCTGTTCAACGAGGCGGTCATTCCTTTCTACTGGTCCGATCTCGAACCGGAGGACGGGCATCCCCGGTTCGAACACGGTGCGAAACCGATCTATCGCCGCCCGCCGCCGGACGACGTGCTGAATTTCTGCCGACGCCATGCGATTACGCCGAAAGGGCATCCGCTCTGCTGGCACTGTTTCGTTCCGGATTGGGCGCCGCAAAACTCCGTCGAGATGATGCGCCGCCTGAAGCGCCGCATCGAGGAGCTCGCCGGACGTTATGCCGACGATATTTTCATCTGGGATTGCGTCAATGAGGCGCAGACGCGGAACCCGCTGCAGCGTTCCCCGGCGGCGGCCTTCCCCGACGATCATGTCGAGCGCACGTTCAAGATGGCGGCGGACAGTTTCCCGCTCGCGCAGCTGATCTACAACGACGACAACCGGTGGTGGGATTTTCAGGGCGATTATTCGCCGGTCTATCTGCTGGCGAGCCGCCTTCAGGAGCATGGATGCAGGCTGGGCGGGTTGGGCCTTCAGTATCATATGTTCGACTGGCTGCTGAAGGATTCCGCGCGATTCATGAATCCCCGCGTGCTGTACCGGGTTCTCGACCAGTACGCGAAATTGAACGTACCGGTGAATTTCTCCGAGGTGAGCATCATCAGCCGCCGCGATCTCGGCGACGGCGACCGTTTTCAGGAGCTGGTGGCCGAACGTCTCTACCGGATCTGGTTCAGCCATCCGGCGACGGAGTCCATCGTCTGGTGGAATATGGTCGACGGCACCGCGGCGTATGCCCCGATGGGCAGCGAAGAGGGCGAAAACTCTCTGCGCGCCGGTCTGGTCAACTACGATTTGACGCCGAAACCCGCGTTCAAGGCGCTCGACCGTCTCATCAACCGCGAATGGCGCACCGACGCGGTTCTCGAATACGAGGACGGAGGGGACAATGTGTTCCGCGGCTTCTACGGCCTTTACGATGCGGAGATCGTCACGGACGCCGGGACGTTCCGCAAAACCGTCGATTTGAACAAGCATTCCGACAACCAGCCCGTTATCACTTTAAACTGAAATAAGGAGTAGAAAAATGCCATCCATCAGAGACATGCGCGGCGAGGCCAAGGAACCCGGCCTGATGAAACTGGGCGCGCTCATCGACGCCCGCCAGCACATTCCGACCAACGATTTTCCGGTTCCCGTCCGCGAGCTTTGCGAACGGTACGAGCAGCTCTATACCGGGGCGATCAACGATGTGCTGCGCGAACACTGCCTGCTCGACCAGAATCTGCCGTCGTCGATCATGCCGCTCCGCGACGAGATGACCGTCTGCGGCATCGCGTTCACGGTGAAGAGTTCGCCCAACGTGATGATCGAGGGCGAAATGACCTTCCGCGCCCAGATGCTCGACGACTTCCAGCCCGAGGGCCTGGTGGTCTGGGATACCTCCGACGACGTCGAAGCCTCCCTCTGGGGCGGCGTGATGACCGCCACCGCCAAGCAGAAGGGCATCCGCGGCGCGGTGATCGCCGGGGGAATCCGCGACACCAAGCAGATTCTCGGCGAAGACTTCCCGGTGTTCTACAAGTACCGCACCAGCAACGGCTCGCTCGGCCGCTGCCAGATCACCCATTATCAGGTTCCGGTGCGCATCGGCAAAGTGACCGTCCGCCCCGGCGACGTGATTTTCGGCGACATCGACGGGGTGTTGTGCATTCCGCGTGAAATCGCCTACGATATCCTGCTTCGCGCCGAAGCGATCGAACGGCAGGAGGTGGATATCTTCAAGTGGGTCCGTTCCGGCGAGACCATCGAGGAGATCACCAACAAGGGCGGCTACTTCTAAGGAAGGGGGATTCCCATGAACGATCTGACGGGTTCGATGTTCAGCCTCGCGGGGCAAACCGCGCTGGTGACCGGTTCGAGCCGCGGCATCGGCCGGGCGATCGCCGAAGCCTTTGCGAAGGCCGGGGCGAACGTTCTGGTCCACGGCAGCAAAAAGAGCGCTGCGCTTGACGAAGCGGCGGCGGCCTGCGGCGGAATTGCGGTCGTCGGCGACCTCGCTTCCCCCGAGGGGGTGGAGGCGCTGATCGCCGCGGTTCCGCCGCCCGATATCCTCGTGCTGAACGCTTCCACGCAGAGCTATGTCACGCTTGAGGAGTACGACGAGGCGGAATTCCTGCGGGAATTCCAGACCAACGTCGGTTCCGCGTTCCGGCTGGTGCAGGCGTTCGCCCCCGCCATGTGCGAGCGGCGCCGGGGGCGGATCATCGCCGTCGGCAGCGTCAACCAGTTCCGTCCGTCGCCGCGGCTTACCGTTTACTCGGCGACCAAGGCTGCGCTGCAGAGCCTGGTGCTCAATGCGGCGAAGAGTTACGCGCCGTTCGGCGTCACCGTCAACAACCTCGTTCCGGGAGTCATCCTGACCGACCGCAACGTCGAGCCGCTGAAGGACGATGCTTACCGGGCGAAGATTCTCGACCTGATTCCGGCCGGAAATTTCGGCTGCCCGGAGGATTGCGCCGGAGCCGCGCTCCTGCTGGCGTCCGACGCCGGGCGCTATATCACCGGCATCGAATTGCCGGTGACCGGAGGGATGCATTTGTAAGTGATTTATGCGGCTTTACGGTTGATTCCGCGCCGTTTTCGTGCTACATTGTACGTCATGCATTTAACCACAGCGAACACGACAGGAATCAATATGAAACCGCATTCCGCTTTTTTCTGCCGGAGCGAAGAGACCGTCCGGCGCGTTTACACTCCCGAACAGATTGCAGAAATCGGCTCGCTGACCGAGCTCCGTTCCGGCGTTTTCGATGAGAATTCGCTCGGGAAAGAGGATCTGAGCGACGTCGAACTCATCTTTTCCACCTGGGGAATGCCGTCGCTGTCCGAAGAGCAGCTCGCGCTGCTGCCGAACCTCAAGGCGGTCTTCTACGCCGCCGGAGCCACCGACGGGTTCGCCCGTCCGTTCTTCGCCCGCGATGTGAAGGTGCTGAGCGCCTGGCTGGCCAACGCGATTCCGGTCGCGGAATTCTGCGCCGCCCAGATCGTGCTGGCGCTCAAGGGATATTTCCGCAACACCCGCA
>CAYSZM010000053.1:0-23272 GCA_964435365.1 uncultured Victivallis sp. | reverse complement strand
CCTTCCGCCTGTTTTTGCAGGAGGTTGGTTTGCCAGGTGCAAGACCGTTGCGGGGGATGGTTGGCAGCTCTGCTCATGTGGAGATCGATACAAGGGCTTGGCAGGCTTTCGGAACGTTTTTGGCCGTCTGGCGGCGGGGACGTTTTTGTGGGTCATGCCCGGCGTGCGGCCAGGGAGTTCACGCTCGGCTCCGCCTTGCCCTCGCGGGCTCCTCGGCCGCACTGGAGCGCGTTTTCGTTTATTAGTTGTCCAGGCAGAATCGCATTCTTCTGAAAATAATTCTATTTTTGCCATTGACTTTTCCAGTCGAGCGATTATATTGTTAGTGAATGACAACTAACATGGAGTCGATCATGGAACTTTCGAAGCGGCAGGAGGAGATCGTCGAAGCGGCGTTGGCGCTGGCGGCGGAGGGCGGGGTGGCGAACGTCACCATCCGCAAACTGGCGGAGGCGCTCGGCGTCACCGAGCCTGCCATCTACCGGCATTTCGCAAACAAGGCGGAGATCGTCAAGACGATGATCCGCTCCTTCGAATTCGCTTCGGACCAGACGATCGCCGGAATTCCGCAAACCGGGCTGGATGGGATCAAGGCGTTCATCGCCAGCCGCTTCACTCTGGCCGCGAAGAATCCTCCGCTGGCGAAAGTGATGTTCGCCGAAGAGCTGTTCATGGGCGAACCCGAATACGCCGAACTGGTCCTCGGCATGATGCATTCGCACCGCGACGCCCTGCGCCGGATGTTCCGCGAAGCCGTCGAAGCCGGGGAACTCCGGGACGACATCGCGCCCGACATGCTGTTCCGCATCGTCTTCGGCCCGGTCCGGCTGCTCATCAAGCAGTGGGGCATGAGCAATCGCGCCTTCGACCTCGAAGCGGCCGGAGCCGAGTTGTGGGATTCGTTGAAAAAACTGTTGCAACCGACAGTGTAATAAGAGGAGGAGTCATTATGAAGAGAAAAATCATCGAAATCAACGAGAAGCTCTGCGACGGCTGCGGCAACTGCGTGCCGAACTGCGCGGAGGGAGCCATCCAGATGATCGACGGCAAAGCCCGGCTGATCAGCGACCTGTTCTGCGACGGCCTCGGCGCCTGTCTGGGCGAGTGCCCGCGCGGCGCCATCACGCTTGTCGAACGCGAAGCCGCCCCCTACGACGAGCACCTGGTCATGGAGCGGATCGCCGCCCAGGGCGCCAACACCATCAAGGCGCATCTGGAACATCTCAAGTCCCACGGAGAAAAGGAGTATTATCGCATCGCCGTCGAGTATCTCCGCGAAAAAGGCATCCCGGTTCCCGAAGACGCCCCCGCCCCGGCGGAGAAGAAGCTCCCCTGCGGCTGCCCCGGCACGCTGGCCAGGGCCCTGGCGCCGAAGAAGCCCGCCGCCGATGCGCCGAAAGGGGAAATCCCCTCCGCGCTGCGTCAGTGGCCGGTTCAGCTCCATCTGCTGAACCCGAACGCGCCCTACTTCGACGACGCCGATCTGCTGGTCGCCGCCGACTGCGTGGCCTACGCGGCAGGCAACTTCCACCGCGATATGCTCGACGGAAAGATTCTCGCCATCTTCTGCCCGAAACTCGACGGCAGCGCCGAGGAGTACGTGGCCAAGCTCGCCGAGATCTTCCGGAATCATCACATCCGGTCGGTCACCGTCGCCCGCATGACCGTCCCCTGCTGCGGCGGAACCGTCGCCATCGTCGAAGAGGCCCTGAAGCGCTCCGGCAAAACCATTCCGCTCGAAGTCCGGGTCGTCAATCTCGACGGAACTCCCGCTTAAACCAGCGCGGAAAACGGAATAAAAAAAGGGGGGGACGCATCGTCCCCCCTTCTCTATTCGCACGAACCAGTGCAACGCACTAGATCAAAGTATCCCAGAGAGCGGGATCTTCGAGTTTGGCGCGGATGCAGTTGGCGAAGGCCGCGGCCATCGCGCCGTCCACCACGCGGTGGTCGGCCGAAACCGTGATCTTCATGATGTCGCGGACGACCACCTGGCCGTCGCGCACCACCGGGGTCGGGGTGCAGCTCGCCACGGCGAGAATCGCGCTTTCGCCCGGATTCACGATCGCCTGGAAGCTTTCGACATTCATCATCCCCATGTTGGAGATGGTGAAGGTGCCGCCCTTCATCTCGTCCGGCGAGAGCTTGTTGGTGCGGGCCTTCTCGGCCAGCTCGGCGGACTCCGCCTGAATCTCGTCGAGCCCCTTGCGGTCGGCGTTGGCGATCACCGGGACGACAAGTCCGTTGTCGACCGAAACCGCCATGCCGATGTTGACCTTCGACTTGCGCGAAACCGAGAGACCGTCGCAGAAGGCGTTCACATTCGGGAACTCCTTGAGCGCGAGCGCGGTCGCCTTGACCACGAAGACGTTGACCGAGAGGTTGATCCCCTCCGCCTTCAACTTGGCGCGCTTTTTGATGAGATCGCTCATATCGACCGCGACGGTGACGTAGAAGTGCGGAATGGTCTGCTTCGACTGCGCCAGACGCTGGGCGATGATTTTGCGCATGGTGTTGAACGGCTTCGGAATCTCATCGATCGCCGCCTTGACGTCGGCGACGGTGATCCGGCCGCCGTCGCCGGTGCCTTCGAGCGCGAGCATTTCCAGCTTCGCCTCGGCGGCGAGGTTGAGCGCCACCGGGGTAATCTTGCGCTTGTTGTATCCGGTCGACTCGAGATAGTTCTTGACGTCCTGCTCGGTGACGCGGATTCCGGAGGCCGGAACCTTGGCGAGACTGATCAGGTAATCCGCCGCGAACTTCTTTGCACGGGGCGAAACCGGCTTCTTCGCCGGAGCCGGGGCCGCCTTCGGGGCGGGAGCAGCCGGAGCCGCCGCCGCCGCAACCGGAACCGGAGCCGCCGCTTTCGGGGCCGGGGCCGCCGCTTTCGGGGCGGGCGCAGCCGGAGCCGCGGGAGCCGGAGCGGGAGCGGCCGGAGCCGGAGCCGCGGCCAGATCGGCGGGGACCGCCTCACCGGGTTCGCCGACGACCGCCGCCGTGGTGACCATCACCGGGACTTCGACGCCGACCGGGGTGACGATCTTGAGGATCGTGCCCTCGAACTGCGATTCGACTTCGAGGACGGCCTTGTCGGTTTCGACTTCGAAGAGGACGTCGCCCTTCTTGATGGCGTCGCCTTCCTTGACCCGCCACGAGGCGATGGTCACGGTCTCTTCCGACTGTCCGAGTTTCGGAACTGGAATTTTAGTAGCCATGGTTGCTGTCTCCTGTTCCGTGCGTGTCAGTAAAGTTTCTTCACGGCCGCGACGATGTCGGAGGCTTTCGGCAGGAACGCCTCTTCCAGCGTGTAGGCCTGCGGCGCGATGCCGTTCTTGGCGCCGACCTTGAGCACCGGGGCGTCGAGGTCGTCGAAGCAGTTCTCAATGATCTGCGAGACGATCTCGCCGGTGAAGCTGCCGATGTCGACGCACTGGCTCACCACCACGCAGCGGCCGGTCTTGCGGACCGAGGCGAAGATCGCTTCGGAGTCGAGCGGAACCAGCGTACGGATGTCGATCACTTCGGCGGAGATGCCTTCCGCCGCGAGGGTATCGGCCGCCTTTTCCGCATCGGCAACCGCCGGGCCCCAAGTGACGATGGTCACGTCGGAACCGGCGCGGAGGGTGTTCGCCACGCCGAACGGAACGACATAGTCGTCTTCCGGAACCTCGCCCTTGACGTTGTAGAGCAGCTGGCCTTCGACGAAGACGACGGGATTGTTGGTGCGGATCGCGGTCTTGATCATCCCCTTCGCATCACGCGGATTCGAGGGATAGGCCACGTAGGTTCCCGGAATGTGCGCGAAGATCGACTCCAGCGACTGCGAGTGCTGGCCGCCGTAGCCCTTGCCGCCGCCGACGCTGCACCGGATCACCATCGGAACTTCGGTCGAAGCGCCGGTCATGTAGTGCCACTTCGCGGCCTGGTTGGAAATCTGGTCGGAGGACATCAGTGCGAAGTCCATATACATCAGCTCGACCACCGGGCGGTAGCCGGTCATCGCCATGCCCACCGCCGTGCCGCAGATACAGGCCTCAGAGATCGGCGAATTGAAGACGCGGTCGCGTCCGAACGTCTCGAGCATGTTCTTGGAGAGCTTGAACGCGCCGCCGTATTCGGCGACGTCTTCCCCGAAGAAGACGACCCGGCCGTCGCGCGCCATCTCTTCGCAGAGACCTTCCTTGATCGCGTCGCGGTAGGTGGTTTTGCCCTCGCCGTCGCGCTTGGCGCGCGGCAGCGGCTCGTAGAGTTTCGGGCCCTGGTAAAGCGACGGAACCGTGTCGCTGCTGCCCTCGGTGTACATGTATTTGATCACGTCGGCCGGATCGGGATCGGCGGCGTCGGCGGCGCGGCGGGCGGCGCGGGCGTTGCGCGCGGCAACCTTCTCTTCGAGCGCGGTCAGCTCTTTTTCGCTCAGGACCTTGCCGTCAAGGAGCGCGGCGCGGAAGGTGGCCAGCGGGTCGACGTCCTTCCAGCGCGCTTCCTCCTCGCGGGTGCGGTATTCGTTGCGCGGGTCGGAGAGCGAGTGGCCGTAGTAACGGTAGGTGTCGAACTCGAGCAGGACCGGGCCTTCGCCCTTTTCGATGACGGCGCGGGCGCGGGTGATCGCGTCGCGCACGGCGAGGATGTCCATGCCGTTGACGATTTCGGCGTGCATGTTGTCGTTGTCGAACCCGGCACCGCGGCGGGCGAGGTGATCGACGCCGGTCACTTCGCCGTCGGCGCGGCCGGTCATGCCGTAGTGGTTGTTGATCAGGCAGTAGATGATCGGCAAGCCGAACTTGGTCTCGGCCAGCGGGCCGTTGAACTGATCCTGGCTCGCCCAGTTCAGCGATTCGAGGACCACGCCGTTGGCATAAGCGCCGTCGCCCGCGAACGAGCAGACCACGCGGCCCTTCATCTGGTCGTCGATGCGGCAGGTCATCGCCGCGCCGGTGGCGATCGGAATGCCGCCGCCGACGATCGCGTTCGCGCCGAGGTGGCCGACGCGGAAGTCGGCGATGTGCATGCCGCCGCCACGGCCTTTTCCGTAACCGTCTTCCTTGCCGAAGAGCTCGGCGATGGTGCGGAAAACGTGGTCTTCCATCACCGCTTCACGGAGTTCCTCGCCGGAGAGGTTGGCGTATTCGGGGCAGCGGGCATGGAGTTCCGCCTCGGTCATCCGGCGGATGGCGTGGAAGCCCTTGGCGATCGAGTCGCCGTGGCCGCGGTGGGTGCTGGTGATGAGGTCGGAGATGTTGAGCATCGAGCAGACGCCGGAGGCGGTCGCTTCCTGGCCGATCGACAGGTGGGTCGGTCCGCGGTAGTTGTAGTCGCTGATGACTTCGTAAGCGCCGGTACGGCACTTGTTGATCATGTCTTCGAATTCGCGGATGACCAGCATCGACTCGTAAAGTTCGGAGGCTTCGGCCTTGGTGAGCTCCTTGCCCTTGTATGCTTCGCCCGGAGTCTTGGACCAGGTGTAGGCCGGAATCGGTTTGAGCTTGATGGTTTCCTTACGGAATCCGGGACCGCGATCGGAGAGATAATTGTTCGCCATGTTGCCTTTTTCCTTAGCTGTCTATTTGGAGAGTTGCTTATGCTTGAATCACTTCTATCTTTCGCTTACGGAGCATTTTCACGAATTCGGGGGAGACGCCGGAGTCGGTGATCAGGGTCGAAAAGTCGTCGAGCGCCCCGGCGTCCACCAGCGAGGCGCGGCCGAATTTCCCGGAATCGGCCAGCAGCACCGACTTCCCGGCCCGGCCGAGAATCAGTTTCTTGGTGAACGCTTCGCCGGGGTCGGTGGTGGAAACCCCGGAGAGCGTCAGCCCGATGGTTCCGAAAAACGCCTTGCCGATATGCAGCATTTCGCCGATCGGCGCAGTCAGCGGGCCGACCATCGTGCGCGACAGCGGCCGGAATTCGCCGCCGAGCAAAATCAGCCGGTGGCGCGACTCCATCAGTTCGGCGGCCGCCATCAGCGAATTGGTGACGATGGTGAGTTCGCGGCGGCTCCCGAGTTTGCGCGCAAGCGCGAGCACCGTGCTGCCGCCGTCGAGGTAGATGGAGTCGCCGTCGTCGATCAGCGCAAGCGCGGCTTCGGCGATGCGCTCTTTCTCTGAAGTGCGGATGGTGGCTTTCTCATGGAACAGCGGCTCGCGCTTTTCACTGTCGCCGACGCGGACCGCGCCGCCGTGAACCCGCAGGACCGCGCCGCGGTCTTCGAGCGACTGCAGATCGCGCCGCACCGTCGCCTCCGACACCTGAAGCGCGCCGGCTAGTTCGGCGATGGTGCGCACGCCGTCGCCGAGCGCCGCGAGAATCAGTTCTTCGCGTTCCGGTGAAAGCAGTTTCCGGTTGTTCCCCTGATTGACCATGTTCATATTGTATCACATCTTTTCATTTTTGCAAGTTTTTGAAATGTTTTGAAAGAAATTTTCAACAATTTATTTTCCCCACGGCAAAAAATTGCATTGCTTTTTCCCATTTTCCTGCTAGATTTCCAACAGGCGATGAATCGCCGGGAATCAAGTACAGGAGGGAATGCATATGTGGAAGAAAGCTGCGATTTTTGCAATGGCCGCCGTGGTGACCGGCTCGGCCTGGTGCGCGGAAGAAGCTCTAACGACGGCCCAGGCCGCCACGCCGACCCCCGCGACGGTCGCGCCCGGCGGAAAACTGACGGTACCCTACAAGTGGGAAGCGACGACGCCTTACGATAAGGATTTCAGGGTTTTCGTCCATATCCGCAAGGAGGGCGAAACCAAGCCGACGTTCCAGGACGACCACAGCCTGCCGGTGAAGACCTCCAGCGCCGATTGGAAGGGGACGATTCAGTACAACCGGACGATCACGGTTCCGGCAAAAGCGACCGACGGCAACTACATCATCGTCGTCGGCTTGTACGACAAGTCGAGCCGCGCCGCGCTGAAAGCGGGCGAAGGCGTCAAAGCCCTCGGCGGAAATTCCTGTCAGGTCGGCAGCTTCACCGTGAAGGACGACAGAACCGAAATCCTGCCCGCGACGATCACGCCGGCGGAGGCCGCCCCCGACTCGACGGTCAAAATCGAATACGCCTGGAAAGCGCCGGAGCCGATGGACCGGGATTACCAGGCGTTCGTTCATTTCATCAAGGAGGGGGACAAGAAAATCGCGTTCCAGGGCGACCATTCGCTCCCGGTGAAAACGTCGAGCCCGGAGTGGAAGGATACGGTCCGCTATGAGAAGAGCGTCAAGATTCCGGCCGGCACCGCGCCCGGCACATACCGCGTCATCGTCGGACTCTGGAAGAAAGGGGATTCCCGCCCGGCGCTGAAAATCGGCGACGGCGTCACCGCCTCCGGCGGCAACAGCTACGTAATCGGCACCATCACGGTGAAATAGCGAATCTCACCGACGGAATTCCGCCAGTGCGCGCCTGCGGTAGAAAAAGAGATATCGCAGCTTATTTTCGGACCCGATCCGGCGTCCGTAGAAAAGATGAAGTGTGCCGTTTTGCAGGTGCAGTTCGAGCGCATCGGCGGAGACCGTTCCCGGAATTACCCGCGTTTTTTCCCAATTCCTGCCGCCGTCGAAGCTGACGGTGTAAAAGAGCCGACGGGGAAGAGTCCGGTAATCGTCGTTCCTGGTTCCGATCCAGGCCACGGCGACCGTATCTTTCTCGGCGGCGACCGCCGATGCGACGATGTACTTGCACCCGGCGGAGAGTTTGCGCTCTCCGCTCCATCGCATAGTTTCGGTATTGAAATTGCGGTAATAGAGGTCGGCATTGTCGGGCCTTCGGGCAAGCAGAAAATGTTGAAAACTGTTCCGCTCGTCTTCCCAGATGAAGTGAACTTTCCGGTTTCCCGCGGCGGTCACGCCCCGGAACGGAAATTCCCAGGCGACCCCGCCGGTGAGTCGCTCCGGCTTGCTCCAGACCGTTCCGGGGCGGCAGCTCACCATGACATCGAGACTCCGGGGCGAACGCCAGGCGGCCCAGGCGGTCCCGTCCGCGACTCCCACCCGGATCGGCGCAAACGGAAAGACCCGGCCCGGCTCAACCGCAACGGTCCGGGTCGCCGGATCGAGCAGGAGATCGCAGACGACGATGATTGCATCTTCCGGTTGCCCCTTCTCCTGCGGCAGCTTCAGCAATCGCAGCCGCCAGGTGAGCCGGATTTCGCCGCGCGGGGCCGCCTCCGAGTTGGCATAGCAGTTGAAATAGGCGATTTTCATGGCCTCTTTCGAAAAATCAGGATAGAGAGTCCGGGCGGGAATCGTCACCGTAACAGCGGAAGCTCCTGCGTTCTTCGGCCCGGGAGCGATTTGAATGGAGACCTGGTCTCCGCCGTACTCGGTCGTCACTCCCTGGAAACCGGAGTCGCCCTCCGGCAGCAGGAGTTCCGGCAAAAAATCATTCGATCCCCAGGCCGGGAGCGTTTCAAGGCCGTCCCAGCCGATGACCGTGATGAAACCGTCGCTCACGGGTGCGGCAAGACGCACCGACGGCTTGCCGTAATTCCAGATCGGAACCGGGTGGTTGTAGATAAGCTTCCGCGGACTCCACCCGACATCCTCTTCGAATTCCCCCCAGTAAAACGGTTCGATGACAAGAAGGACGGCTCCGGTCGCTGCGACCGCCAGCGCCAGGGGGAGCCGGAAACTCCGGACCGATTTGGAGAACAGGAAGGGAATCGCGGCGAAACAGAGATACCCGGTCATCCAGAGGAGGGCGATTTCAGCGAAAAACACATTGTCCCGAACTCCGATGAAATGAAACAACAGGCCGTATGCGACATCGGCCCCGACAATGCAGCCCGCGGCCAGCAGAATGCCGACAGTCAGATACCGTCGCGGCGTCAGCGGAAATCCGGCGAGAAGAGAGCGGAGCAGGCACCCGGTCAACAGTGCAAATACAGCACTCCCGGCCACGCCGAGGATGACGGAGAAAAACGGATACAGGAGAAAAAGGAATCCCAGCAACAGCAGCAATGCGACTTTATATGAGACATCAGACTTCTTCATTCCACTCCTCCCCGGCAATTAACAGGCTTCCCGGCAATCAGACGCTCCCCTTACTAATATCTTAGCAGAATGCGGCAATTTCAATGGCGGGCCAGAAAAAAATAGCGCCCCCTTAATGAACTTTAAAGTTCAATAAACAAGCCATAAAAGTTCAACAAAATTCAAAAATAATCGGAACAGCTCTTGACATCCGGGTTTGTTTTGGTATAATTAATAGTGATGATCAATGAACATTAACTGATGAACATTAAACCAGAACGAAGCGGCATACAATGGTGGAATACTCGATCAGAGACATCGCCCGACTGGCAGGCGTTTCGGTCGGCACGGTGAGCCGAATCCTCAACAACGCCTCCAACGTGGACGAGGAAATCCGGCAGCGCACGATGGACGTGATCCATCGGGTCGGCTACCGTTCCGGACGGCGCGGCAGGCGTGCGGAGCAGAACGCGGCGGTTCGCCTGCCGAAACGGACGTACCGCATCGCACTGCTTTCGCCCGGCATGAGTCCGGCGTGGAAAAGCAACGACCTCTGGGCCAGCTACATGGACGGCATCGAAACCGCCTGCCGCGAACGCGGCGGCCGGATCACCATGTACATGGCCGACGCGAAGCAGGAGGATATCGTCCGCGAAATCGTCCGCAACACCGACGGCATCCTGGTCAAAGTGGAAGAGGTGCTCCCCGGATACGTCAAGGAGCTGGTCTCGCTCCTTCCGGCGGTCGGCTTCGGAACGGCGCTCTCCCTCGAAGCATTGCCGCAGGTGGTGGTGGACAACAACACCTCCGGCGTCATCGCCGCCGAACAGCTGCTGAAGTACGGCCACCGCCGCATCGCCTTCATCAACCACGAGGCGCGGAAAAACGCCTTCATCGCCCGCTCCAACGGGTATCTCGAAGCGATGAAGTCGGCCGGGCAGTTCCGGCCCGAATACTTCTTTGAAATTTCGGGGAGGATGCAGGCCCAGCCCGCCGAGCCGGAACTGACGCCGCCCGATATGACCGAGGTGCTCGACCGCATGCTGAGCCTCCCCGAACGGCCGACCGCGGTCATCGCCGCCAACGACTGGGCCGCGTTCGGATTCCTGCGTGCCTGCGAGGCCCGCGGCATCCGGGTTCCCGAAGAATTCAGCCTGATGGGGATGGACGGCACCGGGCAGCTCTGCTCGCTCCTGAAACCGGCGCTGTCCACCGTCGCCATGCCGTTCAACCGCGTCTCCCACTTCGGCTGTTGCATGCTCTGCGACCTGATCGACGGAGTGGGGCTCCACCAGCGGAACACGTCGTCCGTGATCCGCATCCCCGGCGAGTTTCAAAAAAGAGATTCCATCCGTTCCATCGAACAAACCCAAAAGGAAAGGTCCCTGTCATGAAACACAGAATGTTCACGCTGATCGAACTCCTCGTCGTGATCGCCATCATCGCCATCCTCGCATCGATGCTGCTCCCGGCGCTGAACCGGGCCCGGGAGTCCGCCCGCCAGACCAGCTGCCTCAACAATATGAAGCAGTACGGCACGGTCCTCAACTTCTATGCGAACGACCAGAACGACTACTACCCGCCCTCCATCCGCAACAACAAGGGAATCAACAAGGTTCTCTACGATTACGGATACCTCAAAGTCGGCGACATGAAGCTGATCCGGTGCCCCAGCACCCTGCCCACCCGGATTCGCAGCACCAGTTTGATCGACGGAAACAACTATGGCTCCAGCGTCGTGCCCAACTTCTACGTCATGCCCAACGCGGTGGCGCAAACGGGTTCCTGGACCTACGTGAAATTCGGGTCGCCCTACTTCAAGAAAATCGCCTTGTTCAAAAACCCCAGCAAGGTGATGGCGGTCGGCGAATACATGACCTGCGGCTGGGACTCGGGCCCCACGCTGGTCACCTGGGACACCCTCTTTGAAATGCACGACGTCACCGCGCTGACCAATCCGCTCAACTGGAACCACCAGAACGGCAAAAACATCCTGTACCTGGCCGGCAACGCCTCCAAGATGGTGATCTCCAACGTCCCCGTCGCCACGCTCAAGAAGAAAGAGCTCTGGGGCACCTCCGAAGACCTCTGACCCGATGACCGGAACAGCTCGAACAATCACCAACGCCAAGGTGCATGAGATGAAACGCAACCAATTCACCTCGATAGAATTTCTGGTCGTGATCGCCATTGTGGCGATCTTCTCCCCGGCGCCGCTGCCGGCACAGGACAGCATCGGCAGCAGCCAGATCTACGATGCGAATAAACTCGTCTTCATGCCGTCCGACAACGGCGCCGACACCAAGGCGTTCGTGCCGGTCAAGGTGACTCCGGAGCTGCTCGAAATCGATTTCGCCGACCAGAGCAAGGCCGACAACTATCTGCACATCAATTTCGGCAACCTCGACCTGACCCCCTATTTGCCGGGCGGTTACCTCGAGGTCGACGCCGAAGTGGACAACCCGATCCTGCGCCTCAACCCGTCGCTGGCGGAGCCGGGCAACTTCTGGCCGACCCGGGTGTTCATCGAGCAGGAGATGAAACTCAAGCCGGGCCGCCACACCTACCGCTTCTACTTCGACACGCTGCCGCCGAAGCGGGTGGCGGCGCGGCGGGACAATCTCTACCTCTTCCTTCACGACATGGGCGGCGAGTCGCACGGCAAGGCGAAATTCATCCTCCACGGCACCCGGCTGGTCAAGAGCGCCCCGGATTACCGCGAGGAGAAAAACCGGGTGTACCGCGATCAGTACAACTGGCGGAACTACCCCGAACTCGGGCAGTATTACCGCGGGAACTACGACCGCCTGGTCCCGGCCGAAGCGGTCGAAGGGAATCCCTTCGTGACCCGCACCAGCCTCGACGGAACGTTCGAAAAGGCGTATCTCGGCGACATCACCTGGAAGTATGACAAGCTCGCCGACACCTCGTTTGCGGACCCGGCGAAAAAGCTCGCCGACGCCTCCGCCGCCACCGTGCCGGAGAAACCGGCCGCCGACCAAAAGGGCGGCTACTACGTCTACCGCCGCGACTTCCGTTTCGAACCGAAAGCGGGCGAAAAGGTCTATCTCAAGATCGGCGACCTCGCCGACACCGCCGAACTCTATCTCAACGGCAAGCGGATCGGCACCCAGTCGAGCGTCCGCAAGCGTCACGAATGGGTGCTCGAAAACGGCTCCCGGCAGAGCAACACCTGGGGGAAACCGATCGGCGAAGTGGTCAAGTTCCAGCACTTCGAACGGATGGGCATCCCCTGCCCGTTCGACCCCGCCGACCTGCCTCAAGGCGAAGAGATGATGCTGCCGATCTACACCGGCGAGTATCCGTGGAATTACGTCTTCGACGTAACCGACGCGCTCAAGGCGGGCGAAAACACGCTCGCCATCCGGCTCTACAACAATCCGGTTCGGGGGTACTGGGTCTACCGCCATACCGAGGACCGCACGTTCCGCAACGAATCCGGCATCTTCGGCAGCGTCGAGCTGCTGACCGAGCCGCACCCGGCCTTCCTCCGGGCCGACGCGCCCGTTGCCGGGAAAGTCGCCGCGAACGGCGAGGTCGAGCGGACCTTCTCCGGCAAAGTCGCCGCCGGGACGAAACGGGTCGTGCTCACCGGCGAGGGTCGCAAGGTCGAACTCCCGGTCGGCGCCGACGGCGAATACACTGGAACGCTGACGATTCCGGCCGACTTCAAACGCCACGCCTTCACGCTGACCGCGCTCGACGCGGAGGGCCGCGCCGCCGACAGCCGCAATGTGGAATTCAACGGCTCGGTGGTCGAGCTGCGCGACGGCAAACTCTATGTCAACGGCGACCAGTTCGTCATCCGCGGCATCAACTCCGGGACCGGCATCGAGTGGGACAACGGCCGCCGCCAGACCCGGCGGGAATGGCTGCGCACGCTGACCGGATACAAACAGCTCGGGTTCAACGCCCTCCGCATCGAGAGCGCCACCCCGCAGCAGCTCGACGACGCGCTCGAATACGGGTTGCTGGTGATGCCGGTCTACGCCGCCGGCTCCTGCAACACCAGCGAAGTGGCGCTGGGCAATCTGGCCAAGCCGGACCACGCGTTCAACACCGACGCCCACCGCGAAATGGCGATCGAGCTGGCGCAGCACCCGAACATCCTCTTCTGGAATTCGGGCAACGAGAACCATCACACCGCCGGATACAACGACAAGGAGCTGATGGACGAGTATCTGACCGCCGCTCAGGCCGCGCTCCACAAATTCGACCCCGACCGCCGCCCGGTCACCTACGCCAATCTCGACACTTTCGGGACCTACTGGTTCTTCACCGCCGGGCAGGAGGTGCTCGGGTACAACAGCTATCTCTTCCCGGCCGACTTCCGGCGGATGATGGCGGCGATCTACGACGAAACCAAAATGCCCATGGTCTTCTGCGAATGGGGCCTCACCGAGAATGAAACCAAAGGCACCGCGCTGCGCAAGGCGGATGTCGCCAAGTGGGAAAAGGTGATGGAGGAAAAACTCGCCATCCTGCGCGACGCGCCGGGCTGTGTCGGCGGCTTCCTCTACGCCCACCACGGCGAGCTCGGCGACACCCGCGGCCGCGAGTGGCTCCAGAAGGAGATGGCCTCCTTCCGCCTCACCCGCGAAAACGGCACGCTCAAGTTCGAGAACCAGGACGTCTGCACGCTGCGCAAGGTGCTGGTCCAGATCGTCTCCCCCGACGATGTCATCGCGAGCGAATGGCTCGATGAACTCAAGCCGGGGCGTTCGCTCCGGATTCCCTGCCCGAACGAAACTCCCGACGCGCTGCGGGTCGAGATCAGTTTCGAAACCCACCGCGGACTCAACCAGAAATACACCCGGATGCTGAACCGGGTCGAAGAGGTCAAGTGATCATGAAGCAGACATTTTTCATCGCGCTCGTTTGCGCGGCGGCCGCCACCCTCGGAGCCGGGGAATTCTACCGGCTCAATCTCGCGGAACTCAGCCCCGAAACCGTGTTCGTCAAGACCGACGCGGCGGGAAAACTCTCCTCGCTCCGCCCGACCTGGGGGATGTGGCCGCGCACGCCGGACTCTTCCGGAATCAAGGTGGTGGAGCGCGACGGCATCAAGGCGCTCGAAGTCCAGCCCGGTTTTCAGGTCAACACCAGCGAGTGGGACGGCACTTCGAACGACGCCCAGCAGAGCGTGGCCTACTGCCGCTTCCGCTTTCTGATCCCAACGCTCACCGGCAGCGGAATCGTCGGCTCGCTGCGGCTCCAGCAGCTCAACAACCGCACCGCCGCGTTCGTCAGTTTCGAACGCAAAGGCGATGCCTTCGACATCCTGGCCGGGAACGGCGACGGCAAGGGCGGAATCGCCTGGAAGAAGGCGGGCCGGGTCGAACCGGGCAAATGGTTCACCGTCGACATCAAACTCGACTTCAGCACGAAAACCTTCGACATCGCGGCGGACGGGCGGGATTGGATCACCGGGCTCAATTTCCGCCACGCCTCCGGCTGGGTCGGCACCATGTGGCCGGAGAATCTGAAATCGCGCGCGTACCGTTACGATATCGAGGCGACGGCGATGCCGATCCTGGTCTCGGAGGCGGTCTTCAGCTCGGACCCGATTGCGGAGCGCTGACGCGGCGTTCCCGTCCACGTGAACTTTAATGTTCAAACCACCGGTCAGAATGTTCAACTATATGAGAAAATATCCGGAAATGCGCTTGACTTGCCCCGGCCGTTCCGGTATCATTAATGGGAAACATTCGATGAACACAACGGGACGGGGGCAAATCAGCATGGCAGACTATTCGATCCGCGACATCGCCCGGATGGCGGGCGTTTCGACCGGCACGGTGAGCCGGATTCTCAACAACGCGGCAAACGTCGACGAGGAGATCCGCCGCCGGACGCTCGAGGTGATCCGGCAGGCCGGCTACCACTCCGGGAAACGCGGCAGGCGGCCGGAGAAACCCGCCGCCGCTCCCCGGCCGAAACGCATCCGCAACCTCGCGCTGCTCTCGCCCGGAATGACTCCGGCGTGGCGGGGCAACGAGCTCTGGGCCAGCTATATGGACGGCATCGAAACCGCCTGCCGCGAACGCGACGGACGGATCACCATGTACATGGCCGACGCGAACCCGGAGGAGATCGTCCGCGAAATCGCCCGGAGCGCCGACGGCATTCTGGTCAAGATGGAAAACCGGCTGCCCGATTACGTCCGGGAACTGATTTCCATGCTCCCCGCAGTCGGGTTCGGCGCGGCGCACACCTTCGACCCGCTGCCGCAGGTGGCCGTCGACAACAACGCGGGCGGCGTCATCGCCGTCCGGGAGCTGATGAAACGCGGGCACCGCCGCATCGCCTTCCTCAACCACGAAGCGAACAACGAAATTTTCGTCGCGCGTTCGAACGGTTACCTCGAAGCGATGAAGTCGGAAGGCTGTTTCCGCCCGGAATACCTCTTCGAACTGCCGGGGAGAACGCCGGGCAAACCCGCCGAGCCGGAGCTCGATCCCCCCGATCTCGTCGCCGTGCTCGACCGCATGAAAGCGCTCGCCGAGCCGCCGACCGCGGTGATCGCCGCCAACGACTGGGGCGCATTCGGCTTCCTCCGCGCCTGCGAAACGCGCCAAGTCCGCGTTCCCAACGAATTCAGCGTGGTCGGGATGGACGACTCCGGCAAGCTCTGTTCGCTCCTGACCCCGGCCCTCGCCTCGGTCGCCATGCCGTTCGACAAAGTCTCGCACTTCGCCTGCTGTACGCTCTGCGACCTGATCGAAGGAGTCGGGCTGCACCAGCGCAACACCGCGTCGGTGATCCGCATTCCCGGCGAATTCCATGAACGTGCCTCAATCCGGGCGCTCGACCCGATTTCCAGTTGAAACCCCACTCACCAACCCAGAGGATGATTATGATGAAACTCCGGAACTCCCTCGCCGCCTTCGCCGCGGCCTTCACCCTCTCCGCCGGGGCGGAGACCATCGGCGACCCCTACGCCGTCTGCGCCCACGTCAGCCGCGGCGAATGGCAGTTCGCCCTGCAGACCTTCGCGAAGATGAAGGAGGCCGGAATCCGCTGGGTCCGCACCGATTTCGACTGGAAGTTTGCCGAGAAGGAACAGGGGAAATGGGAGTATTCCCAACTCGACCGCCTGATGAAACTCGCCGGTTCGGAGGGAATCACCGTCCTGCCCATCCTCGACTACGACGTGCCGTGGGCGACTCCGGCGTGGAAGCATCTCGACTTGTGGAGCGCCTACGTCCGCAATCTGGTGACCCGCTACCCGCAGGTCAAATACTGGGAAATCTGGAACGAGGAGAACTCCAAATCGTTCTGGCACGACACTCCGAGCGGCGCAAATTACGCGACGCTGCTCAAGCGCTCGTATCAGGAGATCAAGGCGGCCGCGCCCGGCGTCACCGTGCTCTACGGCGGAACCGCGGGCGTGCCGCTGCCCTTCATCGAAGAGTCGCTCAAGGCGGGAGCCGGGGAAGGGTTCGACATCATGAACATCCACCCCTACCACTGGACCGGCGTCCCGGAAGAGATGTTCAACGATCTCCGCGAACTGCACAAGACGATGGCGAAATACGGCGCCGGCGACAAGCCGGTGTGGATCACCGAAGTGGGTTGGGCGACCGCCAAGCCGCCGCGCTTCTATGTGGACGTCCTGCCGCCGGTGCTCGCCCGGGCGGGGATCGACCCCGCCAAGTGCGACGTCGCCGTGGTCAACGACCCGGAGAAGGGGTTTTTTGAAGCGCCCAACTTCATCGCCGACTACAACCTCGGCATGTTCCGTTCGGTGAAGCGCATCACGCTGGCCGGGCTCGGCAATCTGGATGTGAAACAGTATCCGGTGCTGATGCCCTCGACCTCCGAGGTGTTCCCGATGTCCGAATTCCCCAAACTGGTCGATTACGTGAAGCGCGGCGGAACGCTGATCCTGCCCGCCGGGCTCCCCTTTTACCATGACCTTCAGTTCGACGGCAAAGGCGGCGCGAAGAAGGTTCAGGTCAACGACCGCTACCTCGGGCAGCTCCACATCGGCTGGGAGACCTGGTGGGTCAAATCCACGGTTCCCGGGCAGGAGAAGTGGCAGAAGCCGGGGCCGGATTTCACCGGCAAATTCCAGGTCCATTTCAAGCCGACCGGCCGCTTCTTCAACGCGGCGAACCTGAAACCGGGCGACGAGTTCATCCCGGTGATCGAGGCGGGAACCGACGATTACCAGGGGGCGGTCTGCGCGCTCTACAAATTCAACAGCGACCTCAAGGGCAACGTCATCGCCTACTCCGGAATGGGGGCGATCGACTCCACCACCGAGAAGCGCCAGGCCGAAATGCTGCCGCGCACCTATCTCGTGGCGCTTTCGGAAGGCGTGCAGCGCATCTTCTGGTACAACTTCCGCGCCGGGGAGTGGCAGCCGGACGAGCGGGAACACCATTTCGGCATCGTCCACAAGGATTTCTCGCCGAAACCGGCCTTTCTCGCCTACAAAACGATGACCGCCATGCTCCCGCCGGACTCCAGCCGCCCGCAAATCACGGTGCGCGGCAAGGTCTATCTCGCCGGCTGGAAGCGGCCCGACGGCAAACCGGTCTGGGCGGTGTGGACGGCGGAGGCGCTCCAGAAAGTCAATCTCAAGCTCACCGGCAAGACGGAACAGTCGCTCAATCATCTGGGCGAGGCGGTTCCGGCTCCGGCGGGCGCTTACACGGCCAATCCGTCGATCCTCTATCTGGTCGGCCCGGAAAAGGTCGAACTCAATCAATAACCGGGTGAAGTCATGAATCTTCGTGCGTTTCTGGAAGAGTCCCCGTTCACAACGTTCCTCGAAAGCTGCTGGGACGGGGAGTGTTATCAGGAGTTCCCGGTCGCGTCCGGCAAAACCGGCTGCGATCCGGGCGGCGTCAACGCGCAGGTGCTCTTTTTCCTTACCTACGCGGAGAAGCTGAAACTGCGCAACGCGATCCCCGGCCGGGCGGCGAAACTGGCCGTCCGCCTGGCGGGAATGGTCCGCGAGGACGGTCTCTGCCGGACCAACGACGGCGTGTCGGACCACCCCGCCTACGCCTCGACCATCGGCGACGCGCTCGGCACCGCCGTCTGGTACGCCGATGTCATCGGGCTCGACGCCGAAGGGCGCAAAACCGTGCTCGCCGCCCTCGTCCGGCTGGCGGAGAACCACCCCCGGCTGCGTTTCCCCGAGGGCGCCCACGGCAAGACCCAGCAGCTCCGCTTCGAGCTGCGCGTCTATTACTGGATGGCGCAGCTCTCCGGCATTCCGGTCTGGAAGGAGCGGTTCGAAACCCTGCTCGCCAACGGGCTTCACGCCTATCGTTCGCCAGTCGCGGTGGACGGCCCGCTGATCCAGCCCAGTTTGAACCCGGATTGGACGTGGAACTATGTCGGCGGCGGCGGCATCACCGACCAGCACTCGACCAACACCCACACACCGGCCTACTACTGCACCGAGCCGAACGGCTTCATGTTCGTCTATCTCCACGCGATGAAGAACGGCGTCTTCGGCCGCCGCCCGGAACTCGACGGATTCTGCCGCAACTACATCGCCGGGCTGCTCCGCAACCTGAGCCGCGGCGGACACCTGGCCAGCGATCTCGACGGCTACGGCATCCACCGCGCCTGGTACGGCCCGGTGCTGATCGAAGGGATTCCGCTGGAATCGGCGGCGCTCGCCGCCGTGCTCGGCGAAACCGACCTCGCCGGATACTGCCGCTGGTACATCGACCGCTTTGTGGAGTTCGTCGAGAACCGCCCGACCTACGCCGAAAGCGGACTGCCCGAGGCACAGCCGTTCGGGCAGAAGATCAATATCGAGGCGCAATTTTCGCAGCTCGCCTCGGCCCGCTTCTACGGCTCCATCGCCCGCGCGCTGGCCGAGTTCGGCGAAGTCGAAACCCTCGCAAGCGCCGAGCCGCCCTTCTTCGGCTCGTATGCGTGGGAGGCAGAGTGGCTCCGGGTCAGCTCGCCCGCCTACGAGACCTCGTTCGCCGGGTATACTTGTCTCCGCAACATCCCGGTGGTGCCGCGCTACGGCGACCCCAACCTCGGCACGCTGATCGGCGGCGCGCCGCTGGCGACGCTCTGCGCCGGAGACGAGCTGCTGTGCGCGGCGAGTTTCCCGGTCTCCTCGCTCTGGCACATCGAGGCGGACGACCACAACGGGCGGCGTTTCGTCAGCTGTTCGACCTCTCCGGAGGACGACGCGACGCTCACCGTGCGCGGTCCGCACGGGGAACTCCTCACCTCCGCCGACTTCGACCCCTACGATCCGCCGTGCAACTTCTTCCTGAAACCCGGCGAATTCCTCGAAGCGGCCTGGCAGCGGCGGGAACGGCGCTACAAGCTCGACTTCCACGTGCACAACCGCTATTGCGCCGACCGCATCGAGCTGGAATTCGGAATGCGCCACATGGCCGGGCATTATTGCGACCGGGTGACCTTCGTGCTGCCGGTTCCGCTGGTCGACGCGGAATTTTCGGCGGACGGAAGCACCTTCCGCCCGCTCGAAGAGCTCGACGGCGTCCCGGCCGCCATCCGCTGGGGGAAGACGCGAAAGTGCACCATCCGCGACATCGAGTTGCCGGGGGTGGAGAAGAGCAAGCTCGAAGTCAAATCCGTTCCGCTCCCGACCACGCCGGGGATGCCGGGCGGGGCGAACGCCTTTTCGCCGCACCCGACGCAGCAGATCCGCTTCGAAGTGACGCCCGGCGTCACGGCGCGGATGCACCGGATGCGCTGCACGCTTACTTTCGACTGACCGGCGGGGTCGCGGCGGCTTCCCGGAGACGGGCGGCCGCCCCGCCCGCGATCCGGAGATAGCGGTCGGAGGGTCCGGGAACAGCGAGATAACGGCTGTTCCCGCTTCCCTGCGGCGGCTGCGGATCGAGCTTGAAGATCGCCGTCCCCTCGTCCATCTCGTCGAACATGGCGACGTAGATCATCCGAACGCCGCACCCTTCCGCCAACTCCAGCTGGCGTTGGAAAAATGCGCCGTTTTCGCGCGGAATCAGGTCGAAACCGCGCCCCTTCAGATTTCCCCACGAGAAACCGGGGAAGACCACCGGCAGAAATCCGACGCCGCGAGCGCGGCACCACTCGAAATCCGGGCGGACCGTGTCGCGGTAGTAGGCGTCGGCCTCCTTCGAGGAGAAGCGGCCCACCATCCACGGCGAAACGAGTTCGGCTTCGGCCAGGATCGCCCGGACTTCGTCGGCCCCCGGCCCGGTCCGGGTCCGCCATTGGGAGTCGGTCCCGATCAGGAGCGAAAACCCGAGTTCATGCGCCAGAGCCACCGCGCGCCGGAACAAAAGGATCGAGCCGGGCCGTTCGGCGAACAGCCCCCACAGCCCGAGCAGCGGCCTGCCGCGATCGCGCAGGCAGCGCCCGTCGCGGAAGATTCCGGAAGCGGCGAGAGAACGCAGATCGCGCTCGAGTATCGCGAACTCCTCGCAGCCGGAGGTGTCGTACATGAGCGCCCAGACGCGGCCGTGGTTCCGCGCCGCGTTGCGGACGTTTTCAAAGACAACGTCGCTGTTCTCCCGGCCGTCCGCGGTACGGATCTCCTGCAGGAAACGCTGGAAGAACACGCCCGAAATGCCGTATTCGCGCATCCAGCGGAAATGGCGGTCCACCGTGGCCGGATTGCGCGAGCTGAACACGGCGGCGGGCGTGCCGTCCGGCTTCCTTAACGGCGTTTCAAACCGTTCACCGGGAGCGGCTTCGCTCATGTCCGGCCAGCAGTCGATGCCGGACGACCCGGCGTCGAATCGCCCGTCGGTGCCGCGATAGTGACGCCAGCCCCGGCCGGCCCCGTCGCCGGGCGCGTTGAACCACCCCTGATATCCGCAGAGCAGCAGCCCCTCCGGGGTGTCGTTCGGCACCGTCTCCGGCGGCGGACCGGCCTGAACGGCGGTCCAGCCGGAGAGGAGCAAAGCGAACAGGGCGAGCCGCTTCATCCGTTCAGCGGACCCGGATGGTTTTGTCCGGAGACTCGCCGGTCCCGTTGTAGAATTCGGCGTCCACATGGTCCGCGTAGACTTTGAACAGCAGATACCCCTCGCCGTCGGCGCGGAAGAAGCGCCGCACGTGCGGAACCGCCGCCGCGAAAAGCTGTTTGCGGAACTTCTGCTTCGAATCGGAGGCGGGCTTCTCGTCGGCGAGTTCCGGCGTATAGCGCTCCGCTCCTTCGAGCACATTGCGGAACACCGGGTTCCCGGAACGCATCACGCTGTTGACGGCAAGTTGGTAAAAGGTGCCGTTCTTGCCCTGATATTCGATCATCGCGGCGCGGTGGAGGTGCCCGCACAGGACGATCGCATTCGCCTTTTCCAGCATCGCGATCAGCCGCGCCCGTTCCGCTTCCTGCCCCGGCTTCGCCAGCAGACTCCAGTCGGCGCGGTATTCGAACGGAATGACCGGGTAGTGGGTCACGACAAAGAGATTACGGGCGGAACGGTTCTCGTCGAGCTGCCGCTCCAGCCAGTCCAAATCCGGCTCCATCGAGTCGAAGAAGACGAACGCATCCCTGTCATGGGTGACGACATAGTTCGCCGCGTCCACCGGGCGGCCGAGCTCCTTCGCGAGGAAGGGCAGCAGCGTGGAGCCGTAAGCCTCCTTCGCGCCGGGGCCGGTGACGTCGTGGTTGCCCTTGGTGACCAGAAACGGCACGGATATTTTCGACTTGACCTGTTCGATCGCGTCGCGGAACATCTTCTCCTGACGTTCGCGGCTGCCGCACAGCCCCTCGGTGAAATCGCCGAGCTGGATGACGAACGGCGTCCCCGGCTTCGCCTGACCGGCGACCGCCGCCACCAGCAGCGGGGCGAATTCGGTCGAAGCCTTGGTGTAGTTGACGATCTGCGACCGGTCGCGCGGATATTTCTCGTTCAGGAACGCCTCGTCGTGCAGCTCCATGCGGTCGTAATGGAAGTCGCCGAGAACCGGCACGCGGTAGAGCGGTTCGTCGGCGCAGAGCCGGAGCACCGCCAGAAGCGCGACCGCGGACAAAAGGAATCGTTTCATGCTCATCCCGCCGTCAGTTGTAGAGATAGTTGCAGAAATAGGTGTCCTTGTTCTCCAGGGAATTGAGAGAAGCGAAGGCGACCGCTTCGGCGTGGCCGTCGGCGAAGATGATGTTCGCCCGGCCGCTGTGTCGTGCGGCAGGCTGCTCGGTGCCGGATTTCGGGCCGGTTCCGGTCGGCATCTTCCAGTTGCCGCCCGACTGCGCGCCGGTGGTCCAGGTCATCCAGGCCACGTAGGTGAGCGGCTGGCCGTTGACGACATCGACCGGGCGGCCGGAGTCTCCGATCGCCGCCGTCTGCGAGGGCTTCGTGATCCGGCCGAGCTTGGTGGACCCCTGCTTCACCATGCTGCTGTTGGCATAGGCATAGCGCATCAGCGTGCGGTTCGCACCGTAACCGCCGCCCCAGTAGGTGCCCAGAGTCTCCGAAGGAGTGAGGCCCGGACAGTGCCAGACGCCCTTCTCCGGGCTGACCTGATTGTTCGGGTCCTTGTACACCGAGTCCGGCGCGATGTAGCCCGAGAGCGCCTGATGCCACGGGTTGGTGAAGTTGATCGGGTTCGAGCCCGGGTTCCCGTCGCTGAAGTTCGGCAGGTAGCCCGTGCAGTCGTTGGCGTACATCGACAGCGCCATGCCGATCTGCTTGGCGTTGCTCATGCACGCGGTGGCCTGTCCTTTCGACCGGGCCTTTCCGAGCACCGGAAGCAGCATCCCGGCCAGGATCGCGATGATGGCGATCACGACCAGGAGTTCTATCAGGGTGAAATTCTTTCTCATGTCATTCTCCTTGGTTTTGCCGGCGATCCGGCGGTTCCCTGTGAATGACAGATAAGATACCCGAAAAAAGTTTAGATCATGCCAGCGGAATATTCAGTTTCGATGAAATATTCTTCAGGCACTCCCGGTAGCAGCCGAAATCGTAGGGAGTGTGGCCGAGGAGATAGTGATTCCATTTCCATTCGCCGTCCACCTCCCACTCCAGCTGGTACATCCGGGGCTTTCCGGTCGAAACGCGGATCGCGCCGATCTTCTCGCAGCAGTTCGCGCCGCAGGCGTATTCCCCCGCCGCGAACTCTTCGCCGGTGAGCAGATCCGAAACCCGGTAACGGCCGGAGATCGGGCGCATCAGGCTGTTGTCGAGCCGGAGTTCGCAATGCCACGCCGCCGGTTCCCCCATGATGAGCAGCGTCGGCTGCTGGACATTCCGGATGTAATAGTAGGCGAGCTTCTTCGCGTAGTAGTAATCGACCACCGCGTCGGAAATCTGCGGCCAGCAGTCGATCACGTTCCACCAGA
>CAYSZM010000052.1:0-23990 GCA_964435365.1 uncultured Victivallis sp. | reverse complement strand
CGCGCCCCTCCTGATCCAGGTAGACGAGCACGCCCCGCCCCGCCCGCTCGATCTGGCGCAGGGCGGCGTGGAGCTGCGGGCCGCAGTCGCAGCGTTCGGAGCCGAAGACGTCGCCGGTCAGGCATTCGCTGTGAACCCGCACCAGCACGTTTTCCTGGTCTTTCACATCGCCGTAGACCAGCGCGAGGTGTTCGAACGAGTCCACTTTCGTGCGGTAGGGGGTGACCCGGAATTCGCCGAAGATGGTGGGCAGCCGGGCGTTTTCGCCGCGGATGATCAGGTGTTCGTGACGGCGGCGGTAGGCGATGAGGTCGGCCACCGTGCCCCACTTGAGGTTGAATTTCTTGCGGAACTCGTTGAGCTGCGGAACCCGCGCCATGGTGCCGTCGTCGTTCATGATTTCGCAGATCACCCCGGCCGGGGTGAGGCCGGCGAGGCGGGCGAAATCGACCGCCGCCTCGGTGTGCCCGGCGCGGCGCAGCACGCCGCCCGGACGCGCGATGAGCGGAAACAGGTGGCCCGGCGAAACGAAGTCGGCGTGGGACGTGGCGGGGTCGATCAGCGCTTCGACCGTTTTGGCGCGGTCGAAGGCGGAGATTCCGGTGGTGGTCCCCTTTTTCGCATCGACGCTCTGGGTGAACGCCGTTCCAAAGGGATCGGTGAGCGATGCCGGGGTGGTCAGATTCAGCTCCTCGGCCCGCTCGGCGGTGAGCGGCGCGCAGATGAGTCCGCGCGCATGGGTGGCCATGAAGGCGATCGCCTCCGGCGTGACATGGGCGGCGGCGAGCACCAGGTCGCCCTCGTTTTCGCGGTTTTCGTCGTCGGTGATGACGACCATTTTCCCGGCCCGGATGTCGGCGACGAGTTCCTCGACCGGATCGAATGTAATTTGGTTCATAGCTTCCTCACTGCTCCGTATCTCAGATGGTTATTTCGCGTGAAAAGGGGCGGATCGCACTGGCGCGGCCGCTCGCATGATCGTAGGTGACGACCGTTCCGTCCAGCCGGATCGGTCCTTTTTCGACCACGGCCAGCCGGTTCGGCATGCCGGTGGTGAATTTGAACAGCACGTCTTCGACGCTGCGCCCGAGCACGCTGGTGACGGCTCCGGCCATGCCGACGTCGGTCTGGCGGGCGGTCCCGCCGGGCAGCACCAGCGCGTCGGCGGTCGGCACGTGGGTGTGGGTGCCGAGCACGGCGGTGACCCGGCCGTCGAGGAAGTAGCCCATCGCCAGCTTTTCGCTGGTCGCTTCGGCGTGGAAATCGACGAAGATGCTTTTGACCGTCTTCGGCAGTTCGCGCTTGAGGATGTCATCGACCACTTCAAAAGGATCGTTGGCCGATTCGCGCATGAAGATTTTGCCAAGGAGATTGATTACCGCGACGTCGCCGCCCGCCGGATTCCGGAAGACGTTCCAGCCGCGCCCGGGCTGCCCTTTGTGAAGGTTGGCCGGGCGGAGGATGCGGTCGAAGCGGACGATCTCGGTGTCGAATCCGCGCTGGTCCCAGATGTGGTCGCCGGTGGTCAGCACATCGGCGGCTTCGAGGAGTTCGCGGGCGCACCCGGCGGTCAACCCGGAGCCGGCCGCGGCGTTTTCGGCATTGACCACGACGAACTGGCAGTTGAATTCCCGGCGCAGTTCGGGCACGAGCTTGCAGACCGCCTCGCGGCCTCCCTTGCCGACCACGTCGCCGATGAACATCAGATTCATGAGAGTCTCCCTTCCCGGAGTTGAGCGGGAACGGAGGCGCTTCGGCGATTCCGGTTCCCCAGGATGAACAGCATGACCAGCGCGGCCGCGAAGCAGAGCGGGGCGAGGAACATGGCTGCTTGCAAAGTCAGGTATTTGCCGACGAATCCGGCGAGGAGCAGCGTGATTCCGGCGATGCCCCAGCTGCCGCCGACGATCATCCCCATGCGGGCTCCGAGGGCGAGTTTCCCCGGCGCGTTGCGCGAGAGCACCACGAGTTGCGGGAACCCGGCGCCGACCAGGATTCCCGCCGGAGCGGCGAGAAATGCCGCCCAGGGGTTGCCCGCCAGAATGAGATAGAGCATGAGCACCGGAATCCCGGCGGCGATTTCGATTTTCAGGCAGCGGATCACCGGGACCCGCTTGATGATGAAACTGGTGGTGAATGCGCCGATCCCGGCCCCCAGCCCGAACAGTGTGCCGGAGAGGCCGCCGAAGCCGAGCGAGTAGCCGTAATCCGCCAGGTAACTCGGGAGCAGCCCCTGCATGATGCCGCAGCCGGAGTTGATGAGGACGGCGAGGAGGAAAATCCGGTTGAAAGGGATCGCCGGGCCGGAAGCGGCGGCCGCGGTTTTCTGCGCCGGGCGTCTCTCCTGCTTCCGGGCGTCGTCGCCGTCAAGGGCGAGCTTGACCCGCGCCTTGTGGAAAAACCAGAGCAGCGCCGCCGCCGGAATCAGCAGAAAATAAAGCCCGGAGAATCCGAAATTCTGCACCAGCAGCCCGCCGAGCAGCGGTCCGGTCGCGTAGCCGGAGAATCCGGCCAGCATGAAGAGCGAGGTCGCCACCGCCGGAGAGACCGAGTTTTCCGGAATCGCGCAGATTCCGCGCAGCCCTTCCGGGTGGGCGAAGGCGACACCGACCCCGAGCACCAGTACGAGACAGGAGAGAAACAGCGTCGGCCCGGAGACCGGCGCAAGCCCGGCGAAGCAGACGGCACAGGAGAGCACCAGCCCGAGCTGCACCAGCAGCGGGCGCTTGGCGCTTTTGCGCAGGGTGCCGGCCCAGAGCTGGACGCCGTTCGAACTGAAGCTGCAGATAGTGAGCAGCACGGTCCCGGTGACGAGGGAGAGCGAATATCTCTCCCGCAGCGCCGGGAGGAATCCCGGCAGAGTTCCCGACAGCATATCCACCGTGAAATGAATCGCGGTCAGCAGCGAGAGCCGCCGGAGCGCGAGCGAGTGACGAGTCATGATTCCCTTTTCGTGGTTATTGCCGCCTGAAAAAGCTGATACATTGTATTAATATAACGCCCCGGAAGGTTCGCGTCAAGCAGTCCGCAGTGACGGAATGGCAGGTTTTTGCTTTGTGGAACTTGATTTTTTCCGGAAGCGCATTATATTCCGCCCTGACCAAAGGAGCAAAACCCGGAGCTGTCATGCAAAACATTGTGAAGAGACTTTACGCCCGTGCCGTCGCCGTTCTGCCGCCTTCCGCCTTTCTGCCGCCCGCCGAACCGGAAAAGCTGAGACGCTTTTTCTTCCGATTGCTCGCGGTGTGGGCCGTCGGTTGGTTCCTCCTTCCGCTCGCGGTGCTGGACAACGCTTTTATCGATGTTTCGGAGAACATCATCTGGGGCAGCCACTTCCAGCTCGGCTACGACAAGAACCCCTATCTCGGGGCCTGGATCGGCTACCTCGGCTACCTGCTGGCCGGAAAGGGGCTGTGGAGCAGCTATCTCCTGAGCCAGGTTTTCGTTTTCACCGGGGTGTACGCGGTGTGGCGGCTTTCGCTGCGGATGACGACTCCGGCGGGGGCGTTCCTGGCGGCGGTGCTTCTGCTCGGGGTGAACTTCTACGGGATCAAGTCGGTCGAACTCTGCGACGACGTGATGGAGCTCGGCTTCTGGCCGCTCCTCATCTGGAGTTTCTACTGCGCATTGAAAGGCGGCAACCGGACCGGGGCGTGGCTGTTGACCGGTTTCCTCGCCGGATGCTGTTTCATGATCAAATATTACGGCGCGGTGCTGTTCGTGTCGATGTTTGCGCTGATGCTGGCGACGCCGGAGGGGAGGGCGGCCTTCCGCCGTCCGGGCCCGTACCTCGGCGGCGTGCTGTTCGCGCTGATGAGCCTGCCGAACCTGTACTGGCTCCGGGGGCAGGATATGGTGGCCTTCCGTTACGCCTTCGACCGCGCGGCGCTGGATGACGGGGTTCCGGCGTTCGCATTTACCTACGAGCGTCTGCTCAAGTATCCGCTGCGGACGGTTGAGCGGGCGTTTTCGGTGATCGTGGTGCCGCTGGTGCCGTTTTTCCTGCTCTTCTTCCGACGCGACGCGGCGATGTCGCCGGAACGGTTCGACCGCCGGTTCACGGCGATTCTCGGCTGGGGGCCGTTCGCGTTCACTCTGCTGTTTTCGCTGGTTTCGGGCGGGTCGGTGAACTACTCGTGGGTGGTTCCGTGCTTCCCGCTGCTCGGACTCTTTCTGGTGGTCTGGTGGAAGCCGCTGCTCAACCGCTTCAGTCTGCGCTATTTCACCGGGTTCGTGATTCTGTTCGGCGTGATTCTGATGACGGTCTTCGTGGTGCGCAGCCTCTGGCTTCAGCCGTATGCCAAGAAGGGGTGCGACTACGAGAACTTCCCCGGCAAAGCGTTGGCGGCGCGGCTCACCGCCGAATGGCGGACCCGTTACGGCACGCCATTGCCGTTCGTGATCGGCGACCGGCGGGAGTCGTGCAACATCGCGATCTACTCGCCGGACCGGCCCGAGGCGTATTTCTCGGCGAACCCGGAATTCAGCCAGTGGATCGACGAGAACGAGATCCGCGAAAAGGGCGCTCTGATCGTACTTGATACTCGAACGGCGCGAAAGCCGAAGTGGTTGACGAGACTCGTCGATGCCGGGTTCGCGCTCACGCCGGAGACGACGGTCAAAGAAGAGCGCGCGATCCCGGGCTGGTTCCGCGCGCTCGCCGGAGCGCCGAAGTCCGACGCCTATCTTTATTGCTTCATTCCGCCCCGGAAATGACCGCGCGAATCCGGGCGATCGACGCTGCGGCGCGTTCCTCCGGATTCTCCCCTTCGTATTCGACCACGGCCGAGCCGTTGAAGTCGAGGGTCTTGAGCCGGGCGACGAAGGCAGGGAGGTCGAGGGCTCCTTCGCCCACCACCGTATCCTGCGGCTTGCCGTCCGGCTGGAAGCGGAAGTCCTTGAAGTGGATTCCGTACAGCCGTTCGCCGAAAAGTTCCAGCCACTTGACCGGGTCTTCCCCCGCCTGCATGCACCAGGCGGTGTCGAGGCAGAGTCCGACCGATTTCGAACTGCGCTTGAAGATGTATTCCAGAATCGCGTGGTTTCCCAGCCAGTCGTAGCCGCCGTGGTTGTGAATCGCCAGCGGAATTCCGTACTCCTCCGCCAGACGTTCCATGATGTGGAGCGTCTTCTCATGCTCCTCGGGCGGGAAGCTGAACGAGATCAACTTCGTTTCCGCCTGCCGGGCGAATTCGAAGAAGCGCCGGTTCCACGCCTCGTCCGGGCGGGTGTAGACGACGCCGATTCCGGGCAACCGCACTCCCGCGTCGCGGTAGCTTGCGATGACGCCGGGCCAGCTTTGCGGCGCGTCGTAATCGACGTGACAGCCGGAGAGGTCCACGGTGGAGACGCCGCAGCGGAGCGCCACGGCGGCGACGTCGGCGTTGTCCGGAATCAGGCGGAAGGAGTAACTCTTGACTCCGATTTCACTGGCGAGATCGTACATGGTCATGCCTTTTGGGTTAACGTCCCCTCGGGGAAGGGGATGTGGTTGAGTTCGTAGCACTTCTGCATCACCGCGACGCGGCGGCGGATTTCCCGCGGCGTGATCTCCTGCGGTTTGCCTTCGCGGATGCTCCGGTAGAGGCCGTTGTAGAGCTTCTCCGTCGGACCGGCGGCGGGGGCGGCTCCGGCCCCGCTGTCGGCGGCGGTCTTCGCTTCCCACAAGCCGGTCTGCCAGTCGATCTTCTCCTGATTGTAGGAGCGGCCTTCGGTGGGGCGCGTATCGAGCGGGCGCGGCGGCATGGTGCTCCAGTCGACGAACTTCCATTCGAGACGTTTGGTGTCGCCTTTGAGGGTTCCGGCGGTGCCGCAGACGAACCAGCGGTCGACGGGGAGCGCGGCGGTGGCCAGGAATTCGATCTCTACCAGCGGCGAACCCGGCGCGGAGAGGAGAATCCGCACCTGATCTTCGGCGTCGCCGCTGGAGAGCGCGTTGTCGAAGCGGCACCAGACCTCGGGTTCGGCGTCGCCGAAGAGCTCGAGCGCATGGTCGAGGTGGTGCGGCAGGTTGTTGTAGAGCTGGCCGCCGCCGAACTGGCGGGTGGTCTGCCAGTCCCAGCGCCGCCCGAAATTGCAGAGCGAGTTGCGGATGAAGGTGATGTCGCCGAGGATTCCGCTCCGGCGGATTTCGCGGACCTTCTGGAAATCCTCCTCATAACGGCGCTGCTGGAACGGCTGGAGAATTTTGCCGGACCGCTCCGCGGCGGCGATCATCGCGTCGACGTCGCAGGTGGTGAAGCCGAACGGTTTTTCGCAGAGGACGTGCTTGCCCGCATCGAGCGCCATCACGGCGTAACGGGCGTGGAGGTAGTTCGGCGGGGCGACCACCACCAGCTCGACTTCGGGGTCGGCCAGCAGGGCGGAAATCTCCCCGTAAGGACGCGCGGCGGGGAACGCCTCGTGGCTTCTCCGGTCCGGCAGCGGGTCGCAGATGGCGACCACTTCGAACCGGTCTTTCATCGATTTCATCGCTTCGGCGTGGATGCCGCACCCGCTGCGGCCGAACCCGACCACTCCGACTTTGATCGCAGGACTCTTGCTCATTCTGTCTGGTTCCTTCTGTTGTTCAGGAAACAGGCATAACATATCCCGCGATTCCGATTATTTCGTTCAGAATCCGCTCTGTTTTGTACAGATTCGAATCCATTCCGACGGCGTCTGCCGGAATTGCCGCCGGAAGGCGGTCGCCAGATGCTGGGTGGACGAAAATCCGGTGGCGGCGGCGACTTCCGGAATGGACAACCCGTTCTTCAGCAGCTCCTTCGCCCGTTCGAGGCGGCGTTGCCGGTAGTACTCCATCGGCGCCAGGTTCAGCCGTCGCCGGAAGCTGCGCACAACCCCCGCCCGCGAGGAGTGGGCCAGACGGCAGAGCGTTTCAAAGGGGAGCGGGTTGCCGAGGTTGGCCTCCATCAGTTTTTCGACGGTGCGCACCGTCTGTTCGTCGCGGTCGAGGCGACTCTCGGCCGCGGCGGATTCCGGCAGGATCAGCCCGGGTTCGACCGACAGGCAGAAGCGGGCGAACAGCAGCTGGAGAATGGCGTCGTCGGCGTTTTCGCAAACGGCATCGAACAGGGCCCGCGCGTGCGGCCAGCTCTCCGCGTCGAGCCGGACCCGTTGCGCGCCGCGCGGACAGAATCCGGCGTGGTGGGTGTTGAAGTCGGCAACCAGATAGCTGCCGCAACCGCCGCCGGAGCGGGGCGCGCGCAGACAGCCGGGCGCCAGCCACAGGCCGTCCCCGGCGTGGAGCGCAAGATCGGCGCCGTCCGCCTCATAGCGGATCGTTCCCTCGAGCACCAGATAGAGCTGGTGATTTTTCTGGTAATGCCCCGGGAACGCATAACTCGGGCTGAAGCCGGAAGCGTGCGCATGGTTCAGCCGGACCGGATAACTTCGGAATAGATTCATCGCTTCCGCCTGTCGTCTCCTGTTGCCGTTGTTTCAAAGAAAAGATAATCCGCGAAACCGGCAATGTCAACCCCGGTTTCCTGTTGCATTTTGGCGGCGGTGTGCTATAGTATAGTTGTAATAATAATTCATGAATAATTATTCAAATGGGCGGTGCGAATGGACAGGCCGAACTTCGATGACGATTTTCTGGCGGCGGCGGCGCGGCTGTGCTACATCGACGGGATTCCGCAGCAGCAGGCGGCGGAGATGCTCAACATCTCGCAGGCCAAGGTGTCGCGGATTCTGAATCTGGCGCGTCAGCGCGGCATTGTGCAGATTCAGGTCAGGGAGTACGAGCCGCGCAACGCCGGGTTCGAAGAGCGGCTGAAGCGCGGCCTCGGTTTGCGCGACGCGATCGTGATCCGGACGCCGGGCGGTTCTGCGTCGGAGAATCTCTTCCGGCAGGTCGGTTATTTCGGCGGAAAGGAGCTCGCCGGATTCCTGTCGCCGGACACCCGGCTCGGCCTCGCCGGAGGGCGCACCATTATGTACGCGATTGACGGGCTGCTGAGTTCCGGCGGCGCGCGGCGGGTTACCGCCGTGCAGCTGATGGGCAACGTCTGCCCGACGCCGGACGCCAGCGACGCCTCGGAGCTCGGCCGGAAGCTGACCGCCGGAACCGGAATCTTCATGGCGCTCAACGCGCCGATTTTCGTCAAAGACAAGGCGTTCCGGGAGAGCCTGCTCCGGCACGAACAGCTCAAACTGGTCATGGACGCCTGTTCCACGCTCGACCTCGCGCTGGTCGGGGTGGGGACTCCCGGGAATTCGCTCTTCACCTTTCAGAAGGTCATCGCGCCATCGCAGGTGAAGGAGCTCTGCGAAAAGGGGGCCGTCGGCGAAATCTGCGGGCACTTTTTCGACCGGGAAGGGCGCGAACTCGACACCGAATTCCGGGACCGGGTGGTCAGCATCGAACTTGAATCCCTGCGGCGCGTCCCGCGGGTGATCGCGGTCGCCTGCGGAAAGGACCGCGCCGAAGCGATTTACGGAGCAGTCAGAGGCGGATGGATCAACGCCCTGCTCATCGACGAAACCGGAGCGGAACGTCTGCTCCAACTCGAAGGAGAATTCGCATGAAGGTCAGAGGTTGGGACGAAAATCGGATTTCCTGGCAGGCCCACCGCGGCGGCGGCGGGCTGGAGCGGCCGGACAATACGCTGGTTTCGCTCGGGTTCGGCTGGAGCCTCGGCGGGATTCCCGAGGTGGACATCCGGCTGACCGCCGACGGGGTGCTCGTCTGCCAGCATGACAACGACCTCGCCCGCACCACCGACGCTCCCCCGGAAATCGCGCACAAAGAGATCGTGAAACTCACCTTCGCTGAAATCCGCAAATGCGACGCCGGGGCGCGGTTCGCCGAAGTCTATCGGGGCGCGAAGGTTCCGGCCCTGTACGAAGTGTTCGAGCTGATGCGGAACGACCCCGAGAAGATGATTTACGTCGATCTCAAGAATTACGACCCGGAGCTGTTCCCCGCGCTCAAGGCGGAATTCTCCCGGCTGGCCGGCGAGTACGGCGTGGCCGACCGGATCATCGTGTGCAGCTGCGATTACGAATTGAACTGCCAGATGCACCACGCGGTTCCTGGCATCCACGCCATGCAGTGGATCGGCGGGGGGCGCGAGGCGCAGATCGCTGTTTTCGAGGAACTTGCCGCGAAGCGGTTCGCCTGCCTCGACCAGATTCAGCTCCACCTCAACGACCGCGCCGACGGGGGCGCGGATGGGTGGCGCTACACCCTCGACGCCGCGTTCCTCAAGCGGGCGCTGGACTGCTGCACCGAAGCGGGAATTTCGTTGGAGGTGTTTCCGTGGCGGGCGGAACCGGAGGAATATTTCAACCTTCTCAACCTCGGCATTCGCTGGTACGCCACCGACGAGCCGTCGAAATTCTGTCAGGCGATGAATGAATGGAAGAAAAAATGAGTGAAGAAGTTTCCGGTTTTCTCAAGCGGGTCGCCGTCGGAGCGGGCGCCCTGGCGGTTTCCGAGCGCAAAAAACTGTCCAGTGACGATATCGCGTCCAAAGCCACCGCCAAGGACATCGTCACCGTCGCCGACAAACGGGTCGAGGAGTATATCGTCGGCGAGATCCGCAAGGCGTTTCCCGACCACGGCGTCTGGGGGGAGGAGACCGGCGTCTCCGCTCCCGACGCGGTTTACCGCTGGGTGATCGACCCGATCGACGGCACCTCGTCTTTCGCGCACGACCAGCGATACTATTCGGTCTCGATCGCCCTGCAGAAAAACGGCGAAACCATCGCCGGTGCGGTTTACGCTCCGCGGCTGGACGAACTCTTTTTCGCCGATGCGACCGGGGCGTACCTGAACGGGGAACCGATCGCCGCCTCGAAGCGGTCGAAGCTGATCGAGTGCATCCTGGCGACCGGATTCGCCTGCATCCGCGCCAACGCGGTGAAGAACAATCTCGAGTATCTCCCCCGGATTCTCCCCAAACTCCGGGATATCCGGCGCTGCGGTTCGGCGGCGCTTGATCTCTGTTACGTCGGTTGCGGCCGGTACGACGGCTTCTGGGAGCTTGACTTGCAGCTTTACGACGTCGCGGCCGGGGCGTTCATCGCCCGGCAGGCCGGGTGCGTGATTTCCGACCTTGACGGCGGCGATCATGTTCCGGAAAAAGGCACCGTCGCCATCAACCGGTACATCCGCGACGAGTTCTTCGACGCCATGCGCGGATAGTCTATTTTTCAGTTTTATTTGCTTTTTTGCATCGGAATGATATGGTAACGTGTCGGAATTAATGTGTTTTTTCAGAAAACGATTATTTCGGATGGAGGAGAAAAGAGCAGTTTCACGAAAACGAAATGATTTCGTGAAATAATTTGCATTTCTTTACAAAATTGTAGCGGGTTTACGCTCGGCTTCGGGATATTTGATCTGGCATTATTCTTGCTTGTCATATACCAGTGAGGTGCCCGATGAAAAGAAAATGCAGAATCTGTTCGTTCGATTATTCGACGTCGCCGGAAGGGTATGACGAGCTGGCCGCCGCCGACGGTTCGCCGCGTCCGGCCGCTGCGGAATTGCTCCGGCGTCTGGAGTCGTTCGGGGCGGAGGAGTTCGCCGGGCGGCGCTCGCGGATTCGAAATATCCTCAATGAAAATGACTTGAATTCCTTCTCCCGCGACCGTTACCGGCACGAGGGGGTCGATCCCCTGCCGATGGTGATCTCCTCGGAGGAGTGGCGGTTCCTGGAGGCGGGCGTCGCCCAGCGGGCGCGCCTCTTCGACCGGCTGGCCGCCGATATGTACGGCACGCAGATGCTCTGGAAAAACGGCGTGCTGCCCCCCGCGCTGCTTTTCGCCAACCCTGATTTCCTGCCGGTGGTCTGGCAGGTCAAAGTTCCGCACGGGCTGCGCGTCCACCTGCTCGGCTGCGACGTGGTCCGAGGTTCCGACGGCCGTTTCTACGCGGCGGGCGACAAACTTCAGGTCCCGGAAGGATTGGGGCGGGCGCTGGAAAACCGCCTCGCCGTCGGCCGGGCGTTCCCCGAACTCTTCCGCGAACTCCGGGTCGAGCGTCTGGCCGGGTTCTTCAAGAAATTGCTCGACTGCCTGACCGCGCTTCAGCCGGAGGGGAATCCGGATGGGCGCACCGTCCTGCTCGCCTCCGGCCCCGAGAGCAGCCGCCGCAGCGAGGACGCCGTGCTCGCCCGCTACCTCGGGCTTCAGCTGGTGGAGAACGACGACCTCGCCGTGCGCGGGCTTCATGTCCACTTGAAGACGCTGGCCGGGCTCCGCCCCATCGGCACCATCCTCCGCCGCGCCAATGACGGCATGTGCGACCCGCTCGAACTGCGCATCGACAGCGGGGAGGGGGCGGTCGGCATCATCAGCGCGGTTCGCGCCGGAAACGTCTCGATGGCGAACTCGCTCGGCGTCGGCGCGCTCGAAACTCCGCTCTTCAAACCCTTCCTGCCGCTGGTCTGCCGGGAGCTGCTCGGCGAAGACCTGCTGCTGCCCGACGTTCCGTCGGTGTGGCTGGGCGACGCCGCAATGTCCGAAGAGGTGATGAACGAGCCGGAGAAATGGAGCTTCCGGCAGGTGTTCCGCGACTCCGCGCCCCGGCATTTCGCCTCGCTCACCGCGACCGGCCAGCTCGCGCTGCTCAACGCCATCGGAGAAAATCCGGGGAACTGGATCGCCGAATCCGAGACCGGGCGCTCCTCGGTCCCCGCCTGGCAGGAGGACTCCTGGCGTCCGGCCGGGCTCTCCATGCGCCTCTTCGCGGTCAACGCTCCCGACGGCGGCATGGTCATGCCGGGCGGATTCGGCACATTTTCCACCGAAGGCGTTCAGGGCGCTCCCGGGCGCTGCGGCGAGAAGGATATCTGGGTGCTCGCCGACCACCCGGTCGAACATTTTTCGCTGCTCGCTCCGGCCGACCAGCCGGTGACGCCCACCCGCGCGGGCGGCGACCTGCCCAGCCGCGTCGCCGAGAACCTGTTCCGGCTCGGGCGCGCCGTGGAATCCGCCGAGATGACCGCGCGACTGGCGCGCGGACTTGCGCTGCGGCTCGCCGACCAGGTGTGGACCGACATGCCCGAACTGCCCGGCCTGTTCCTGGCGGGGGGCGAGATGCGCTACGCCCAGTTCGCCGGGGACCCGGAGAGCGCGCTCCGCTCCATCGTGCTTAGAAAAGACAATCCGGACGGGTTGCAGAGCGCGCTGGCGGAGATTCGCGAACTGGCGATTCAGCTCCGCGACCGGGTTTCCGAAGACATCTGGCTGGGGCTCTGCAACTGCGGCGAAGAGGAGAAACCCGAGGGCGGCGAGGCGGCGGTGATGCTGCCCTATCTGGGGCGCATTCTCAAGGACTGCGCGGTCTTCTCCGGGCTCGCCGCCGAAACCATGACCCGCGGCCACGGCTGGCGCTTCCTCGAAATCGGCCGCCGCATCGAACGCGCGCTGCGGACGCTCAATTTGCTCCGCCACACCCTCGTTCCGGCGCAGGTCGAGGAGCGCGCCGACGCGCAGCTCCTCCAGGCGGTGCTGGAAATCGGCGACTGCTCGATGACCTATCACCGCCGCTACGGCGGACGGCTCCAGGCTCCCCCGGTGATCGACCTCTTCCTCTGCGACGAGACCAATCCGCGCAGCCTCGCCTGGCAGGCGGCGCGGCTGCGCTACGAGGTGAAACTGCTGCCCAACGCCTCCGGCGAGGCGATGCTTTCTCCGCTCGACCGCGAGCTGCTGCGGCTGCTGACCGGTCTGCGGCTCGCCGACGTTCAGGAGCTGGCGGTCGCCGTGACCGGCCGCCGCCGCGCCCTGGAATTGCGCATCGACGCCGACGCCGCCGCGCTGGAGCGGACCGCCGAGCTGCTGACCCGGCTCTATCTCAACCACGCCCCCGGACAGGAGGGGGAATACGCCATGGCGACGGAAGTGTGAGGGATATCATGCCGGTCTATCGAGTCGATCACGAAACCGTATACGAGTACACCCTTCCGGTGGTCATCAGCCAGCACCTGGCGCATATGCAGCCGCGCGAAGTGCCGCGCCAGAAATGGCTGGAACACTTCATCGAAATCGATCCGGAACCGACGGCGCGGCAGGAACGGACCGACTTCTTCGGGAACCGCGCGCTGGCGTTCAGTATCGAAAGGGAGCATATGCGCTTCCGCTTCTTCGCCTCCGGAACGGTCGAAGTGGGGTCGGAGCCCGTCCCGGAAGTCTCTCCGGCCTGGGAGACCGTCGCCGAAGCGGCGCTCCACCCCGAGACGCCCGCCGAGTTCGAAGCGGCGAGGTACGCCTACACCTCTCCCCTGGCCGTCTGGGACGAATCGGTGCGGAATTACGCGGCGGAGAGTTTCCGCCCCCGCCGTCCGCTGCTCGAAGGCGCCGGAGAGCTGATGACCCGGATTCACGAGGATTGCATCTACGCGCCGGGGACCACCCGGATCGGCGCGCTTCCGCCGGAGATCCTGCGCGAACGCCGCGGCGTCTGCCAGGATTTCGCCCACCTGATGATCGGTTGCATGCGGTCGCTTCGGCTGCCCTGCCGGTATGTCAGCGGCTATCTGCTGACGCATCCGCCGGCCGGTCAGCCGAAGCTGATCGGCGCCGACGCCACGCACGCCTGGGTGGCCGTCTTCGTCCCCGGCTACGGCTGGGTCGAATTCGACCCGACCAACAACGTGTCGGGCACCGAGGAGCACATCATCATCGGCTGGGGGCGCGATTTCGGAGACGTCAGCCCGCTCAAGGGAGTGATTACCGGCGGCGGTCCGCATACGTTGAAAGTTGCCGTCAATGTGGAAAAAACGGAGGGGTGATCATGAGACTGGACAAATATAATACCGAAGGCTTTTACGACGAACTTTGCCTGCCGGACGGCGCGTCGCGTCCCGCGGCGAAAACGCTCTTTGCCCGGATCAACGAACTGCCGGAGGGCGAACTTTTGCGCCGCCAGAAAGCGGCGGAAGCCGCCTTCCTCGCCGACGGCATCACCTTCGCCGTCTACGGCAGCGAACAGGGCAAAGACAAGATCATTCCGTTCGACGTGATCCCGCGCATCGTCAGCGCCGCCGACTGGGCGCACCTCGAAGCCGGGCTCAAGCAGCGGACCGCCGCGCTGAACTGCTTTCTGAACGACATCTACAACGATCGCCGGATTCTGCGCGACAAGGTCATTCCCGAGAGCCTGATCCTGAGCTGCCCGGCCTACCGGCCGCAATGCGAACGCTTTACGCCGCCGCGCGGCATCTGGGCGCACATCACCGGGACCGACCTAGTGCGCGATTCCGACGGGACGTTCTATGTGCTCGAAGACAATATGCGCTGTCCGAGCGGAGTTTCCTACGTGCTCCAGAACCGGCAGATACTGAAACGGACGTTCCCGCAGGTGTTTTCGCACTGCGCGATCCGCCCGGTGGACGAGTACTGTACCCGGCTGCGGGCCGCGCTGGAGTACCTCGCCGAGGGCGTCGAAAATCCGCGCGTCGCCGTCCTGACGCCGGGCGTCTTCAACTCCGCCTATTACGAGCACTCCTACCTCAGTCAACAGATGGGGGTGGAGCTGGTCAGCGGCACCGACCTGGTCGTCCAGGACCGCAAGGTCTATGCGCGGACCACCCGCGGACTCACCCAGATTCACGTCATCTACCGCCGGATCGACGACGATTTCCTCGATCCGCAGGTGTTCCGCCCCGACTCCACGCTCGGCGTACCCGGGCTGATGGACGCCTACAAAGCGGGCAACGTTGTGCTGGCCAACGCGCCGGGGTGCGGCGTGGCCGACGACAAGGCGATCTACACCTACGTGCCGCAAATCATCCGCTACTACCTCGGAGAAGAGGCGATCATCCCGAACGTGCCGACTTTCGTCTGCGAGGACCCCCGGCAGATGAAGCACGTGCTGGCCCGGCTCGACCGGATGGTGGTCAAGGCGACCAGCGAATCCGGCGGCTACGGCATGCTGGTCGGCCCCCACGCCTCCGAGGCGGAACGGACCGCGTTCAAGGAGAAGATTCTGGCCAATCCCCGCAACTACATCGCCCAGCCGATGATTGCGCTGAGCCGTGTTCCCTGCATCGTCGACGGCGGATTCGAGGGGCGTCACGTCGATCTTCGCCCCTATATCGTGCAGGGGGAAAGCATCTTCGTCCTGCCCGGCGGACTGACCCGGGTGGCGCTGCGCAAGGGGTCCGTCGTGGTCAACAGTTCGCAGGGCGGCGGCTGCAAGGACACCTGGGTTCTCGCCGCCAACGAGCACGCCCCCGAGCACGGGCAGGCCCGGCAGTGGATCGAGCAGCAGCAACAGCAGCAACAGCAGCAGTAACGGGCAACGCGAGGAGGATACCATCATGTTAAGCAGGGTCGCGGATTCCATCTATTGGCTCAGCCGCTATATCGAACGCGCCGAAAACGTGGCGCGCAGCATCGACGTCAATCTTCAGCTCCAACTCGATCTGCCTGGCGAGGAACGGCCGTGGGAACCGGTGGTTCAGGCGGCGGGGAACGCCGAGGAGTTCTTCCGCGCCTATTCCCGCATTTCGCTGGAGAACGTGCTGACCTTCCTCACGCTCGACCGCTCCAACCCGAGCAGCATCCTCTCCTGCATCGCCGCGGCGCGTGAAAACGCCCGCTGCATCCGGGAGATCATCTCGTCGGAACTGTGGATGCACATCAACCGCTTTCATCTCGAGCTCAGCAATCCGGACATTCCGGCGCGGATGCTCGACAATCCCCACGAATTCTACACCGAAGTCAAGGAGTTCAGCCAGCTCGCGGTGGGCATCATGCAGGGCACGATGAGCCACGACATCGGTTGGAACTTCGCGCGCCTCGGGCGGCTGACCGAACGGGCCGACCAGACTTCGCGGATTCTCGACGTCAAGTACTTCATCCTGCTCCCCGACCCCGCCATGGTCGGCATGGTGCTCGACATCGTCCAGTGGACGGCGCTGCTCAAGAGCGTCAGCGCGTTCGAGATGTTCCGCAAGCGCTACTCCAGCGCGACGCCGCGGAACGTGTCGGAGTTCCTGCTGCTCGACCGCGATTTCCCGCGTTCGCTGCGTTACTGCGTTTCCGAGATGGAAGCCGGGTTGAAGGAGATCGCCGGGGCGGATTCCCCCTGCGTCACCTCGCTGCGCAAGGTGGGGCGGCTCAAGGCGGAACTGGAGTTTACGACGATCGAAGAGATCATCGCCGCCGGTCTTCACGAGAGCATCGAGTCCTTCCAGTCGCGGCTGGCCGACCTGACCGCCGCCGTGCGGAAGGATTTCCTGGCCTGAACGAAGCCGCATCCGCAGACAAAAAAACGGCGCCGGATGAAACTCCGCGCCGTGATGTCGTAAGCGGTTTCGCCTCAAAGACTCTTGCCGAGATCGACCAGCCCTTTGCTCGCGGGCGGCTGACCCGGTTTCGTCTTGTCATCGGATTCCACTTTTCCCGTTCCGTCCATCTCATCGACGTGGACGAGTCCGGCGTTCGGATCGGCGAAATCGACGCCGGCCCGCGCCGTCTCCCCGCCGATGAGGGTGATCAGCCCGGTGTCGGGATTCCGCAGCAGCATCGGAATCGTTCCGACCGTCTTGCGGTATTCGTCGGCGAACTTCTTGCCGTCCGGCGAAAAGGCGAGATAGTGGAAGACCGTCGGCGCGATCGGCATCAGCAGATGGATTCGGCTCAGCATATCGACTTCGGCCGAAAATTTCTCGTATCCGATCGCCTTGCCGACGCGGATCACCGCGTAGATCAGCTTGTCGTCTTCGATGACCAGGTAGTAGGCCTTGGTCGAGTTTTCCACGATGGAGCGGATGTTGTAGACGCGCTCCTTGGCGACTCCGGCCGGATCTTTCTCATTCAGTTCGGGGAGGCCGACCGCTTTTTTCCAGACCGTCACGCCCGGCTCCACATAGAACTTGAGTTCGGGGCTCTTGTATTCCGCAGGCAGCTGCGAGTGCGACACATAGGCGTGCACCCGGTAGACGCCGACCGGGTCGAGCTGGTAATACCGGTTGAGCGGCACGATCATGCGCTTGATCTGCCCGGGTTCGAGAACCAGTCCGGTCACGCTCAGTTCAGCGCCCGGACGCTTGGGAACAATCCGTCCGCGCTGGTCGGTCACTTCGAAGAGCACGTAGCCCTGGAGTTCCGACCGTTTTCCGAAGAGGAGCGGCCGCCCGGAATCGTTGCGCAGCGTCACGCAGGCGTAGATCGGTTCATACTGCATGTAGATCGAGCGGTTGAACGTAAGGTCCATGGCGACCTGCGCCGAAACGGTCGCGGCCGCGCAGACCGCGGCAAGCAGGGTGAAAATCGGTTTCAACATGGTGGGTTACTCTCCTGTCGTCAGGGTTTGGATACAGTCTGCCGCGATTTGTCCGGCGTCGAGCCGGTGGCACAGCGGCGCATTCTGCCGGCAGTTGCGTTTCAGGCACTTTTGACAGTCCAGCTGCAACTGGTAGATGCGGTGATTCTTTCCGTAGGGTCCGGTCTTCTCCGGGTCGGTGGGCCCGAAGAAGCCGAATACCGGCCTGCCGAGCGCCGCGGCGGCGTGCATCGGGCCGGAGTCGTTGCTGATGACAAGCTTCGCCCGGCGGAGCGTTTCGACCATGACGCCGAGTGAAGTTTTTCCCGCCAGTTCGAGCAGTGGAATGCCGGGACCGGCGGATTCCCGGATCGCCGCCTGCTCGGCGCAGTCGGAGGCGGCTCCGAGCACGGCGAACACGCATTCCGGGCGTTCCGCGTGAATGCGGCGCACCACATCCGCGAAGAGGGCGGGCGGGAATTTCTTGGTTTCCCAGCGGCTGCCGGGGAGCAGCACCACCAGCTCTTCCGGCAGTGGACCGGTCAGGGCGAGAAGTTCGGCGGCATGGGCCGGATTCTCCGGCAGCAGCGGTTCCGGAACCGGATCTTGTCTGCCGCACAGCGCGTTGACCAGATTGACGTTGCGTTCCACCGCGTGCCCCGGCGCCACGTCGAAGGCGTGGCGGTAACCGAGGCGCGCGGCCGGTTCGCGCGGATGGGCGAACCCGACCACCGGGCCGCCTTTGGCGGCCAGCGCGAAGATCGCGCTCCGGGTGAGGCCCTGAAAGTCGATGACCAGATCGTAGCGGTTCCGGCGGACTTCACGGACCAGTTTCAGGAATTCCGGAACCAGCGTCGGCAGTTTCCCCAGCCGTTTCCGGTTGAAGAGAATCCGGCGCGAAACCGGGAACGGGCTGTAATCGAGCACCTCCGCGAACGCGGGGTGCACCAGGTAGTCGAGTTCCGCTTCGGGAAAGTTCCGGCGGAGCAGTTCCAGAGCGGGAAAGACATGGAAGATGTCCCCCAGGCTGCTCGGCTTGACCGCCAGAATCCGTGTTACTGTTTTTTTCAATTCAACTCTAGTTCCGTCCGGGGGGACGGCCCGGTTCTAGCTGCCGTTGGCCAGGCGCAGTGCGAGCCGCTCGGGCAGCCCGGCGTCGATAATCTTCTGCTGCTGGGCGGCGATATCGTAGGGCATCCGGTAGCGGGTGACGTAGCGCGCCACGGTGTCGAGCACGGCGAAGCTCGCCCGGGGATCGCGGTTGCGCGGCTGGCCGATGCTGCCGATGTTGAACAGATATTTGTAGCCGATTTTGATCTCGACCGGCAGTTCGTCGGCGAGCGAGTAGTCGAAGTTCTCGTCTTCCAGTTCCGGATTGTAGTTCCACTCTTCGATCTCATCGAGTTCCGAGGCGACCGGCTTCTTGCAGAAGGCGACCGGAACGTGGGAGTGCCCGCAGAAGCAGAGCGAGGTGAACTGGTAGTTGAAATTGTCCGCCGCATGGTGGGCGTCGAAAATGTATCCCCAGTTTTCCGGCGAATCGAGCGTGGCGTGAACCAGCGTCGTATTGCAGGCGGGCAGCGTGGTGCGGAACGGCGCGCTGCCGATCCAGGCGCGTTCATCTTCGCCGAGGTGGGAGCGGGTCCACTCCACCGCTTTTTTTGCGTGGGGGTTGAAGCCGGAGATTTCGACGTTGCCGTTGGCCGTGTATTCGTCGTGGTTGCCGCGGACGCGGGCCACGCAATTCAGGTTATAGATCGCCTGCACGCAGCGCTGCGGTTCCGCATTGTAGCCTACGATATCCCCGAGTGAAACATAGTGGTCGACTTCCAGTTCTCTGCATTTTTCGAGAACGACCTCCAATGCGTCGTAATTGGCATGGATGTCACTGAGGATTGCGTACTTTGCCATCTTTTTCAACATCTCCTGTTTCCGGCCGCCGGAACGCCCCCGGCCGCCGCGCCCTTTCGCCGGCGGGGGGCGCCCGCCGGGAAGAGCTGCTATCTCAAACATATATACGAAAAACAAAAAAGAGCACGTCGGCAGCTGTAAGCCGGATTCTGTCCTCCGCCGAAGCGGATGGGCAATCATCTGTCTGTGCGACCAGAACCCGGAGTTCCTAACGCCGCGAGCAGCGGCTGACCCCCTATTTGGTCTTGCTGCGGGAGGGGTTTACCATGCGGCGCCGCTTTCGCTGAGCGCCCGGTGGGCTCTTACCCCACCCTTTCACCCTTACCCGGCCGAAGCCGGGCGGTTTGCTTTCTGTTGCACTGGCCTTCCCGCGGCGTATTGTCCGCGGTATCCTTCTTTTCAAAAGGACTCCCTGCTCTATGCAGTCCGGACTTTCCTCAACCGGGACGGAAAAACCGCCCGGCCGCGATTGCCCGCAACCGACGTACATTTCTTAATATAGTCATGCTCCGGAAATATACAAGACCCTTCGCCGTTTTTTTTCGATAACCCTTCTCTAACACGGGGAATGCGGTTGCAAACGGTGCCGATACGGTTTATATTCAAGCGGGAAACAAGGTTACGGAAGGCAATTTCATGAGTTGGAACAAGTCCCGGATGCGGTATGAAGGGCGGGTTTACGCCCTCGTCGCCCTTGCCGCCCTGATTGTCAGGGGCATTTTATTCGCCGACTGGCTGCACTCCCCCCTTCGATTCTTCCACCAGGTTCCCGGACTGGATATGATGACGCTGCTCCGCTTCGGCGAATGGGGCGGGGACGGCGTCGTGATATTCGCTCCCCATCGGATGCTGGTCGCGCTGCTGTGGAATTTAAACGGCGGAGTCCACCCGGTCGCACTCCTGGCGATCATCCAGCTGCTGTGCGGAACGGCGGTCGCGTTGATGACCTCCTATGCCGCGTTCCGGCTGTGGGGAGACCGCAAGGCGGCGCTGTTCTCCGGGCTGATCGCCGCATTGTTCGCCCCGGGGGTCATGTACGAGCTGACCATGCTGCAGGAAACGCTGGTCCTGTTCACCTTCACCGCCAGTTTCGCCGGAATCCTGTGGGCGCGGAAACACCATTTTCTCCCCTGGTACGGCGCGGCGGCCGGCGCGCTTCTCGGGCTGGCCTCAATGGGCCGGCCCACCGCGCTGCTCTGGGTCTTTGCCGCTCTGGCTTGGAGCGGATTGGTTCTCCGCAAACACGGCCGCTTGAAGCGCCTCGGGCCGCTGGCGGGCGGAGTGCTGGCCGTCTGGCTGCTCGTCAGCGGACTCAACTGGTTCTGCGCGGGTTATGTGGGGCCGTTTTACAATGTGTTCGGTTATTCTGCCACCGTCAATGCGACTCCGGCGGGGGAGGAAGAGGGCGAAGCCGTCGCCTCCGCCGCCTCCGTCACGGCGGATTCTCCGGTCGGAAAGCTGTTCCGGATCGGTTCGAACGCGGTCCTCCGGCTGCCGAAAGTGTTTCTGGCGCACGAGATTCCGGACAATATGAACTACTACTTCATCCGGGAATATTTCCCCGCGCTCAAGCTCCTGATCGGGCCGGGGCTGCTGGTCCCCTTCGCGCTGGCGGGGCTGGCCCTGGCGCTGGTGTTCCGGCGTTTTCTGCGGCGCGAGGGAGTGATCCTGCTGGCGGTGTTTGCACTGGCGCTGCCGATCTGTGCGAATTATCCGGGCGGGCGCTACCGGCTGATTTTGCTGGCGCCCTTCGCGTTGCTGGCGGTGGAGGCGTTTCGCCTCGGGCTGGCGAAGCCGCGCAAGGTGCGGCTGCCGGCGGCGGCTGCGATTCTCGCGGCGGCGTTCCTGGTGAATCCGCCGCCGGAGGGACGTTTGCTTCGTTCCACCGATTTCGTCGCCTGGGCGCTGGCGCTCGAGCAGCCGTCGGGACAGGTCGGTTCCGAATCGCTGGCGACGCTGGTGGATGGCTACCGGTTCAGCGGCAGCGAGAAGGTCGCCATGAATCTTCTGATCCGCCTGATCGGGCTGCGGGAGTTCGACACCGCCGAACGGCTGATCGCCGATGCGCTTTCCGGCGGGAAGGTGAATCCGTCGCTGCTCTGCTATTACGGCGCGCTGATCAAACTGGAGCGCGGCGATGCCCCCGCGGCCGAAGCGTTGCTGGACCGGGTCGTTCCGGAACAGTTGGGCGACCTCGTCATCAAGTATGATTTCATGCGGGGCGAACTCGCCCGCCGCAAAGGAGAGGTCGACGAGGCGCGCCGCCGGTTCCGGAAGGCGCTCGCCGAGCCGGACCCGTTCGGGTTCCGCCCGGTGATCGAAAACGCGCTGCGAAAATTGGAGGAGCCGGCGTCACTTCCCGCTCAGAAATAACGCGGCGTCGGTGACCGCCTGCTTGCGGAAGGCGTCGAGTCCGCCCCGGACGAGGAAGCCGTGAATCGCGCCGTTGTAGCGGCGGATGCGTACCGGAACGCCCGCTTTGTGCAGGCGGGAGGCGAACGCGAGCCCCTGGTCGCGGACGATGTCGCACCCGGCGACGACGAGCAGCGTCGGCGGCAGGTTGCCGACTTCGGCGTCGATCGCCGACATCTCCTTGCGTTGGTCGGCGTCCGGAATCCATTCTTCAGCGAATTTCTTCAATTCCGCAGCGTCGAATCCGAACCCGGTCTCATAGCGTTTCCACGATTCCCGGCTGTCCGGTTCCAGCGAAAGGACCGGGTAGAAGAGCAGCAGCCCGGCGGGTTTCTCCCCGGTGGTTTCGAACTCCTCCCGCACGATCGAGATTGCGAGCAGCGCGCCCGCGGCGTCTCCTGAGAGGTAGATACGCTCCGGGTCGATTCCGAGCTCGTCGGCGTCCGTGCAGAGATGGTTGTAGGCGGCGAGGACATCTCCCGAGGCGCTCGCCCAGGGCGTTTCCGGCGCGGCGACGACGGCGTCGGCGTCAAGTGCGAGTTCGGCGCAGAAGCGCGCCGTGTCGCGGTCGGCTCCGTGCAGCTGGAGGACGGCGGGGCGGGGCGTTTCGCGCACCGCTTCCGGCAGATAGAGTCGCATGGTCCGGGTTCCGCCCTCGCTCTCGAAGGTGAGTTCCCGGGTGTGGACGCCTGGCGGCAGCGCCGTTTCGACCGGTGCCGCGGCGGGATTTTTCAACCAGGCGGCGGATTGCGCGTGAAGCTCCGCCGTCGCCGGTTTTTCCTGCGGCGGCGGCTCCTTCTTCTCCGGCGCGGAAGCGCACCCGGCGAACAGGAGCGGAAGAGCGAATGCCAGCAATGTATGCTTGATCGTATTCATGAAAAAGCCTCCCCCGTGAAACCGGGGGAGGACTCCTGGAATGGCCGGATGATTCCGGTCAGTAATTTTGCGCCTCAAGTTCGAAGAACGCCTTCGGTTTCTTGCAGACCGGGCAGACTTCGGGGGCCTTGGCGCCGATGAAGACGTGTCCGCAGTTGCGGCACTCCCAGCGGTTTTCGCCGGTGCGGACGAACACATCGCCCTCTTCCACATGCTTCAGCAGCGTGAGGTAGCGCTCCTCGTGACGCTTCTCGATCGCGGCGACGCGCTCGAGGTTGCGGGAGAGCGCGGCGAACCCCTCTTCGGCGGCGACCTTGGCGAAGTCCTTGTACATCTCGGTCCATTCCCCGTGTTCCCCGGCGGCGGCGGCCTTCAGGTTCTCGGCGGTGGTGCCGAGCATGCCGAGCTCCTTGAACCAGAGTTTCGCGTGCTCTTTCTCGTTGTTGGCGGTCATTTCGAAAATCGCCGCGATCTGCTCGTAGCCTTCGGCGCGGGCGATTTCAGCGAAATAGGTGTATTTGTTGCGGGCCTGGGATTCTCCGGCAAACGCATGAGCGAGGTTACCGGCGGTCTTGCTGTCCTTGAGTTCAGCCATTTCTCTTTCTCCTTTTTTACATTGCAAAAAACGGGCATTCATCAGTTGGAATGCTTAAATATAGTAATAATTATCAAAAATACAAGTGTCCGGCAGAGAAAAAAGTTATTTTTTTCCCTGGAACCAGGTTCCGACGAATCCGCGATAGCCGTCGAGCGGGAACGGAGAACCCGGAACGGCCCAGGGGAAATCGCAGGTGTCGACCAGACGGTTCTCCTCCCAGGCGCGGCGGATGGCGCCGTCGATGCCGGGGACGACGAGACGGGCGACGCCGTCTTCCGCGACGGAGGTCTGGATCGCGTCGGCGGGGATCGCGACGCCGGGGACCGAGTCGAACACCGCGTTGGAGATCAGCGTATGCTTGGCGGCGATGTCGATGGTGCAGATGAACTGCTTCGGGTCTTCGAGTCGTTTCAGCAGGGCGTCGAAGATGTTTTTGCGGACATCCGCGGCCGGAGTCGGGTCGTAATGGGTGGTTTCGCTGTTGGCGAGGGTGACGTCGATGCCGTTGTCGGTGTAGTCGATGGTTCCGCCGTCGCCTTCGATTCGAGAGATCGGGTTGACGTTCTTCTCGCTGACGTGGGTGACGTGGAAATAGAGTTCGCGGCCGTCGGCGGCTTCGACGCGAATCGTGGCGAAATCGTTGGTTTCAATCTGGTTGGCGCGGAACAGGCCGGCCTGCACCGCCACCGGTTCGACGGTCTCCCCGAACGTCTTTCCGGCGTGGAAGCTCAACAGGTTGAGGAAGTGCGCCAGCGCGTTGGTGAACGGGCAGTCGAGCACCCACTTGCCGTTGACCGAAGCCTTGCCCGCCCAGTTGTTGCGGGCATAGTAGGCGTCGTCGCGGGGCCAGAGCGCGTAGCATTTGAAGACACGCGGTTCGCCGATGGTTCCGTCGAGTACGAGGCGTTTGACCAGGTGGGTGTCCGGCTGATACATGGTCTGGTAGCCGACGGCGACGAATTTCCCGGT
>CAYSZM010000051.1:0-24616 GCA_964435365.1 uncultured Victivallis sp. | reverse complement strand
TTCCGCAATGGAGAGGTTGATTTCGAGGCGTTGAAAAAACTGGTGGAACTTCAGGTAAAAGGTAAGGTCAGCGGTCTGGTTCCGGTCGGGACCACCGGAGAATCTCCCACGCTCAGCCCGGAAGAACACCTCAAAGTGATCGCCACGGTCGTCGAAGCCGCCGCGGGGCGCTGTCAGATCATCGCCGGAACCGGCGCGAATTCGACCGAGGAAGCGGTCTACCTCACCCGCGAGGCGAAAGCGGTGGGTGCGGATGCGACGCTTCAGGTCACCCCCTATTACAACAAGCCGACGCAGGAAGGGCTTTACCGCCACTTCTCCACCGTGGCCGACAAGGTCGGGCTGCCGGTGGTGCTTTATAATGTGCCGGGCCGTTCCGGGGTTGCCATCGCCGAATCCACTGTCGCCCGTCTGGCGAAGAATCCGGTGATCGGCGCGATCAAGGAAGCGGCCGGGAGCGTCGACCGGGTGTCGGCGATTCTCGATTGCTGCGATGACATCGTGGTGCTTTCCGGCGACGATTCGCTGACGCTGCCGATGATGGCGGTGGGTGCGAAGGGGATCATCAGCGTCTCCTCCAACATCGTTCCCGGCGAGATGAGCGCGATGGTGCAGGCGGCGCTGGACGGAGATTACGCCAGGGCTTACGAATACCACCGCAAGCTTTACCCGTTGTTCCGCGACCAGTTCATCGAGACCAACCCGATTCCGATCAAGGCCGCCATGGCGATGGCCGGGCTGGTCGAAGAGGAATACCGGCTGCCGCTCTGCGAGCTTTCGCCGGAACACCGCGAGAAGCTCGCCGCCACGCTGAAGCAGTGCGGCATTCTCGCCTGATCGTTTCGTTTCTGCATCCGGCCCGGAGTGATGATTCATTCCGGGCCGTTTTTTTGTCGCGAAATTTTCCGTACGACACTTGATTGCGCGGAAAGGCTGGCTATATTAATTGTCAACAATTAAATAAAATAGGTTAATAATTAATCATGGCGTTGCTCGAAGAACTCAAGAGTTACCTGTTGGAACTCGGCTGTCGGCCGGGGGAGAAGATCCCGACCGAGATGGAGCTGGCGGCGCATTTCCAGGTGAGCCGCGGCAAAGTGCGCGAGGCGACCACGGCGCTCTGCCTGCAGGGGATGCTGGACAAGAAGGCGCGGCGGGGGACGGTGATCAAGTCGCTCGACCCCGATTCCGCCGGCAGCGATCTCCTGTTCCGGTTTTCGCTGAGCGACATCGACCCGGCGGACTTCAAGGAGGCGCGCCGGGTGATCGAGCGGGCGATTATGCCGCTCTCGGTCCGGCGGATCACTCCGGTGCTGCTGCGGGAGCTGGAAGTATTGGTCGAACGGATGGAGGACCGGAGCATGACGCCCGAAGCCGCCGACGCCGCCGACCGCGATTTCCACCTCGTCCTCCTGAAAGCCTGCGGCAACCGGACGCTCCAGACGTTCGGGCAGGTCATTCAGGCGCTCTTCCGCGAGCAGTACCGGCGGCAGTATCGGACGCCGGAACTGCTCGAGAGGGCCGCCGCGGCGCATCGCCGGCTGCTGACGGCGCTGAAGAATTCGGATGAAGCGGCGGCAGTCGAATTGATCACAAACCACATCCGGGACTGACGGGAGGCTTTCAGCTGAAATGAACCTCCGCAAATTCAACTTGCCCGGGCCGGTCTGGATCGTCGGGGCGGCCGTCTGCTTCGCGCTGATGGGCGTCACGGTCAAACAGGCGGTGACGGTCGGCGGGGTCAACATCTTCCAACTCGGGATGATCCGCTTCCTCGCCGCCACGGTCGGCGTGTTGCTGCCCGCGCTGTGCGGGGCGTGGTCGCTGCGGGTGGTCAACCGCAAATACTTCCTGCTGCGCGGATTTTTCGGTGCGGCGGGCAACTTCCTCATGTTCGCGGTGATCGTGCTGGTCGGGCTGGGGAGGGGGACCGTGATGATGCAGCTGATGGGGATTTTCGGCGCGCTGTCGGCGCTGTTCCTGCTGCGGGAGACGATGTCGCTTCGACTGCTGGCGGCGGTCGCCGCGGCCTCGGCCGGGGTGGTGCTGTGCGCCGGGCTGCGCTGGCCTTCGGCCTTCGAGTGGCTGGCGGTGGGCGGCGCGCTCTGTTCCGGGCTGGCGCTGACCTTCATCCGCAAGCTCAACCGGACGGACAATCTGCATGTGATCTTCTTCAGCCAGAGCATCTGCGGGCTGACGCTGATGACGATTCCGGCCTGCTTCGTCGGCTTTCCCTCCGGCTGGGCGGTCTGGTCCGCCGGGCTCCTGGTGACGCTCTTCGATGTGGCCGGGCAGTACTTCATGACGCACGGCATGGTGCGGACTCCGGTCGCCGTGACCGGGGCGCTGCTGATGCTCTCTCCGGTGGTCAGCCTCTCCATCGGTTACGCCGTCTACTGTGAGATTCTGGACGGCCCGCAACTGGCCGGCTGCATCCTGATCCTCGGCGGCGGGTTGCTGGCGGTCTGCCGCCGGACTCCGGCAGCGTGGGGGAAATGGTTCGCCGTTCGATAGAAAAAGCTCAGATTGTCGTTTTTTCGCTTGCTGTTTTGCCGCGTTGTGCTTTATTAATAAGAACGACATAAAAGTGCAGGACGACTTTGTCCCATGGTGGAACATGTTTTGCGCTTGTCAACCGAACCTGTTCCGGTCCGTGCGGCCGGGATCAGGGCACAGGTGACCGGTAGTATGGTTTTCAACTGTAGTACCTGTTTCAGCCAGGCACCATCCGGAACGATTCTGAAAGGAATACGGAAAGGAGGGGAAGGCAATGGCTAACGTCAACAAGCAGGCGAAGAAAGCGGAAGCTCCGGCGAGCAATCCGTCCGCCGACAAGCAGAATGCCAAGAAGGGCAAGAAATAACCTTTCCTGACGAAAAAAAAGACCGGGCATTTCGCCCGGTCTTTTCGTTTGTTCAGGGAGTGTAGATGATCCGGATATCGCGGAACCAGATCGTGATATCGTCTTCCAGCGGGTTGACGCCGATGCGGAGCTGCTCCACCTTGGCCGGGTCGAATCCGTCCGGGAACTGGACGAAGCGCTTCTCCCACTGTTCCGTCGGGTTGTTGACCCGGAGATTGAGTGAGCTGCCGCCTTCCTTCTGTTTTCCCGTCACCGCCATCACAATCATCTGCTTGACCGCCGACGCCTTCGAGACTTTCACCTCGAACTCGATGCCGAGCGCGCCCTTCAACGATTCCTGCGGGAGCTGCAGCACGTATTCCGGATAGGTCCAGCGGTCAACATTGGGCGGGAATACGGTCTTGAACGCGATCGCTTTTTCTTCCGCGTCATAGCCGATGGTCATCGTGCCCGAGGCGTTTTTTCGCCAGTTGACGGGGTCGACCATCTGCGGCATTTCCACTTTGCGTCCGGAGTCTCTCATCGCCTTCAGGCTCTGCATCGGGATCACCAGCGGCGTCGCCTTGCGGCCGCCGAAGACGCCGGTCGCCCGCAGTTCGCCTTTGAACTCTCTGCCGAGTTCCGGCGTGAACCCGAGCTGCATCTCGGTCTTGCCGAATGCCGGAATCGAAACCGAGTCCGGCAGGCCGCTCACCTTGCCGCCGGAGACGGAGATCGCTCCCTCCTTCGGCCGGTTCGAGAGATTCCAGATCTGAAGCTTGAACTGCGCATTGTCCTTTTTGACGTCGACGCTGTCCTTTGCCGCCGAAAGCACGAAGTCGTTCGAGAGTTCGGTCCGGAAGATGATCGTCTTGTCGAATTCAGGATTCTCCGGCGCCCCTGCCGTCTTCGGTGTCACGAAGGGGACGCTGACCTTCACTCCGGTCACGCCGTCGAGGAAGGACGGGAAACGGGTCGCGGTCACTTTGGCTCCGTCGGTTTCGAACGGCGTTCCGAAGAGATCGACGCCCTTGAGGACGCCCTTCTGCTTCGGCAGCGAGAAGGTTCGGGGCAACCGGTCTTCGGTCGTCAGGTTCGGGCGTTCTCCCTCGTTGTCGAGCGGGGAGATGCTCCAGTAAACCAGCGTGTCGCTGCCGTCCTTCTGCCGGTAGAGATAGCCTTTGAGGCCCTTGCCGAGATCGACTTCGCCCGCCGGAACCGCGTTGCCGAGCCGGTCGGTCAGCGTGGAAAAGGCGGTGAAGCCCGGCTTGACGGTGAAGTCGCGCCGCATCAGCCCCCAGTCCTTGCTGCCGCCGCCTTCGTTGTAGGGCGGCAGGACGAAGAAGAAGTCGCGCGACACGCCGAGGAACTGCATGGCGATCATCATCTTGGGCATGAATTCGGCGATCAGCAACTCCTGGTCGGGGGAGTGCATGCGGATTCCCGGCATGTAGCTCTCCTGCCGCCCGGAACCTTCCATCCGGCAGCCGTTCTCGGTGAACCAGACCGGGCGGTCGGCGATGCCGTGCCGCTTCATGTGGGCGCGGATGTTTTGGAGAATGCCCGGATAATCCTTGATCGAGTGGTAGGAGTGGACGTTGAAAATATCGAAATAGTCCCCCGCTCCATTCTCCATCACCACGTCGGCGTAGGAGGAGACCGGCGTGATCGCATATCCCCCGATCGCCACCGCGAGTTTGGGGTCGCCCGCCTTGAAGCCGAGGGCGGCGGCTTTCAGCGCGGCGGCGTAATTCCAGGCGCCTTCCGAAGTGAATCCGATGTCCTGTTCGTTCCAGAATTCCCAGTCGGTCATTGCCCCCTTGAACACTTCGGCCACCTTCTTTGCAAAGCTGTAAGCGGCCAGCAGGTCGCCGGGAAGATGTTCGGTGTCCGTCTTCGCCCACTTCGGCGTGTTGTGGTACATTCCGGAGATTTTCACGCCGCGGGCTGAGAGCAGATCGGCGTTGGTTTTGTACTGCTTCCAATCGTATTTCCCCGGGGCGGGTTCGGTTTCCGCCCAGCTCAGCCGTCCGCGCACCTGGGCGAGCCCGGCGCGGCGGGCGACTTCGGAGACCACCTCATAGGCATTGGCCGGCTGCCGCGGATTCTTGGAATCGGGGCGCGCCAGCCAGCTTTGGGCGGAATCCAGGGCGAAGAATATGTCGGGGTTCACGTGGCGTTTTGCCGGGTCCGGAAGCACCGTGAAGCTGCGGAATCCGCTGAACTTCGCATCGTCGGAGGCGAGCTCCAGCCGGTAGTAGCCGTTCGGCAGCGCGACGAGCGTCAGCGGCCCCTGTTTCGGCCAGTCGCCGCTCCGGAGCGTTTCGTCCTTCCAGTTCTTGAGCGTCCACTTCGCGGCGACCGCCGCATAAGGCTTGAGCTTGAATTCGAGCGGCTCGCCCTGAAGGAAAGCCGCGCCGGGGGCCGCCGCGCCGATCGCGTCGGCGGTGTCGTAGACGGCATTCTTGCTTTCGCCCAGAAATTCCAGGTTGCGGATGGAAAAGGTCAGTTTCGCATCTTTCGGGTTCATGCCGATTTTGAGGGCTTTGACCGCCGCCGGATTCTTCACCGCTTTGGCGACGTCGATGGTGACCGACTGGTACTCCTCTTTCGGCGTCGGCAGTGTGAAGAACGGCTTTTCGTCGCCGATCATCACATAGGCGCAGCGGTACCCGGCGGCGGGATTTTCCTGCTTCGCCTTGAATTCGAAGCGGATTTCACTGACGTCGGCGAGCGATTCGCCTTTCAGCTTCAAAACCGGGTAGACCCAGAAGTCGGTCCCTGGCTTGAGTTCGACGTCGAAGCGGACCGCTTTTTCCTTCGCGTCGTCGGAGATGGTCATCTTCCCCGACGAATTCGCCTCGAAGTTCGCGGCGGAGCAGATTCCCTGCGACCAGGGCAGGGGACGCGGGGCGGCAAAAACGGTGGCGGTCATCATGACCGCCGCCGCGACAACCGGATAGATCGATTGTTTCATGCGCGCACCTTTACCGGATCAGGACTGCGGTGCTGTTGAGCTCTCCCCGGCCGACATCGCCGGCATGGAGGTCGAACCAGAGGACGTTCTTGCGCATATTGTGCCGGAACGAGAACCAGATGCCGTCTTCACTCGCCGGCGAGAGGACCGCGTTCAGAAAATTCCCATTCTGAAACGCCACGTCATTGACCGGATTGGTGCTGTCCGTATAGCCCATCTCGGCGACGAAAGCGATCGTCGAAGGACGGGGCACGACGCCGATTCCGCCGTCGCCGGTGGCCACGCTGGTCGGGGAGGCGCAGAAAATTCCGTTCGCGTCGTTGGTCCCCTTTACCAGGGATGCCGGGCGGAATCCGAACCACGCTTTCACCGGGCCGAATCCGTACATCGAGTAGCTGCACCGGTCGCGCCAGTATTGGCCGGGCTTGAAAGTGACTTCGGAACAGCGGAGGACTCCGGTTTCCCGTCTCCGGCAGACTTCATCCCAGTTTCCGACCGGAATATTGCTGGTACTCATGCCGAGATAGGGCATGACCAGCCAGTGCCAAGTATTGGTATTCATCGTCGCATAGATGGCCGGTTTTGCCGGCGGGTAGAAGCGGTAATCGGCGGCATACTGCGCCATCCCGGTGCCGACCTGCTTCAGATTGTTGAGGCAGGTCGTTTTGCGGGCGGAACTCCGTGCCCGGTTGAGGGCCGGCAGCAGCATGGAGGCCAGAATGGCGATGATGGCAATCACGACCAAGAGCTCGATCAGGGTGAAGTGGACTCGTTTCATTTTAATGCCTTTCCTGTTGAGGGGACTTTATCTTCTTGCGGGTGCAATGGTTTCTCCTTCGATGAACTGGGCCTGGGTCTGGGTGGTGGCCGGGGGGGCATCGGGATGCGCCAGCCGCCAGAGAATCATATCGAACGACCTTGCGGCCTGATCTTCGAGCCGCACGGAAAACACGGTGGGGCGGGGGCAGTAGAATTCCGTCTCCTGCCGGTCGCCGAAGGTCAGGATCGAGATGTCTTCCGGAACCCGCATCCCGATATCGCGCAGCCCCGACATGACGCCCCAGAAGAAACTCAGCTGGCAGACCACCGCGGTATAGCCGGAGAGTTCCGCTTTCTTATCGCGGATCGCCTGCCGGATCACCCGGTGCGGCTGTTCGAAAAACGGAATCTCCAGCGACATGATTTCGCTGTTGAACTCGACGTCCGGATGTTTCCGGTGAAAAACCTCCTCGAATCCCTTCATGCTGGGGTGGATCGTCTGCAGTTTTCCCTGACGCCGGGTCACCTGGTCCACCAGGAAAATCCGGCGGTGGCCCAGCTCATACAGGCGGTCGCACGGCTCTTCCATGCGGAAATCGTTGCGGTAGAACACCGAATCCTGTCCGATGAACTCGGCGGATGCTCCGCTGATGACCACCGGTTTTGCAGGGGAGCGCAGCTTCTCCAGCAGGTATGGGGGCATATGCGAAAACTCCTCTATGACCTGCATAACCAGTCCGTCGCACGCCTGATAGAGGTCGAGGATGGAGCGGTCCTCCCAACTGCGGACGTGGATGACTTTCAGCAGCCAGTTGGATTCTTCGCAGGCTTTGGAGAGATGCATGACCGTGTCGAGGTTTTCCGGCGCCGACCAGGCGGGCATGACCAGCCCGAGGACTTTCTGCACCTTCTGCTCGGGAATCTCGCTGCGGACGAAAGTGCCGCTGCCCTGGTTCCGTTCGAGCAACCCTTCGTCAACCAGCGCGCCGACCGCCTTGCGGAGCGTCATATAGCTCACGCCGATCTGGTCGGCCAGTTGCCGTTCCGGCGGCAGGACCGAACCCCGGGTGAAATTGCCGATCCGGATCTCCCGTTCCAGCCAGTCCCGCGCCCGTTCCGCTTTGGTGCGGCTGCGTTCTTCTGTTCCCGTCTCGATCATGACTGCTCCGAATGTTTATAGCACTTTCCTATATGTTTGCTGATATTATAGCAAATTCCTATAACAATGTCAAGAGGCGGTTGCAAGAAAAATGAAAAAGAATCTCATTTTTCTTCTGCCGGGTTCTTGACAAACGGGTCCGAATTTGGTATAATATAATCCATAGAACGTTTCATGTAACGTTATGAAAGGATTCGGATGAACCGCAGCAATGTTGTAAAATTGAAGGATATCGCGGATGCCGCGGGGGTGGCGGTGGCCACCGTTTCGGCGGCGCTGAACGGAACCGGGACGGTTTCGAGCGCGATGCGGGAGCGTGTGCGCAAGGTCGCCGCGGAGATGAATTACGAGCCCAACATGGCGGCGAAACTGCTCAAGCAGAAGCGGAGCCGGGATCTCGGGTTGATTATCAGCGACCTGCCGGAACGGATTTTCGGATCGGGCTACTTCATGCCGATGGTGTCGAGCTTCATCCGCCAGTGCGAGGGGGAAGAACTGCGGTGTCAGATCGAATATCACGATCCGTCGTCGTCGAAAACCCCGGCATTGCTGACCAACGGGCTGGCGGGCGGGATTCTGCACGGCGGAACCATCTCGACGGCGGTGCGCGAGTTCCTGGCGGAGAATCCGGATTTCCCCTTCGTCGCGCTCGAAGAGGAGCATGAGTTCGATCTGTTCTCCGATTACGAACTTGCTTTTTTCAAGGCGGTGCAGTATCTGACCGCGCTCGACCACCGCCGTTTCGGGCTGGTATCCGGCCCGCTCTGTTACCGGCGGCAGCAGCAGATTGAGAACGGATTCCTGCGCGGGGTGAGCGAGTTCGCACTGGACTTCCGCCCCGGCGAGTGGGCGGTCCGGCTCGAACTCAAGGACGACATCGAAACCGTGCGAAGTGCGGTCGAGTTCGGCCGGAAGCTGTTTTCCGGGAAAGAGTTCCCTTCGGCGATCGTCTGCAGCGACGGGCGCGCCGCCAAGGGAATTCTCTACGCCGCTTGCGAAGCCGGGCTGAAGGTGCCGGAAGACCTGAGCGTCTTCGCCTGCAGTTCCCGGGCGGAGTCGGAGCAGACCTTTCCGCCGGTCAGCTCGATTGCCTGGAACGCGCCCGAAGCGATTTTCCGCGGCATCTACATGCTGAAAACGCTGATGGAGCACCGCGCGCTGAAAGAACCGCATCAGGTGATCGAACCCGAAATGACGATCCGCGCAACCACCGGACGTTGTAACGGATAACCGCACAGGAGAACCATATGATTCCACCGCGATTTTATTGTATCGCTCTATTTTCGACGAAGCAAACTCAAAAAGAAGGAACGGAAATGAGAAAGAAGCCATTCACCCTGATTGAACTTCTGGTTGTCATCGCGATCATCGCAATTCTCGCGTCGATGCTGCTGCCAGCGTTGAATCAGGCGCGGGAGCGGGGGCGGTCCGCCTCCTGTTTGAGCCGGGTGGGGCAACTGCATCACTCCTTCGTCATGTACTCGGAGGATTTCGGGCAATATGCCTTCACTCATATCAAAAACGAATCCGGCAGCGTCATCGCATGGGCAAAAGAATTGCTTACGCTGAAATACGTCGGCAACGTTCAGCAGGTTTATTGCCCGAGCATCAAGCCGCGTGTGAAGGATTCCTATCTCAATATGACTTACGGGATGTTCCGTACCGATTTGAAAAACAGCTCCCCCTCGTTTTACGATACCAAAAAAGATGTCTGGGGTTCATTCGCCCTTGTGAGCAGCAGGAATGAACTTTTCTATTCCCTGAAAAAGATACGGCGTCCGGCGGAGGTCTTCATGTTTGCCGACACGTCCAGAATTGTTCCCAGTTCTTCCGCCGGGTCCGGCGAATGGGTCTTCTCGCCGGGATGGGATGGTTCCGGCAGCGATACCGGCGGCGTGAGTTTGATTCACAACAAACGGTGCAATATGGTATTTTTCGACGGTCACGCCGTTGCGCAGGGGGAGAACAATTTACGGGAACGCGGGTTCGCGTCTGTCATTGCCGATGAAGTCAGAAAGTCTCTGTAAAAGATGAAACGATATGTCCTGACTTTTCTGTGCTCCCTGTTTGCTGCGGGAGCTGTTGCGGCGGCTCCCTTTGACTGTGCCGCAGAAATCGAAGTGAGCGCGCCCGGTTCCGTTTTCCTGCAGGGAGAGACCTTAACGTTCACATTGAAATCGAAAACGGAGCCGGTTCGCTGGACTCTGCGGAATTGGCGGAATGAAGTGATCCGGCAGGGGGAATGGCCCCGGAGCGGAAAGTTGACCCTGGACGCCCTGCCCAACGGGTATTATCAGCTGACGCTCTCGTCCGATTCCGCGAAATTCGACGGAGGCCGGAGTTTTGTGGTGGTGCCGGACCCGGACAAACGGGAGAAGAATCCGGACATGTTCTTTGCCGTCGATTCCGCGCAAAGCTGGCTTGCCGCTCCGAAAGGCGACAACCCGCTCCGTCCTCAGGACGCTTATGCCGTCGTTTCCGAAGCGATCCGCCGGGCCGGAATTCTGACGACCAGGGACCGGCTGCGCTGGAACGACGTGGAGCGGACCCGGGGAGTTTTCAACTGGAAGCAGTATCAGGAAAATATCGATCTGCTTTCGAAGCGCGGTATTCTGGTTTCGGGCGTGTATCACGATGCGCCGGCGTGGGCGAAGTCGAACACATCCCGGCTGCCGTCCGACCTGCTCGCGGTTTACCGGTTCTCCCGCAAGCTATCGGAACATTTTCAAGGAAAGATGGCCGCCTGGGAATTCTGGAATGAAGAGGACATCGGCTTTACCTCGGAAGGCGCCTGGGATTACGCCGCCGCGCTGAAAGCCGCCAGTCTCGGGTTCAAGGCGGGAAATCCGGCCCAGGCCGTGGCTCTGGGCGGTTATGCGCAGACCCCCCTGCCGAATTACTGCAATATCGTCATGAGGAATGGCGCGGGGGATTATTTCGACATCTTCAACGTGCACACTTATGCCGTTATCCGGGATTTCCCGGCCGTGGTTGGTGATGTCCGGGCTCACATGGCGCGTCACGGGGTTTCCGGCCGCCCGATCTGGTACACCGAAAACGGTTCCAATATGGAAGGCGTCGGCAAAGAGGAAAGCGGCCTGCCCGGTATCCGCAGGCACTCTGCCGACCAGGAGTTCCTGGTTGCCGAGTATCTTCCGAAGATGATGATCAAGATGCAGTCGCTCGGCGTCGCCCGCGATTTCTTCTTCGTCATGCCGCCCTATAACGAAAATGCCGGGAAGAAGGATTGGGGGCTGATGCGGCATGACTTCACCGTGAAGCCGGGATATGCCGCCCTGGCGACATTGACCGACCGGCTCGGCAATGCCGCGCTGGAAGGCGAGGTCGATCTCGGCAAGGGTCTCAAAGGCTATCTCTACCGGCGGAAGGACGGCGGCTGCATGCTGGTCTACTGGAGTATTTCCGACATCGACACCCGGTCGCAGCATCCGAATCTCTCGGCGCGGGATTTGCTGCCGGTCAGATTCACGCTCCCGTTCAAAGGAAAAGTGACCGGCGTCGATCTGTTCGGCACTCCGTTCGAAACAGATGCTTCCGAGTTGACAGCGATTCGCTTTCCTTCCTTTGCCGAGTTGCCCGGACCGCTTCCGCTGAGCGTCCCGTTCGTTCCTCCGGCTCCGGAGAAGAAAGCTCTTGGGCAGATTGAAAAGAGCATTGTTTTCCGGACCGAACTCTCCGGGGATTTCGAGCTTCTGGTCGGGAAAGACGGCGTGGACGCCAAGAAAAAGACCGGCAGGTTGAAATTGCAGGTCTGGAATTTTTCGGAACGCGAAAAAAGCGGCAAAGTCACCGTTTCCGGCGGCGGCGCCGAGGGGATTCCCGAGGTCGTCACGGTTCCGGCGTTCGGCAAGGTGGAGTATGAAGTCCGGTTTACCCCGGTGTTGGATCGGCATTTTCAGGGGGAATTTGAAGTCACCGGCGAATTTGACGGGCGGAAGTGTTCTCCGCTGGTGATTCCGCTTCAGAATCTGAGTGCCCAGGTCGGTGAAAGCAAAGCGCGGGAGATGCCGCAGTTGCTCGATCCGCTCAGCTGGCGGAAGAATTCGTCCGGAGAGCTGACGGTGAATTATCTGGATGCGGAACAGGCGATCTGCTTTGATACGAAGTTCCCGGCCAACGTCGATCGCTGGACCTATCCGGAATACGAATTGCAGTTGCCGCAGGAGTCGCTGAAAGGGGCGCAGGCCATCGCGTTCGAAGCGAAATCCTCCAATCCGGCAGCGATCCGGCAGATGCTTGTGATGCTGGTTCTCAAAGACAAAAAGACGATTTCTGTGAAAACGTCCATTCCCGGCAACGAATGGAAAGAAGTTGTCGTGCGCATTCCGCCGGAGGTCTCCACCGCAGATATTGTGAAATTGCGGATCGGTATCAATTCCCGGAAGGATGAGATCGCTTTTTGCCTGCGAAAGATACGAATCTTCTATGCCCGCTGATGATCGAGGGAATCGCCTGCCGCGGAATGATTTCGCGGCAGGCGATGAAATCGCATCCGTTACTGCGCCGATGCTGCAACCGGGCAGGGGGCGCCGATGCGGGAGAGTGCTTCCTGGGTATCCGCGTCCAGGGTGCCGTCTTCCCGGAAGGGGAGGTCCCAGCTGACGACTGCGCCGAGCTGCCGGAAGGCATCGGTATGCCGGTGCAGCTCCTCTCCGGAGAAGCGGAGCGGCCCCTTGCCCCAGGTCTGCCCGGCGTAAGTGAGCACGTGGCGCTGGATGCCGGAAGCGGGGAATCCCGACTCCAGCATCCGGGCCGGATCGTTGCACTCCCCGGCGCAGAAGTCCTCCTCGGGACTCAGGACCACCGGAGGATACTTGACGCCGCAGTTGAAGGCGACGATCGCTTCCGGATTCCCGGCGCGGGCGGCGGCGGCGAAGGTGTGAAAATCCGGCTCCCCGCCGGAAAGGTACATCTCCTTGTAATAGTAACAGCCGTCGAACCACCAGCCGTTGAGCCGGTCGCCCCAGCGTTCGGACCAGCAGCGGATGACCGCTTCCCAATTCCGCTGCGCCCGGGAGAGCTTCGGGTCCGGGTCCGCGCCGCCGTCGCGCCGCAGCGCCTCCTGGTCGACCGGGCTCCACGCCCTGAAATCCCATTCCGGCACGAATCCGAGGCGGAGGATCGCTTCGGGGTCTCCCATCGGCGCATGGCTCGGCAAGTAGGCGTAGAGCGAAATGCCGTATCGGCCCAATTCCCTCGCCAGGTCGGCCGCGAGGTCGCGGCGGCTGCACCGGGAATTTCCGGTCCGTCCGGTGATCCGGTCGAGAACCGGATTGGGGGAGCAGTAGTATCCGGAATTTTGTCCCAGCGTGAGGAAAAGATATCCGGCTCCCGCCCGGTGAAGCTGTTCCGCCAGAATATCTGCGCGGAACGCCTCTACCCGGCGGTTCCATCCTTCCGGCGAAAGCGGTTCTTCCGCCTGGCTCACTCCGGCCGGAAGAGCCAGGAAATGCATGAAAACTCCCCAGCTCCGGCTGCGGAATTTTTCCGCCCCCAATTCTCTCATCCGGCAATTCCCCATGATTATTTTCTTTCTCCGATAATCAATTTTCCGTATCTGGTCGGGTCTTTCGACGCGATGCCGTCGAAAAAACGCAGCATTTTGCGTTTGAGCGTTTGGTCCGTATCGTTGATCAACAATGCGAATCCGATGCGGGTTCCCGGTTTCGGCATGGAGTCCGCACCCAGCAGTTTCCATGGAAAGAGGACCTCGTAAACCGTCTGCCTGTCCGCCTCGTTCCGAACGACGCGGATGGTTTTCATCAACTCGAAAGCGGGGCCGCTCTTGATTCCGTCCGCACAACCCAGAAAGCACCAGCCCTGTGCTTTCCCGTCGCGGCGGGAGGCGATTCCGTATTCCACGACACGGTGTCCGTTGAGTCCGTGCCCGACATTGTTCGGTTCCCACTCCCGATCCGCGTCGAGATCGAAGCCGACCTGGATCGAATCCTCTTTCCACATGTCGTTCCAGCGGTCGTTCTGAATGTGGTAATCGTCGTGGACGGTGAGCCGCAGGTGCAGTCCATCAGGAGCGGCGGCGAGTTTCAGTTCGGCTTTGGCGGTCGCATGTCCGTCTTTTTCGGACTCGGCCGGATTGCTCCATGCCGCGACATCGACGCCGGGAATCTCGGCCCAGTCGGCGGATGTGAATTTCGGAACCGTGAATGCCGCCAGCGGTGTGATGTCGAATCCGGCTTCCGCCGTCCAGTCGATCGGTTGCCTGCACCGGATGGCGAGCCGGCCGGTTGCGCGTTCGCCATTTTTCACAGAGAGGTCGAATCCGGCGGGAACCGTTTTTCCGCAGGGGAGTTTCATTGTCTTTTCCGCCAGCGGTTTTCCTTCGGAGTCGATGAGTTTCACTTCGAATTCCGTCGTCCCCGGCAATGCGGAGGTGCTCGCGAATTCCAAATGGCCTTCCGGTGTACGCCCATTCCAGTGGAAGTCCGTCGCGGCGATCTCGACCGGAGGAACCACTGTCACCGGCTGTGCATAAAACTCGCTTCCCCGGCGGAGAATGATGGTATATTCGCCGAGCGGGGCGGTTGCGGGAAAGCATATTCCCCCGTTGCCGATGGATAGACCGGGCGGCAGCATGATTTCATCCGCAACCATCGGCAGCACATTGCCCGGCAACTGCTTTATCTTCTGCAGAATTTTCATATCCGCAATGGCCGCGTCATGAAACGTCACATAGCAGGGGCTGGGGGAAAGCGCGATCCGGCGGTTCGGCGCAATCCTTCCGCCGGTCATGCCGGTCACTGTTTCTGGCTGTTCCGGCAGCGAATATTCGACATCTTCCTTGCTTGTCCACAGCGCGGCCAGGGCTTTGCCGTCACGTTTGAAGCCGGTCCAGAAAACACCGGGCGCCAGTTTGAAATATTGCCCGCCGCCCTTGACGGTGGACATTTCCCGCAGCATGGTGGAAAATGCGACGAAGGCCGGAAGCGGCGTATAATCAGGCTTCACCATCGAATAGTTGTAGTCCTTCGCCGCCTGGACGTAGCGGGCGTTGAAATAGATCATCGCGTCGATGTTCCGGGCGGTGCACAGCAGGAGCGAGCGGACGCAGTAGCGCGCCTTGTCGAGTTCCGAAACCGGCTTCTGCCAATCTCCCGGATAACCGGTCCAGCCGAATTCGGTCAGTGCGACCGGCAGATTGCGGTACTCGGTCGTGGCCAGATACTCCTGCATTGCGATGATGCGTTCGATGAAATCCGTCTCGGGAGGCGTGGCGGGCACGTAGGCGTGCATTACCACATAGTCCATGTTCCGCAGGATTCCTTTCTCGACATAGCGCTTAAAAGCTTTCACATCGACGCTGTACAGCACCGGCCCGCCGACTTTTGCTCCGGGACGGCCGCGCTTGACGGCATCGGCCGTCTCGTTGTGGAAACGGACCATTTCCTCTTCGGTCCCCTGCCAGTGGGCGTTCGGCTCATTGTAGACACAGACCACATCGGGCAGGTCCGGGTTGTCGCGCGCCCATACTTCGACCGCTTCGGAATAGAGTTTCCAGTCCTTTGGGGGGAAGAGATAATGGTTTTTCGCCCGTTCCGACTGAAGGTAGGTCGGGAATACGCCGTTCATTCCGGAGAAAACGAGGAAATCCCGGCGATTGGATGCCGGCTTCTGAAAATGGCTGACCAGCCGTCCGTCCGGCCCCGGGGCGACCGCATCGAGCGTCCAGAATCCCCAATCGATGTTGGACCCGATCTCTTTCGCCCAGTCGCCGGAGGCGTGGACGCGCATCACTCCGTAGCGGGATTGTTTGCGGACGTCCTCCGGAATCCGGGAGCCGACCACCCCGGCCGTGGCATCCGAAGAGATTTCGCTGCCATCTTTGTATCGGGCGGAGGCGACAACTTCATAGAATCCCGGTTCTGGAAGGGGAACGGTGGTTTCGCGGGTTCGGGGAGTGATCGCGGTCTCCTGCAGAACCTCCTGATTTTCATTTCGCACGGTCAGCTTGCCGGACAGAAATTCGTCCGGTGCGAACCAGCGGACGGTCAGGCTCCCGGAATTCTCGAAGAAGGTGTTTGCCCTGGCGCTGCTCGAAATCTTGTGGTTGACGATGTCGGTTTCGTCGATTTTCAGCTTTTCAAGCAGGAATTCCCCTTTGCCGGAGGAGGGATCGACCCATAGTACAAGCCGTCCGGAGACGGTGTCGTTGGCGATCGTCCCCTGTTCCGTTTGGACGCCGCGGGAATTCCATTTCCAGGCTTCGACCATATCCATCACCGTGTCCCAGTCCCGCCGGGGGCGCAGCGGAACCGCCCAGCGTCCGTTGCTCTGGCGGATGCGAAATTGGACCGCTCCGTTGCCGCATCCCTTCTGCCAGGCCTGAACCGAAAGTTCAAGTCTCCGCGAAGTGACGAATTCCGGCTGTTTTTCGAGCTTGAACTCCGGCCCGGAAACTTCCACCGGCGTTTTCCCCGCCTGAAGAATGCGGACGCGGATCGCACCGGGATTTTCGCCTTCGGGCGGCACATAATCGACCGCGACGCGGGATGGGTCGGCGCTTTGCCAGAATCCTGCTCCGGCGGCGGTCACCGGGAGTTCGTAGATCGGCCGCGTCTGGATCTTTTCGGCCCCGGCCCCTGCCGGCAGCAACCAGACGCAGAGAAACAATAATGCTAACAGTTCTTTTTTCATCAGATGTCCGATCTTCAGTTCCAGGTGGCGGCGTAAAGTCCCTGTGCGACGCCTTCTTTGGTTTTCCAGGTCCAGCTTCCGGCGGCCCGCATTTCGTCACCCAGCTGACCGCCGGAAATCGCGGCGCAATGGCCGTCTCCGTAGAGAATGTTCCCTTGCTTGCCATGCCGTTCCATGAACATGCCGTCGCAACTGGAATTGTTGTCGTCGAGGCAATACGACTGCAGGTAACCGCCTTTCGCCGGGACGACCGAATCTCCCAGAAGAATCATGCTGGAAGGTTTGTTCCATATTCCCCGCGTTGCGGCGGGATTGAGCGGGTCCTCGACTCGAATGTTCGGCTTGAAATAGAAGATCGCGGTTGTTCCTCTGCGGTAGCAGCGCAGTCCGTATCCGGAGGAGGTATCGTTCGATCCGGTCTTGAATGAATTGCTCATGGGGCAGCGGAACAGAAATGCGCTCTTTTTCCCGGCGGCCGAATACTCGTAGGCGGAAGGCATCTTCAGATATTTCGCCAGCACTTCAAACCATGGAACCTGCGAATAAGACGCATTGACCCCATCCCTGATCCGGCAGCTGTTGGGCGCCAGAAATGTTCCGTTGAAATCATTGGCATACTGGGCGGCATACAGGCCGATCTCCTTTTGCCGCGACATGCAGCTGCTTGCGGTGGCCCGTTCGCGGGCCTGATTCAGCGCCGGCAGGAGCATCGAGGCGAGAATGGCGATGATGGCGATCACGACGAGGAGTTCGATGAGCGTGAAATTCCGGATGGGGGAGAATTTTCGCGATTGGGCAGATAACGTTTTCATGTTCGATTCCCTTTTTCTGCTTTTCCCTCCGACACCGGTTTTCGGCGGGAACAGTTCGATTCGATTGTCCGCGGTTTCCATATTTAATTATATCCGAAAAAGTGGCAAAGGGCAATTGGAATAATCCGTACATCAATGGGAATATTACGACCTTTCGCTTTTTTTACTTGCATGTCGCGCCAAAGCGGAATAAATTATCATGCAAAGAGTAAAGCGGGGGAACCGGTTTTTATGAGAAGTCCGAATCGGATCAATAATGCCTTCATTTCGATCATGAGCCGATCCCCTCGCTGCACGGAAGTCGTGTTCGCGGAGGAATCGGGGCCGTTCATCGGCGAAGACATGCGCCGCGAGAGCGCCGGAATGCTGGCCTATCTGTTGAGCGGCAGCCAGAAAATCGGCTTCTACCGCGGCGGGAAAATTGCGACCCATATCATGCGGCCCGGTGAGTTTTTTTTCGCTCCTGTCGGGCACCCCTACACCATCGACTGGCAGCAGAACTGCCGGCGCATCGGCGTGGTGGCGGGCGAATTCGGGCGGCTTTCGATCTCGTGGAACAACCACACCGAAAAGGAATCCCGGACCGTGGTCAAAGGCGATCTCTGGTATTCCGCCGGAATCCGGGAGGAAACCGACCTCTTCGCACTGTTCTCCGCGTTGACCGGGCGAATCGCCAAACCGGGAGACTCCCCGGTCAGCCGGGCCCTTGCCGAACTGATCGTACAGCGTATTGTCGAACATCTTGAAACGGAGTGGAAGGTGGTTCCCAACGGTTCCGGCATCCAGACCTTTCAGCGGATTGCCACCTATCTGGAAGCCCATTCGAAAGACCCGATCAGCCGCAAGGAGCTGGCGATGAGATTTCATCTGCACCCCGATTACGTCACCCGGCTTTTTCAACAGCATGCGCAATGCGGATTTTCGGAATATCTGCTCCGGCTTCGCATGCTGAGCGCCACCTGGCTTCTTGACAACAGCGAATTGAGCGTTCGTGAAATCGCCGGAAACTGCGGCTTCAACGACGTCGGGTACTTCATCAAAGTGTTTCGCGGCCGCTACGGCAAAACCCCGGCGAAATGCCGCAGCGGGCGTTCCCTGAAAATCCAGATTCTCTCCTCCGGGGACGAAATGCCCTGACGTCATCTCTTGAAAGATTTTATTGAAAAAGAATTCTCTCCATCTTGACATTGCACGTGCAATATGTCATAATATAGCTGTGACGAACCGAAGAACGGGAAGGATTTTACTTATGCCTGAGATGACGGAGAAAAAAGCGAAACCGCGAATGACCATCTCGCATGTGGCGGACCATGCGGGAGTTTCTCGCGCCGCCGTGTATGCCGTGTTGAATCAGAACAAGAAGATGAACATCGGCGTGAGCGAGAGAACCCGGGAAAAAGTGCTCAGGGCGATTGCGGAACTTGGTTACATCCCGAACGAATCCGCGCGGACGCTGGTTTCCAGCCGCAGCCGGATCGTCGGGTTGCTTCTGCTGAATTCCGAATCGGAATTCTCGCTTCGGCTGAGCGATCTGGTCTGCAGGAGGTTTGCCGGGGATGGCATCATGGTGATTCCCGCTTATTCAGGGAACGACGCGGGCCAGGAGCGCGAGTTGCTCCGTTCGTTTCTCGCCCGGAGCGTCGACTGCCTGATCTGGGCCCGGCTCGACCCGGAAATCAATGCGGATCTGGTTGGCCTTTACCACGATTACGGGGTTCCGGTGATCCATCTGGCCAAAGATATCGCGTTCGATGAAGACAGGGTTATGACGCTGGCGGCGGAACATGCCGCTGCCTGCGGAGCGAAGAGAGTCGGATTCCTCGGCTATGCCGGGAAAATGGTTTTTTCCGGCGCCGAGCGCCTGGCGCGGCTGCGCAACGCGGTTGCCGCGGCTTCCGGCCTTGATTTTGCCGGAGCCGCCGAAGTGCGTGATTACAGCGAGTGTCTCGCCTTTGCGAAACGAATCAAGGCCGGGGATTTCTCCGCCGATATTGTCGTCTGCTTCAACGACCGACTCGCCGATCTGCTGATTCATTGCCTGAATTGCGTCGGCTGTTCCGTTCCGGACCGGGTCGGCGTCATCGGCATCGACGGCTATCCGAACGCGTTTCAACCGCTCGAACTCACCACGGTCCGCCTCCCGGTCGAACAGATGGCCGCGGCTCTCTGGAATATTTACAACGGCATGGCATATGCCGACAGCATTGTAATCGAACCCGAACTGATTCCCGGAAAATCCACAGCATACTGAGAGGAATGAAAAATGAGACGTCGCTTGTTTACACTGATCGAGCTTCTGGTTGTGATTGCGATCATTGCAATCCTCGCTTCGATGTTGCTGCCGGCCCTGAACAGAGCTCGGGGAACCGCAAAAAAAAGTACTTGTGCCAGCAACCTGAGGCAGATTTCGATTGCTCATACCGGATATTCCGATGCGTTCTACGGTTACATTGCGGCGGGAATCCGCTGGCCGGGAAACATTGTCTGGCCGACATCGCTGGCCCCATATCTGGGAAAAAATGCGAGCGGGAAGATATTCAACTGCCCCGCCTCCACCGAAAAGAGCAGTAAATCAATGAAAAACTATGTTGCGCTTCACGAAACTTCGTTCAACTTCGATGAAACCGCCCGGCTTGCCTATGGGCAGAACGTTTACCTTTCGCAGCAGCGAACCACCCGGGGGTATCACAAACGGGTGGCATTCAAATATCCCGGAAAAACCGTGGCGACATTGGACGGTTACATGCCGAATGCCCCGGATGAAGGCGTTGTCGCCCACTATACCTATACCCAGATACCTGCCGAAGTTTCCGGAGGAAAGGCTTTTTACGCGATGGAATACGGTCATTTCGGGGGGATCAATATCGGTTTTCTGGACGGTCACGTCGCTTATGCCGATGCGGTTCGACTCCGTCAGAGCAGAGCAAAGAAAAGCGACTCCTACTGGGGGCGTCTCGGCTATAACTGGACCTCCACCGACAATAATTAATCAGAGAAATCGAAAATGAACTTGTTTTGTAAAACGCAAATCGGACTTCTTCTCCTATTTTCCTTTGTGCTCTCCGGAGCTGATGTGGTCTGGCTGGAGGGCGAGTCCTCCCGGAACACGAATTTCAGTCCGGGGGCCGTCACGCTCTCCGACGGCGGCTTAGCCGGAGCTTCCGGCGGCGTGTTTTTGAAAAACGAGAGAAAAGACAACGCGGAAACCGGTCGGTTCGCGGAATACGAGTTCAAGGTGGAGAAACCGGGTACCTATCAGCTCTGGATCGCCTCGACTCCGCTGGCCACCGGCTGGGCCTCCCCATATTCGATCGGCTGGAAGGACAGCGGGGAACGAACCGACCTGAAAGGAACGAAATATTCCGGCGCTCCCTATGGTCGCGGCAAAAACGAGCAATATTTTTTCTGGCACGACGCCGGCACGCGCAAATTCGATGCTCCTGGCGTGTATACGCTTCGCGTCGAAACCGGAACACCCCGCGCATCCGATGGAAAAAATGTTGTGTTCCTCGACGCTTTTCTGTTGACTTCCGACCTGAAAACCGTTCCCGTCGGAAATCATCCCGCCGGTTCACCGGGGTATGGCGTCGCTGCGTTGCCGAAAGGAACCATGGTCTGGCGTGAAGGAGAACTCCCCGATCGGGACAACGTCGGGGTACGCGGGAATGTCCCTTTTTTGAACTCGAAAGGGCAGGGGGCTTCCGCCGGAATGTATTTCGGACTCGAGCGAAAAATAGACCGGAAGAACGTTCCGGACGGATATTTCGCCGAGTATGATCTCAATATTCCCGCTCCCGGACTTTATCATGTTTGGATTGCTTCGACCCCGTCCAACGCCGGTTGGGCGTCGCCTTTCTCTATCCGCTGGGACAATGATCCGGCGGTTGACCTGGCCGGTCTCAGGCCGATGAGTCCGCCTTATGGATTGCCGCATCCGCAAGCTTATTTTTCCTGGACCAAAGCGGGGGCTAAGGTATTTCGAGAAGCGGGAAAGCATACACTGCGCATAATCGCCGACCGTCCGCGCGGAAATACGGATCAGGTCCGCGTCTTTCTGGATGCGATCGCCCTTTCCGGCGATCCCGCCTGGAGTCCGCGCGGCAACCGTCCGCCGGGTTCCCCCTGGAAGGGAATTGAGAAAGCCGCCACGTCGGAGGAACAGGAGGCGAATTTCCGCAAGGCGATCTATGAAATCCAGATGCTGACCTATCCGGCCAAACTCGCGGAGACCAATGAAGAGTGGAACCCGGCCACCACTGCGGAAGTGTTGAACAAAATGAAGGCGAGGCCGCTTCCCGACCCGCGGGTCGTCGCTGCTCGCAAGCGGATGCAGTTCGGGTTGCACGGCATTGAGAAGCCGTTCGTCGTCGTCGGTGTGGACGAGGACAGAACTCGCGCCGCACTCGACCTGCTGGCCCGGGCCGGAGTGGAATTCCTGCGCACCGCGGAACCCTGCTGGCACCGTCTCGGCAACGTTCCCGGCACGTTCGACTTCCGTCAGCTCGATTACGAGATGTCGCTGGCCGGTGCGCACGGGATGAAGCTGATGCTCACCATGGGGTTCGCACCCGCCCAGTATGGCAAGGGCGGGGGTAATAAGCTCGCCGCCTGCAAGCCGGAATATTACGGACTTTACCGCGACTATCTCAAGGAGCTTTTCAGTCACATTCCGGAAGACCGGATTTATGCCGTCGAGCTTGGCAACGAGGTGGATGCTTCGCATGTCTGGTGGGTCGGCGACAGCACGCCGGAAGATTATGCCGCCGAGGCGAAAATGACATGGGAGGCGCTCAACCGGGCCTATCCCGGCCGGGCGTTTCCGTTTCTCGGCTTCGGCGCTACCTGGTCGAGCGTGGAACGCGACCGGCAGCACGGACGCGGCCGCGCCTGGGTTGAGCGGGCGTTCGACGCGGGAGCCGACCGGTACTTCGACGCTTATTCGCTCCATTACACCTGGAGTCCGCCCAAATGGGGATTTGCCGACTGGATGCGCGCGGAGCGAAGCAAACGCGGATTTCCCGCAAAGCCGCTTCTTAACAGTGAGGAGTCCTGCTACGGCCACCCCGGAGACCTGATGAAGCTCTTCGCCCGCGACCTCTTTCTGCAGAATCTGGAGAGCGTCACTTATTTTCTCGCCCGGGATTTCCAGGAGGTGAACAATCTGCTTTACAGCGGACTTTTCGATCTGAACTGGCAGCCCAAATTGCGGCTGCTTGCCTATGCCGCCTCGACCGATGCGATGCGCGGCCGCAAGCTGGTCGGCCTCGCCGATCCCTCCTGCGGACTCGAAGCCTATGTGTTGGAAAAGGAGTCCGCTGAAATCGACGGTTCGCGTTATGTGATCGTCGCCTGGGCTCTTGACCGTGCGGAGAGAGGCATGAACTCTGTCCAGATAGCCGAACCGGTCAAAGTCGCCGGGTTGCGCGGAGTCAGGAAAATCGTCAACTGGCGGCTCGATCCGGTTCCCGCGGATGCATTGGGAACCGTCGGCGTCACCAACGAACCGGTGGTGATTTATGCCGACGAACTCCCGGCGTGGAAGCTGCTCACTCCGGAACAGTGGCGGGAACGCAAAGTGGCCGAAGCCGTCGTCGGGCAGGACGCGGGAATCCTGCCGGGGCAGGCGCTGCCCGACGGCAGATAAACAACGGAAATCGCGGAAACGCTTTGTCTCGTCCGGTCAGCGGCGGGCGAAGCGTTTTTCGATTTCGCGCAGCGTGACGGTGATCATCGTCGGGCGGCCGTGGGGGCAGAGCGTCCCCTGGCGGCATTCGCCGAGCTGGCGGAGCAGCTCTTCGGCCGCCGCCGGAGGCAGCCTGTCGTGCGCCTTGACCGCCGCGCGACAGGCGGCGCGGGCGACGTATTCGAGCTCGACCGGCAGATTGTGTCCGGCGTTGTCCAGCAGCTCCTGGAGCATGTCCGGAATCATCACCGCCAGGTCGCGGTGATTCGACAGCGCCGCCGGGACCGAGTTCAGCATCACCGTGTTGCTCCCCATCGGCTCGATGTCGAAGCCGACCGCTTCAAAAATCTTCCGGTTTCTCAGCAGCAGCGTGGCCTGCGTTTGCGGCAGCTCCAGCGTCTGCGGCAGCAGCAGCGTCTGGGCCGCAGCGCCGCGCTTCGCCGATTCGAGCAGCCGTTCGAACATCACCCGCTCGTGGGCGGCATGCTGGTCGATCAGGATCAGCCCGGATTTTCCCGCCGCCAGAAGATAGGTCTCATCCAGCACGCCGATCAGCCGGGTCGGCCATTCGCCGTTGAACGGAGCTTCGGGGTAGTCGAACTTCGAGGTCGCCGGGACTTCCGGGGCCGCCTCCGTTTTCACTTCCGGCGGGGTGTCGGTCAGGAACTCCGCGCTTCCCGCGGTCGCCGTCGCCGGAACCGGAACCGGCTCCGGAATCTCCTCGTCGATCAGGAATTGCGGCTCTTCGTCGGTCGTCATCTCCGGCTCCGGGGGAGGGGAGGAGGGCACCGGGACCGGCCGTTCGGGGAGAATCTCCGGGAACGCCGGCTGCTCGGTTTTCTTCGGCTCGTAACGCACCGCCGCCGAATCGAGCACCATCCGCAGCGGAATCTGCCCGGAGAGCGGGAGAATATCGGGATTCAGCGCGGCGGGAGCCGCTTCGCGCGTCCGTTTGAGCGCATTGCCGATTGCCGCCGCCACCGCCCGGCTCACCACGTATTCGTGGCGGAAGCGGACTTCGCGCTTGGCCGGGTGGACGTTGACATCCACCTCGCGCGGCGACATTGAAATAAACAGGATGACCGGAGGAAAGCGACCGCTCTCGGCCAGCGTCGCGTATCCTTCGCGGATGCCGCGGTAGATCGCCGGGGATTCCACCGCCCGCCCGTTGATGAAGGTGCGCTGCTCGCGGCGGCTGTTGCGGGTGAAGCCGGGCGCGGCGGTCCAGCCGGTGATCTCCAGGCCGTTCTCGCGGTGGCTGACCGGCCAGAACGAATCGGCGTAGGGCCGCCCGAAAAATTCGCGCAGCCGCGGCCCGGCGTTTTCCGCCGCCGGGGAGTGGAAGACGCTCCGGCCGTCGCTGACCAGCTCGAAGGCCACTTCCGGGCGCGGCAAAGCCAGTGCCAGCACCGCTTCTTCGATGTGATGGGATTCGGTCGCGTCGCTCTTCAGGAATTTCCGCCGCGCCGGCGTGTTGAAAAAGAGGTCGCGGATTCGGATCGAAGTCCCCACCGCGCCGCCGCAGGGGGCGGTTTCGAGGAGTTTCCCCGCTTCTACGGTCACTTGCGTGCCCTCCATCTGGTCGACGGTCCGGGTGCGGAGTTCGAGACGGCTGATGGAGGCGATCGAAGGCAGCGCTTCCCCGCGGAACCCGAGGGTGACGATGTTGTCGATCCCCTCCTCGTCGAGCAGTTTGCTGGTGCCGTGCGGC
>CAYSZM010000050.1:0-24749 GCA_964435365.1 uncultured Victivallis sp. | reverse complement strand
AGGTGCGGGAACGCCGCGAACTCCAGAAACAGCTCGCCGAATCATTCGGCAATCAGGCCCGCCCGAACCCCGCCAAAGCCGTTGCGTCACAGGCGGCCAAAGAATCCGCCAGCGCCCCCGCCCCCGGCGAAGCGAAGACGGTCAAGGGATTCCGGATGAAGGAGAAGCAGGCCAACGCCGAGCGGACCGAGCTCTCCTCCTCCGGCCTCAAATGGACGGTGCTTGTCGCAGTAGTGCTGCTGATCGGCGTCTTCGGCTTCGGCTGTCTCCGCCGCGAAAGATAAGCGGTCAGTTTCCGGACAGGACCGCTTTCATCTCCGCGGCTGACAGCAGCCGCATTGAGAGGTTGAACGACAACGACTTGCCCGGCTCCAGCCCCTGTGTGGGGGAGTAGAAACTCAGCTCCAGAATCCGGCCGCTGCCTTCGGGCTGAAAGTTGTAGCGGTCGTAGAGGTAGTCGAGTTTGTCCAGCTCCCGGGGCGGCACTTCGAAGAGGACTCCGTACCTGCCGTCCTGCGAAGCGAGCAGCATCCGCCCGGAAAATTCTTTGATGTCGAGCGTTCCGGCCTGATACCACATCGTTCCGGCCCGGCCGAACTCGAATTCCCGCCACGCGCCGTTGTTGAGCGCGATATGGAGTTTCGGGTAGATCCCGAGATTGTCCGGGTTCAGGTCGAGAAACGGCGTGACGCAGATCGAGGCGTCTTTCTGCTTCTGCACCGTCACCGTCCAGTTCTGGCACAGTGCGCCGTTGCGCAGTTCGACGGTGCGCCTGACCGTGGAATCCGGCAGGGAACCGGCCAGTTCCAGCCGGGTCCGGCTCTTGCCGGCGACGCTGTAGCCGGGCAGCATGCTTCCGTTGATGATATCGCGCCAGTACCCCTCTCTGGGATACTCGAGGATTTTGAACCCCCAGGCGGGTTTGAGCGGATTGCAGCCGTCGGAGTTGCGCGAGAATTCGACCGGCTTCCCGTAAAATCCCGGTACGATCACCGCTCTGGATTCGGCGTCCTTCAGTTCCACCGCCGGATAATTGCGGGTCATCTCCGCCAGGCGCATGGTGTGCGGATTGAGCCTGACCCCGAGACGCAGCGCGCCCACTTTGTTCTCGATCATCAGCTGCCGGATCAACGTTCCGTATTTCTCCCGCCGGGCGCGGTCGGGGATGTCGATTCCCCACATCCCGCTATGTTTGTCGTAGGCGGCGTAATGGTTGATCCCAAGCCAGAACTCCGCCCAGAGATAGGGCAGCCAGACGCAGCCGACGCGCTTTTTCAGTTCCGGGTCCTGCGTCGAATGCCAGGTGCGTTCCAGCAGGGCGCCCGCTTCGCGGTTCACCTTCGGCTGGACGTAGCCGGGAACGACCATCGAGATATTTTTCTGCGGCGGAATCCAGCCTTCGGTTTCGACCGCACGGTTGGTCATGCGGATCGCCGAGAGCACCGCGTCGGCGGCTTTGCCGTAGTAGCCGCGGCAGAACTCCTCGACCAGCCGGTTCGGGTCGGCGTCGGGATGCCACATCAGTTGCGCGTAGAGCCACGCCCGCAGTTCGGCCAGGTCTCCGCCGTCTCCGGTTCCGACGCCGAACACCTCCTGGTGGACCGCTTGAAATCCGGAGTCCGCCGCCCATCTGATGTTCCGCGCCTGACTGTAGAGACACGGCGCCGGGAACCACGAGGAATCGGTCGGGTAGCTGTAGAGATAGATTTCGAAGTTGTCGGCGACCTTGCGCCATTGCCGATAGTCGGAGATGAATTTTTCCCCGCCGGGCGAGACCCCGAGCGTATCCCAATAGGGGATCGCCGCACAGAGCATGACGGTCGCAGACGGGGAGAGTTTCATATTTTCCGGCGGTTCGAGGCTCCAGCTGTAGGCGAGCGTCTTCAGCCGTTTGTCCGGGAACTCCTGTTTCATCGCCTCGGCCAGTTCGTTGATCAGCTGGACGATCAGGCTCGACGGCTTTCCGCCGTGGGCCTTGTAAAACGCCGTGCAGTCGCCGCAGGTGCAGTAGGGGCTGCCGTCGTTCTGGCCGATCCAGACGTCGGTGTAGCCGGGGTTTTTGCGCACCCACTCCAGGGTGCGCTGCACCAGGTGGCGGCGCAATTCGGCGTTGGAGAGGCAGAGTCCCCAGCTGTGGTTGGCGGTGGCCGTCTGCCGTTTGCCGTCGACCATCGCGGCCCATTCCGGATGCGCCTTGAAATTGGCGGGGTTGAAAATGCGCCAGAAGGAGTGCATGTCCGGCCCCTGCCTGATTCCGCTGCCGTACGCTGTTCCGGGGTTGTTCCACTGGAGGAACGAATTCATGCGGTTCCGCGCACACCATTCGGGGGTCACCCCGTTGCCCGGCACCTGGGTGCGGGAACGGAAGGGCGAGGTGTAACGTTCCGGCTTGACCTGCACGCTCAATTCGGGCGTCGCGGGGATTTTCGTGAAGCCCGGCGTGTACCAGTTGACGCCGAGTTTTTCGAGGAATTCATAGACGGCGTAGAGCGAGCCGCGCGGCCGCCCGCCGCCGAGGAGCAGGGTGTCGCCTTCCGCCTGGATCACCAGCTCCTCCGGTCCCAGGTCCGGGAACTGCTTTTGTGCCAGCGCGGCGGGCAGCCGGGGGTTGAAGCCGACCGCGATCGCCGGCCCGCCTTTGTAGGCTTGCGCCGCAACCACGGGGAATTCCGCACCGGTCATCTTGTGCAGATGATCGGCCAGCTCCCTTGCGCCGGTCTCTTCGGCCGGAATGGCGTCGTCGGGGAGAACGATGGCGTAGGCGGTCTTTCCGCCGGAGGCGAGATTCAACTCCGCTCCGGAGAGGTTTCCCAGGAGCCCGAGAAGGAGGAACAGTATGGTCGAACAGCGCATGAATCAGTATCCCAGATGAATGGAGTCGAGGACGAATTGGGAAGCGGTGGCCGCGTTCCCTCCGAGGAACAGAATATTGATGCGCTTTGCCGCCGGGTGGCGGAAATCGAATTCCTTCTGGGTCGTGGTCAGCGTCGAACTTCGCCACGGATTCATTCGGAGGCTGACCGCATCCATCAGGAGATAGACTTCACTGGCCTTGTGGTTGACGACGATTTTCTTGAAGTTTCCGCCGTCGATATGGGCGTTGAGGCCGTAACCGAACCCGTCGTTCAACCCGGTTCTGGTATTGCTCGGGCAGACCCAGACTCCGCTCCAGTTGCCGTTGACCAGCGGGGGAGGGATCATTTTGTTCTGGTAGAGGCGGTTGACCCAGGTGTCGCTGTTGGTCAGGGAGTTGGGAATGTAGCCTTTGTTGGCGTCCATGTAGACGCCCATGGCCAGCCCGAATTGCTTGAGATTGCTGAGGCACTTCGTGCTTCTGGCGGATTCGCGCGCTTTGGCAAGCGCCGGCAGCAGCATGCTTGCGAGAATTGCGATGATCGCAATTACGACTAAAAGTTCGATCAGTGTAAAATGTTTTTTCATGTTTCAATCCTTTCCCGCTATGGTTGTGACCTGAGAATGTTTCAATGTGACGCCTTTCTTACGATTTCAGGGTTTTCTCCGGACAGGATTCTCCCCAGACGATTTTCGACGGAATCAATTCCCGCGAACCGGAACTGGACCGCGCCCTGCGGGCGTTGCGCAACTGGCCCATGATTTTCCGCGCCAGTTCCGGCGCATTGTAATCGAACCCCGAGAAAGACGGGATCGCCGACCAGCCGTAGCGCCAGAGTTCCGCGCTGAACAGCGCGATGTCTTCGGGGACGTTCAAGTGCATATCCCGCAATGCGCGCAGCGTCCAGAACATCGATTCGTCGTTGCCGACGATCAGCACGTCCGGCTTTTCCGGAATGATGCGTTTGAGTTCTGCCGCGGTGCTCTCGTAGTCGTGCCACCACTCCGTGGCGCAGGGCCACCAGAACTCCTCGCGGAACGCAACGCCCGATTCGCGGTAGGCGTCGCGCATTCCGCGCAGGGATTCGGTGTAAGCGCAGTCGCGGTAGTCGCTCCGGAAGCTGAAGATCCGGCGGTATCCCCGCCTGAACATCTCGGTGATCGCATTGTGATAATTCTGATAATGATCGGCGGCGACCACCGGGTGCGGCGTGGCAGCGAGGGGCTGCTCCATGAAGACGACATGCTCGAATTCTTCGAGCAGTGCGGGAACCTGTTCCCCGAAGCCGGGATATGCGTGCGCCAGGCAGACCACGCTGTCGATGCCGGAGCCGCGGAAATCTTCGATATACTGTTTGAGCGAGTCGAACGTCCCGTGGACGAAGCCGACCTGAAGGCGCAGTTCGTCGGCGAATGCCAGCGGCTCCAGATTCAGCATCACATCGCGGTAGAACATCGGGCTGTTGACGTCGATCAGGAGCCCGATCCGGTTGCTCTGCCGGGTCACCAGCTGCCGGGCGTTGAGGTTGGGACGGTAGTTGAGCCGCCGCGCCGCTTCCTCGATGAGGGCCCGGCTTTTGGGGCTGGCGTGATTGAGCTTCTTGCCGTTCAGCACATTGGATACGGTCATTACGCTGAATCCGGATTCCTGGGCAACGTCTTTTAATGTCGTGGTGTTTTTATTCATGATTATCGTTAAACATATTTGATTGAATATTTCGCTGTTTCCAAATGTCGTCGGTGAAATTCTACTGCATGGCATAACCGTTCGAAAGGTTATGTTTAACGTTCAACACAGGAAATTATAGTATATTTTCCACCAAATGTCAATAGCCGGTTCCGCTTTTTTTAAGATTTTTTCAAAAAGAGGAACGATTTTACCCGTTTTGCGAGGCGGCTTTTGCCCGAAGGAGGGCGTGCTGACCGGATGGGGTTGGCCGCAACTCCGTGTCTGCCGGATCATGCTGGCAGGATGCGCTCCGATCGCATCGCGGAATGAAAGAAACAGCTCTTGCCGTAAAATTCTTTGCCGTTTCCCTTGTAAAATGGATCGGACTGTAGTATTTTACTAAAGATTTTAGTAAGGAGACGCTATGACCAAGCGGGTGAAGTTGGCGGATATTGCGCGGGAGGCGGGGGTTTCGCTTACCGCCGCATCGTTTTATATCAACGGCAAGGCGAAGCGGTACAAGCTCTCGGCGGCGACCTGCAAGCGGCTGGAGGCGGCGATCCGCAAGTATGACTTCGTCCCGAACCTGTTTGCCCGGGCGATGCAGCAGAACCGCACCTTCCTGGTCGGATTGCTGGTGCGCGACCGGATCAACTCGTCGTTCTGGAGCGACATCATCGCCGGCATCGAGTTCGGCATCGCCGCTTCCGGCTGCCACCTCGTGCTGGCCACCTCCCACACCGACGCCGCCGGGGAGTTGGAGGCGATCCGCCAGATGCGCGCCAAGGGGGTCGACGCCTGCGTCATCAGCCCGGTGATCAACGCCGACGGGAGCTTCCCCAATCTCGAACAGCTGCAGACGCTTCACGCTTCCTGCCCGGTGATCGGGCTCAATGTCAATCTGCCCGGAATTCCGTCGGTCTACAACGACGATGCGGCGGGCGGGGAGAAGGCGGCCCGCTGTTTCTTCGACCACGGGCATCGCCGCGTCGCGCTGCTTGCCGACGACGTGCTTTTTTCGCTGCCGCGTTTCCGCGCGTTCGAAGCGTTTTACGCGGAGCAGGGCATTGTTCCCCTGCGCTTCTTCTCTCCCGCCGAGGCGTTGGAACGACACGGGGAGTTCACCGCGGTCCTCTGCGGGAACGACTACCTGGCGGCGGCCCTCTGCAGCAATGCCGCCTCCGCCGGAATCCGGGTGCCGGAGGAATTTTCGGTGATCGGCTACGATGGTCTCGACTGGCTTCAGCTGCTTTCGCCGCGGCCCGGCACGATCATCCAGCGGAAACACGAGGTGGGCGAGGCGATCGCCGCCCAGCTCCTCCGGGCGTTTGACTCCGGGGAGTGTGAATCGGTCCGCTTCGAGCCCGAACTCTCCTGCGGCGACACCGTGGGCGATGCAAGAGCGACGGACTGAGGCGGACACATCCGGCACCCTGCCGGTGCCGGGTACGGGTTGTCGTCGGACAGGCATTTTTTCCATCGAAAAAAGCGTCCTCCCGGCTTGAGAAAATGGTCTCCGGGGAGTATAATACTCTCATGAGTTTTTACGCTGACCCAGGGAGGATTTTTTCATGCCATCGGATTTCGTGCACCTGCATTTGCATACCCACTACAGCCTGCTTGACGGCGCCTGCACCGTAAAAGGACTGGCCCAGCTCGCCAAAGAGAACGACATGACCGCGATGGCGATCACCGACCACGGCTACATGGGCGGCGTCGAAGAGTTCCATCGCGTCCTTTCCGGAGAGGGGATCAACCCGATCGTCGGCGTCGAAGCCTACGTCGCCCCCGGCGACCGCCGCGATTTCGATTCGAACAAACCGTTCAACCGCGGCGGATTCCACCTCATCCTGCTCAGCGAAAACGAAACCGGCTATCTCAACCTCTGCAAAATGATGTCCTCCGCCAACAAGGACGGGTTTCACTACAAGCCGCGGATCGACATGGAGCTGCTCAAGGAGTACAACGAGGGGCTGATCTGCACCACCGCCTGCATCGGCAGCGAGATTTCGCAGTATTATCTTCAAGGCAACGAGGCCCGGGCCGAACAGGCGCTCAAGGAGTATCTCGACATCTTCGGCCCCGACCGCTTTTTTATCGAGCTGATGGATCACGGCATCGACGAAGAACGCCGCTGCAACAAGTTCCTGATCGCACAGGCCCGGCGCAACAATCTTAAATTGATCGCCACCAACGACGTTCACTACATGCGCAGGGAAGACGCCGAGGCGCACGAGATCATGCTCTGCATCCAGACCGGCGCGCGTCTCGCCGAAAAACATTTCAAGTTCTCGGGGCCCGACTACTATTTCAAGACCGAGCAGGAGATGAAAGAGCTGTTCCGCGAAGTTCCCGAAGCGGTCACCAACACCCGGATGATTGCCGACCGGTGCAGCATGAAGTTCCAGTACGTCCCCGAAGTCAACCATTACCCCAAGTTCTACATGCCGGACCAGCGGCTGGCCGACCGCAACGACCTGCGCGAAGTCTGCCTGGATAATATGGAGTACCGCTATAATTTCGATCCGCGCAAGCTCGCCGAGCTGACCGAAGAGCAGAAGGCGATCATCGAGCGCATGGACTACGAGCTCGGCGTGATCGAGAAGACCGGGTTCATCAGCTACTTCTTCGTGGTGTCGGACTTCATCCGCCACGCCAAGAAACAGGGGATTCCGGTCGGGCCGGGGCGCGGTTCCGGCGCGGGTTCCATCGTCGCCTACCTGACGCTGATCACCGACATCGACCCGATCCGGTTCGGCCTCTTCTTCGAACGGTTCCTCAACCCGGAACGTGTCAGCCCGCCGGACTTCGACATCGACTTCTGTGAAAAACGGCGCGGCGAAGTGATCGATTATGTCCGCGACCGCTACGGGTTCGACAGCGTCGCCCAGATCTGCACCTACGGACTGCTCAAGCCGAAGGCGGTGGTGAAAGACGTTGCCCGCGTGCTCGGCTACGATTTCGAGTTCGGCAACAAGCTGACCAAAATGATTCCGGAAGACCCGAAGATGACGCTCGACAAAGCGGTCGAACAGTCCAAGGAGCTGGCCGCGCTGATCGAGAGCGATCCCAACGTCGGCCAGGTGTTCAAGTTCGCCAAGGTGCTCGAAGGGCTGAACCGGCAGAGCGGCATTCACGCCGCGGGCGTCATCATCGGCGACCAGCGGCTGGACAACCTGGTTCCGCTCGCCCGCAGCGCCTCCGACAGCATGGTCGTGCCGTTCCCGGCCCACCCGTGCGAAGAGCAGGGGCTGCTCAAGATGGACTTCCTCGGGCTGCGGACGCTGACCATCATCAAGAACGCGCTCGACATGATCAAGCAGAATCACGGCATCGATCTGGATATGATGAAGGTTCCGCTCGACGACCCCAAGACGTTCGAGATGCTCCAGCGCGGCGACACCATCGCGGTGTTCCAGCTGGAATCCGGCGGCATGCAGAACCTCTGCCGCTCGTTCGGGGTGGAAACGCTCGAGCACATCATCGCGTTGCTGGCGATCTACCGTCCCGGCCCGATGCAGTTCATCCCCGACTTCATCGCCCGTAAGAAGGGCGAGGCCGAGATTATCTACGACCACCCGCTGATGGAGGACTGCCTCAAGGAAACCTACGGCATCATGCTCTATCAGGAACAGATCATGCAGGTGGTGCAGGTGCTGGCCGGCTTCACCCTCGGCGGCGCCGACATTCTGCGCCGCGCCATCGGCAAAAAGAAGGTGGACGTGCTCGCCAAGCAGAAGGAGAAGTTCCTCCAGGGGTGCCTGGCGACCAACAATATCGGCGAAGCCCTCGCCGACCAGATCTGGGAGAAGATCAAGTTGTTCGCCGGATACGGCTTCAACAAGTCCCACTCGGCGGCCTACGGCTTCGTCTGTTACCAGACCGCCTACCTGAAGGCGAATTATCCGGTCGAATTCATGGCGGCGGTGCTGACCAGCGAACTCGAGTCGGCCGACCAGATCGCGTTTCTGATCAACGCCTGCCGCGAAATGGGCATCAAGGTGTTGCCGCCTGACGTGAATTCGTCGGACATCAACTTCTCGGTGGACAACGGCTGCATCCGCTTCGGACTCGGCGCGATCAAGGGCGTCGGCGAAGTGGCCGCCTCGAAGATCATCCAGAGCCGCCGTTCCGACGGAAGGTTCGACACCTTCCTCGACTTCTGCGAACGCTGCGGTTCCGACGTCAATTCGCGGATGCTCGAGCACCTTACCCGGGCGGGGGCGCTCGACACGCTCGGGCTGCGGCGCAGCCAGATTCTGGCGATCGCCGAACCGATGATGAGCTTCGCCGCCGGACGCGCCAGAGACCGCGCCGCCGGGCAGGGGTCGCTTTTCGATCTGCTCGACGAGGGGGAGGCGAACGAGGCGTGCTCGGTGCCGATTCCGGACATTCCGGAATTCGACCGCGAGGATATCCTGAAGAGCGAAAAAGAGCTGCTCGGGTTCTACGTGACCGGCCACCCGCTCGACCCGCATGCCGCGCTGATGAAGGCGTTTGCCAGCTGTCCGATCCGGCGGATCGGGGAGCTCTCCGACAACTCCCGCATCCGCATCGCCGGGATGATCGGCAGTTTTTCCAGCAAATTCAGCAAGAAGAGCGGCAAGCCGTTCGGAATCATGCTGCTGGAAGACCTCGACTCTTCGATCGAGTGCATGCTTTATGAACGGGCGCTCGCCGACGTTACCCAGCAGGGGATCGAGCTGGCTCCGGGCCTGCCGGTGCTGGCCGAAGTGACGGTGAGCAAGCGGGACGAGGCCGAGAAGCCGCGGGTGATCGTGGACCGGCTCCTGCCGCTGGCCGACGCCCCGGCGGAACTGGCCGAGGAGCTGCACATCCACCTGCACGCCGACCGGCTCGCGCCGGACGCGCTCAACCGGGTGGCCGAGGCGTGTTTCCGGGTTCCCGGAGACACCCGCGTGGTGCTCTGCCTGGTCGGGCTTGACGACTCGGTGACCTTCATCGAGGCGCGCAAGAGCAAGATCACGGTGACCCGCGACCTTCTGGCCGAGCTCAATGCGATTCTGACCCCCGGCCACTGGCGGATGAAGGGCGCGCCCTACAATCCGCCGCCGCGCCGCGTCTGGAACCGCGAGAAGGAAACCGAAACCAAGGTGGTCATGAACTGACCCTGCGAAGATCGGGCCGACCCGTTCCATCACGGTCGGCATTCCGCGTTTTATCGAGGGAGGGGGAACTACAGGGCGAGGTCGCCGTCACTGTGTTTCCGGATGATCCCGCGTTCCATTTCCGCGTCGAGACAGCGGGGCATGACCAGCGGTCTAACCGTATAGCGTTCGTAAATTTCCGGCGCGATCTTGATTTGCGGGTCCGGAATCTGTTCGCCGTGCGCCAGGGCTTCGGCCATATTGAGCGCGCTGCGCACCACCCGGTCGAGCGGATGGCCGATTGCGGTCAATTTCCCCTGATAGCGCCCGGGAATTTCGACGTTTCCGTAGCTGATCAGCGAAAAATCGCGGGGAACGCAGAACCCTTCCGCCTCAATGGTGTCGAGCGCCGCGACGGCGGTCTCGTCGGAGACGACGAAAAGAGCGGTGAAAGAAGGCGTTCTGTTTCGCCTGAAATATTCCTGAAGCGTTTTGCGGGCGTTGTCGAGGGAATTTTCCCCGTACTGCGTCTGGCTGTCGAGAATTTCCACTTTGAGCTCGTTGAGCCGGGCGTAGGTCTGAAAGCCGTTGACCAGATCGCGCATCGTCGGGTTGTGCGGTTCGGTCCAGAGAATCGCGGTCCGGCGGTGCCCCATGCGGTCGAGATAATTGGCCCCGGCGACGCCCGCCATCATCGGGGTTCCGGCCACGAAGTGGACGCCGGCCAGCGGAATCTCCGCCCGGCAGACGACGATCGGCGCCTTGGAATTCAGAATCGCATTGAGCTGGCCGGGGGTGAAGTTTTCGATCTGGAGCGGTTCCAGAATAATCGCGTCATAGTCCTGCCATTTCGAAAGCTGGGAATAGACGTCGGCGGCAAATTCGTAAGTGACGACTTTGACCAGATGATTCCGCCGGGCCGCCTCCAGCGCGAACAGCCGGTCGAACTCCGAACTGGCGTAATTCGGCCAGTCCGGAGTCAGAATCAGCAGCCGGAGCTGCTGCGATATGCTGCTGCGGTAGACGATTGTTCCGCGGCCGACCACCGAACGGAGCACCCCCTGCTGCTGCAATTTCCTCAGCGCGGGCTGCATGGAGAACTGGCTGACGTTGAATTCCTCCATCAGGCGCCGGACGGAGGGGAATTCTTCGCCGTCGTCCATGACCGCGATCCGGTCAACCAGCATCCGGTAGATGGCGTCTGCTTTTCTGATTCTGCTCTTCTTCATCGCTCCGGTTCATCTTTCATGGCAGGGGTTCGACGCGGTTGCCTCCGGCGACGATTCCCGAGGTTGACTCGGGGTCGTAGAGGATGCCGGTCCGGATTCCCGGGATTTCATTTTTCCATATGTTATTAATTATTCTGACATCGTGCGAATTGCAAATCCCGATCGCGCCGCGGCGCGCATCTTTCACGAAACGTTCCGACTGGTTGAGGAAGGTGTTCCCGCGGATGGTCACATCCGACGCCGTGCAGACGAATACCGGAGCGCCGGTCGATTCGCGGAATTCGTTGCCTTCGATCAGAATCCGGTTGATGGGCGGATATCCGCTCTTGACCAGCGACGGATCGACCCGCATGTAACTGTTGATGTAAATGTCGGGGCGGTTTTCGTTGGGGTAGCGGCCGCGGTCGTTCACAGAGTCGAAACGGTTGTTGCGGATGACGACATTGTTGTTCCCGTACCCTTCGCTCCAGACGGAGAACGTGTATCCGGTTTCCAGCTTGATTCCGGCGGCGGACCCGTGTTCGAAGCGGTTGTTTTCGATGGTGACGTCATCGGCCGCCAGCAGGAGTCCGCGCGGGAAGTGGTGGAAGCGGCAGTTGCGGACGATGACGTTTTTTGTGCCGAGGCGGCGATTGAACAAGACGAACCCGCTGCCGGACGGCATGGGAACCTTCTCGGCGAACGTGAATTCGCACTCCTTCTGGCTGAGCCGCTTCAGTTCGGTGACGGTTCCGGTGAATCCGGTCGGGGAGAAGTCGTCATTTCGGAGCTCGATCCGGTCCTTCAGTTGAAAGTAGTTGCCGGGGTGGTAGTTGAGGTTGGTCGCCCGGATGCGGTGATCGTCGAGGCGGATCGCGAACCCGTTGAGATCGTGGAAGTTCATCGCATCGTCGGCGGTATACCCGACTTCACAGTTCTCCATCTTGAAGAATCCGGCTGAAGAACCGATATGGATGCCGTCGGCCGCCGTGCTGATCTGCCGCCGCGGCGTGCCTTCCGGTGGCAGGATCGCGCAGTTGAGAAACTGCCAGTGGTGCTGGGCGCCGGAGATGAGGAACCCCATCCCGGGCGCGGAGTCCACCCTGACGTTGTCCAACGTCAGGTTGCGGTTGATCTTGAAATCGATCGCGTTGATGTCATAAACATAGTGGCGCATCAGGAACACTTCTCCCGGTGCGATATTGCGGAATGCCGCGTTGCGGGCGGTGACTTCGATGCGGTTGTCGCCGATCATCCGGGTTTCCGGCTTGTTCTGTCCCTTGATGAATTCGAGATTGATGCCGAGCGGCCGAACCGGGTCGCTGATATGGTGTTCCAGATCGTAACGGGTGAGGCTGGCGGCGCGAACCTCTTTTTTCGGGAATTGATCGTATTCCAGGAATTGGAACACCGCGGTCTTCCCGTCGTCCGAAACGGATTCGACCTTGACCAGGCTGGCGATCGGGTCGCGATCCCAGTCCCAGTCGATGGTGAAGTTCCGGAATTCGCTGTTCATGCAGTGGTAGATCCCGAGAAGCATGCGCGGGCCGCCGCTGCGCAGGAAGACCAGCTTGGCGCCCTGTCCGTCCAGGATAAAGTGATGGACGGAGTCGAAAAGCAGCGCCTGATCGCCTTCGAACCGGTAGGTGCCCGGCTCCAGCAGCAGTTTGGCGGGCGTCTGTTTGCGGATGGCGGCAATCATGGCAATGAACGCCTCGGTGTTGTTCTTCGACTCCGGAGTCACGCCGAATTCCCGTGCGTTAAAACTTTTGACGTTCCGGTCGGAAGGCGGTTCCACCTTGAATTCCGCCGCCCCGGTGGGCAGCTGCTCCGGCGCGGCGACGGGGGCTTCGCCGGCTTTGACCGGGATTTCCGAGTCCTCCGCCGGAGTCACCGAGATGTCGTCGACCAGGGCTTTGACTCCGAAGCGGGTATGGCATTGAAGCGAGTAGTCGTCGATCCCGTCCGGAATCGCCACTTTGAATTTGACGGTTTCGGTTTTGCCCACGAAATCCAGGAACACATTTCCCGCGTCGAAGTTCGGGTGTCCGGCGGAGAGCGGGCGGATCAGGAGGAGCAGCTGCGACGGACGGTCGGTCTGCCGCTCCAGAACCTTTGCGGTCAGGCTGATGGTGTAACTTTTCCCCGGTTTGAGAATCCCTTTGGGCAGCGACCAGGCCGGATTCCATTCTCCCGCTCCGGTCAGGGTATTGATTTCGAGGGACTGTTTGCCGGAAAGCGGCTCGGACGTATTGAGTTTCGCGTAACGCTTGTCCCGGGGTTCCGTTCCGAAGCCCTGTTCGAAGGTGAATTCTTCGGCGAGGGCGGCGGACCCGAGTGCGAAAAGAAGGAGGGCGACAAGTTGGAATTTCATTGTTTTCACCCGGTTATTTGATCAGGTTGACAATGCCGTTGACGTCCCACACCTTGGTGATTTTCATCGGCGAATCTTTGAGTTCCTGAGGTTGGCGCGACACGACGCTGCCATCGAAATAGGCCACATTGGCCCGCTGGGCATGGATCGCCTGGATCGCCGCCGATTCGACGTCTCCTCCGGGTACCCAGTAATAGAATGGCAGGCCGCGCCAGGGGCGGCTTCCGCCGTTGAAGGTGACGCTGTAACCGGCCTCGCCGGTGGTGGAATCGGCCAGCATGATGAGTTTCCCGGGCGCCTTGATCCGGTTCAGTTTGTAGTGCAGATATTCGGAGCTCGGATTCACCGCATAGGTTCCCGCCCATTCGGCCTGCGTCGTTTTGTTGGCGTCCCAGCGGTAGCCGTACATGCCGTAGCTCATGTTCGGGTTCAGCCAGCGATTTTCCGCGGAAGAGGGGCAGACCCAGACCTTGCTTTGCTTCGAGACGTATCCGCAGGTGAACAACGCCGTGACGTGGCTCCAGTAACTGGTTCCCACCTTCTGTTTGAACAGGATATAATCGTTGTTGTCGCCGGCATACATCAGATGGGCGCTGTCGAGCTGTTTGAGATTGCCGATGCAGTTCGACTGTCGCGCCTTCTCCCGCGCCTGGTTCAACGCGGGCAGCAGCATTGAGGCGAGAATTGCGATGATGGCGATTACGACCAGAAGTTCAATCAAAGTAAACGACAGTCTTTTCATGATGATTTTCCCTTTTGCGTTACCGATTCCGGATTCCATTCTGATTGAGTCGGAATTCTGTCTTCCTGCTAAGTATATTATTTTTGAAACAATACACTTCGCAAAACGGGAAATCCCTGTTTTTGAAGAAAAAAGCATTTTTTTTGACCGAACTTGAGATTTGAGCTCAATTTTTCCGTTTGAACAGCAGATGGGAAACGGGGCGGGGCAGGGAATCCTCTTTGAAAAGCTGGCCGGTGTAGCGGTTTCTCCGGATTTTCCGCCCGATAAGCCTCATTCTGCTGTCAGACCGTCCGGGCGGCAACCGCCAGCCGCACGGGTCAACCAGCCATTCATGCCCGTGTCCGAACGTGAAGATTTCATTCCGGATACCGGCGGCCGGTTTCCCGAATGCGCAGAGAATATGTTTCACATCTCATCAATCCGGGTTCATGAATTATATATCGGAATTTGGTTTTAATATATTCTTGGCGATGGGGAAATCAAGTATAATTAATACGGAACCTGCAAAAACAAAGTTCCTGCTGTAACGCAGGAAAGAAAGGCCCGGAATGATGGATATGAGAAGAGATCGATTTGCGCCCACGAGGAGACATCCGACGGCGGCCGGCTCTTTCCTGAGGTCCGGAGACCCGGCGGTGAGACCGTTTCCCGGCCGGTCGGTCGTCATGCGGATGGGGAGGTGAAAACGATGCTCTCCGTTCCCCGGTTTCATATGGCGTCGGTCTTTGGCGTGCGCCCCGGACACGACTTTCTTCTGGTGCTTTCCGTCGAAGGCGGGAATCTCAAGCTGTGCTGTGAAAATCCGCCGGAGGGAACCCGCTTCAACGCCGACAGCGGCACCCTGACCGGCCGGATTTCAAGGGCGGGAACCGTCTGGCTGAAGTTCCGGGCGCAAAATTCCGCCGGGAGTGCGACATGCCGCGTCCTTCTGATCGCCGGGGAAGGGATTCAACTGACTCCGCCGATGGGATGGAACAGCTGGTACTGTTTCTCGGAAGGGGTCAGCGACAGCCGCATCCGGGAGACCGCCCATGCGCTGGTGGAGCGCGGGCTCGCCGCGCACGGCTGGAACTTCATCAACATCGACGACTGCTGGCAGGGCGAGCGCGGCGGAAAATACGGTGCACTGCAGGGCAACGAACGGTTCCCCGACATGCCCGGCCTGGTCGATTATGTTCACCGGATGGGGCTGCGGTTCGGGATCTACTCGACGCCGTGGATCTCCACTTACGCCGGATTCCGCGGCGGCAGTACGGACGGCGGCGGCGAGGAACGGTTCTTTCTGCCGGAATCGGACCGGCTTCAGCAGCATCAGGTGTTCGGCCGCTACCCCGGACTCCACCGCATCGGTGCGGACCGGACCGGCTCCGTGTGGAGAGTGGAGGATGATGTGCGTCAGTGGGCCGAGTGGGGCGTCGACCTGGTCAAGATGGACTGGTACCCCAACGATTTGCCCACCGTGCGGCGCATCGCCGCGGATTTGCGCGGCTGCGGGCGCGATATCGTGCTCAGTCTCTCCAACAATGCGGCGGTCGACGGAGCGGCGGAACTTTTCACTTCCGCCCAGATGTGCCGGATCACCGGGGATATCCGGGATGAGTGGGAGAGTGTGGCCGCGATCGGATTCGATCACCCCGCGCTCTGGCGCCGTGTCACCGGGCCGGGGCGCTACCCGGACCCCGATATGCTTCAGATCGGCGCGATCGGCATTCCGAACAGCCCGAATCCGAAATATACGCCGACGCGGCTGACGGCGGGGGAACAGCGTTTGCAGTTCACCTTGTGGTGTTTGCTCTCCGCACCCCTCCTGCTGAGTTGCGATATCGCCGGGATGGACGACGAAACCTTCCGGCTTCTCACCAACGACGACCTGATCGCGATCAATCAGGACCCGCTGGCGGAAGCGCCCCGGATCGAAGACCGGGGGAACGGGGTTCTCATCTACCGGAAGGCGCTGGCGGACGGGACGGAGGCGATCGGGCTTTTCAACCGGAGCGGCGACCATTGCATCTGCCGTCTGGACCACGCCGCGCAGGGCCGCGATCTCTGGGACGGAGAGTTTCGCGATTTGAGTGGCGATTTCCCGCTGCCTCCGCATTCGACCCGGATTTTCCGCACGACGGGCGCCGGGGTTGAAACATCCCACGAAATTCCGTCTTTGCGCTGAGAATGCCGATCCGTTTGGCGAAGCGGAAAATCCGTTGTTCCCGCGTCCCTCAATCCGCCAGTTCAATCAGCGTATAGAAAACGGGGCGGCGCAGGGAGTCCTCCTTGAGGAACTTGTCCGTGTAGCGGTTTTTGGGATTTTCGCAGAGCGGGACCTGGATTTCGATTCCCGTTCCGGCGGGTTTCCACGCGGAAGTGAGCGCCTCCTTCTCTCCGAACACGCCGACGCGGGTCACGCTTTTCACCGAGTCCGGCCTGATTTCGGGCAGGGTCAGCCGGAGGGTGTCGAGATTCTGCTTCTCCTGCTCTTTCAGCGTTTTGCCGTCGAAGATGGCGGCGACCAGAATCCGGTTGCCGGTGCGGAACGCCGCCATGCGGCTGCCTTTCATGGCGAATTCCAGTCGCGGTTCGCTCTTTATGCGGCTGTACGGTTCGATTTTTTCGTTTCCGAAGATGTCGGCGAGGGTCTCCAGCGCTTTGCCGTGCGGGGTGAGCGCCCGGCCCGCCGTCATGCACTTGGCGTAGCCGAAGGCTTTCGGATCGTCGGGACTGCCGAAGGCGAAGATCATCAGTTTGTAGCGGTCCGGATCATTCCAGCCGTGGGTGAGCCCCCAGTAAAGCACGGTCGGGTAGATTTGACCGACCGCATAATATTTGCGGCTAAAAATGATCTCCGTCTGCCAGACTCCCATGTCGGGACGGCCGTTCTCTGCGGCTTTTTTGCGCAGGTATTCCATGCACCATTCCTGGAGATAATGGATGTCGATCACGTCGAGCGAATCCCACGCCTTGCATTCGGTCAGAACCGAGGCGAGGTTGTCCACCGTTCCGCAACAGGGGAAGCCGCCGTAGACCACTTTCCCGCCGAGTTTGCGGATCTCCTCCGCCGCCGGGAGGTGGATGTTCCGGACGTATTCGTCGAGAGCCCCGTTGTAAAAACCGCTTTTGGGGTGCGCCTCGTTCCAGACCTGGAAGTATTCGATGTTGTATGGCGGCTGCCGCAGATCGGAGACTACGCGGCGAACGAACGCCTGCCATTTTGCGATGTTTTCCGGCGCGAGCGGGATGCGCGGATTTTTCACTGTTTTCTCGGTTTTGCCGTCCTTGTCCGCCTGAAGCTCCCAAACGCTTTCCTTCGATTTGCGGAACTCCCTGAGCAAGTAGTCGTTTCCGCCCGCCGGAGTGTAGACTTTGCGCTCATTGCCCTGCTCGAACACGTATTCGCCGCGGATCGAAGCCCAGCCCGGCGCGTAGGCGAGCACCGGGAGCACTTTGATGCCGTGTTCGATGTTACTTCGCACCTTTCCGTACATCTTCTTCAGGTAGGCTTCGTTGTATTTCCCTTCCTCCGGTTCCGCCGAGCTCCAGGTGATGTCGAAACGGTTCCAGCCGACAAGATGGTTCCAGTACGGGCTTTCCGGGGCGCCGCCCTGGCAGGCCCCCGAGAAATCCTGGAATGTGGCGGCCGGAGCCGCGGCGGCGAACAGAGAAAGAGAGAGGATGGCAAGCAGCCGGTTCATAGACGATTACCTCGTTTGCGGTTTGAGGGTGAGAATGGTGTAGAAGACCTGCGGCAGAAAGTCTTCCGGCATATCGACGTATTTGAATTCTTTCCGGTCCGGTTCGCGGATCGGGACGTTGACGGCGACGCCGCCGTCTTCCCCGCTTTCCAGACGGTCGGTGATGTCGAGCCGGGTTCCGTACATGCTGACCCGTTCCGCGCGTTCGATCGAATCGAGAGAGAGACGGGGATAGCTCAATCGCAGCACCGGCAGCTCGTAATCAAGATGGAGCGTGTCGAGCCCGCCGTTCCAATCGACGAAAATCTGGGCATGATTGTTGGCCAGCACATGGGCGGCGGTGACGATCCGGTCGCCGATCCGGAATGATTCCAGCGAACTGGCCAGCTCGTTGAGTTCAAATTTCAACTCCGGCCGGCTGTTGACCGGGGCGTAGCGCTCGAGCGGCTCGCCGTCGAGCAGGCCGGCGAGGGTCTTGAGGCTTCTTCCGCTGAAGTTCAGCTCGTTCCCGAGCAGGAGACTGCGGCCGAAGCCGTAGGCGCGCTTGTCGTTCGGGCTGGAATAGGCGAAGTAGAAGAGCTTGTATTTGTCGGGCCAATTCCAGTTTTTTTCGAGCGCCCAGCAGAGGATGCGCGGGTAGAGGTTGCCGATGTAGTTCGGGTTCGAGCTGAAGCCGAGTTCGGTCTGCCAGATTCCCTTGTCGCCGACGCCGCGCTCGACCATCGCCCGGCGCAGATACTCCATTCCGGCGAGCGGAAAATAGTGGATGTCGACCGCGTCGAACGACTTCCAGGCGTCGTATTGGTCGAGGTACTTCACCAGTTCGCCGATCGGTTCGCCGCAGATCCAGCCGCCGTAGACCACCTTGCCGCCGAGTTCATGGATGATCTCCGCGGCGGGCAGGTGGACGTTGCGCATGTAGGTCGCCATGTCGCCGTACCAGAAGGAGCTGGCCGGATGCGCCTCGTTCCAGACCTGGAAATATTCGACGTTGTACGGCTCCTGGCGCAGGAACGACACCGCCTCGCGGACAAACGCCTTCCACTCTTCGACCTGATCGTCGGGCACATAAAGCCGGCTCATCCGCCTGGCGTCGATCTTTGAGGAATGCGCCGGAATGCGGCTCTCTTTCCCGTTGATTTTCTGGGAATTGAAAACGGAGAGGTCGAAATCGCCGTCGGGACGGCGGACGATCGAATAGAACTTCCCTCCGAATTCGAACTCCTGGTCGGGAATCCCGTCGACGGTCCAGCCGCTGCCGTAGTCGAGGATCGGCAGGAATTTTGCTCCGGCGGCTTTGGCCTTGAGCACCCGTTCGCCGAATTTCTCCAGCACCTTGCGGTCGAACGCTCCGCCGCGCACTGGCTGGACGGATTGCCAGGAGAGATCCGCGCGGTCCCAGCCGATGGCGTTGTTCCAAAGTTCCGGATTTCTGGTGCTGCCGTGGCAGACGCCGGAGAAGTTTTTGAACGTGCGTCCTTCCACCGGACCGGGTTCGGGCGTCATGACGGTACAGCCGCCGGCAAGGAGTACGATTCCGGCGGCGATCATCGTGGCGAATTCTTTGTTCATGAGAAGCGTCTTTCAGGATTCCGGTCAGTTTTTGGTGAACGGGCGCAGGTAGGCGCCTTCAGTATAAGGGAAGGAAGCAGAGGCTTTTTTCGCATGGACCTGGGCGGGGGTGTAGCTCATCACGCTGCCGTCACCGTAAAGAACGTTGCCGCTGTTGTGATCGACGTATTGCATGAAAGGGGTTTTATTGGTCCCGCTGTAGAAGCAGATCGCATCGGCAAAAACCGGGGTTTTTCCCAGGTAATCCTTGGATATCAGCGACATCCCGCGGAGCGGACTTCGGGAGACTCCGTAGTCCACCCAGGCTGAGCCGGAAGCACGGGCGCTGGCGTATCCCACACGGATCTCCCCGGTTGCGCCGTCCGCCCATTGTGCCTGATACTTGGAGTACTGCGACCCGGTGTAGGCCGGGCAGTAAAACATTTTGGGGGCGGAAAGAAAATTCATATGATAAAGCTGTCCGAGTCCCATCCAGGTGCCCCCCGAGTATCGGGCGGTTATTTCGTGGTTGAGAAACAGGAACGCCTTTTTGTCTTCGGCAAGGTACATTCCAATTCCGGTGCCGATCTGTTTGAGGTTGCTGGTGCAGTTGGCCGCCTTGGCCCGGACCCGCGCCTGGGTCAGCGCCGGGAGCAGCATCGAGGCGAGAATGGCGATGATGGCGATTACCACCAGAAGTTCGATCAGGGTGAATTTTAAAAATCGTCTTTTCATGATAGTCTCCTTTTTTTATTATGCCTTCGGGCCAATCGAATCCCGTTGAATGACTTTGCCCTGGATGTACTGGGTGATCGGGGTGATCTCCTGCCGATTGTCGCGGGCGGCGATTTCCAGGAACAGCCGTTCCGCTCCGACTTTTCCGAGTTTATAGAACGGGTTTTCCACCGAAGACAATGTGGGGTTGAGCAGTGAGCAGATGGAAAATTCATTGTCGAACCCGATTACGCTGAGATCCTCGGGAATCCGGATTTCCCGTCTGGCGCAGGCCTGGTACAGCCCGGCGCAGCCCCAGTCGTTGCTGACCACGATGGCGCTGGCGTTCTGCCTTAAGGCAAGATCAAGGGCCCGGTCCAGGTTCGGGGGAGTTTCTTCCGGGATATCCGGGTGGGATATGGTGACCGCATGTTCGATCATAAGATCCTCGTCCCATATCCCGTAGCGTCGCATGGCGACCATATAACCGATTCCGCGCTCGGCAAATCTGGCATGGTCTGGATTGGTATTGACAAAGGCGATGCGGCGATGCCCGAGTTCGATCAGCTTCTCGGTCGCCTGCGTCCCTGCTCCGATGTTGTCAAACGCGATTTGCGTCATAGGCAGGGCCGGGCACACGCCTTCCAGGCCGATGACCGGAATTGTCTGGTTGACGAACTCAAGGCAACTCTTCAATTGAGTTGTCATTTCCGAAATCCGGAAATCCAGCGAGCCGTTCATCAGAATCAGTCCGTCGGAACAGGCTTTGACTTTCTGAAAAAAACTGTTCCCCGGCAAATGGTTCTGCATGTAGATGGCGATGGTGTAATCATGCGCGGCGCATGCTTCGTTGATTCCCCGCAAATATTCGGTCACCCAATAGGTATGCTGCCATTTCTCTGACAGGCAGAAGAAGATGGAGAACGTATTTTGTTTTTCACGGCGGTATGGGATTGCCCGGTCGGAACGGTACCGGGTTTCCTTGATGACCCGCAGCGTTTTATGGTAGAGGTCGGGTGCGACATTGGTCGCGCCGCTCAACACGCGGCTGACCGTACCGACCGAAACGCCCGCAGTCTGCGCGATATCCCTTATGGTGACTCTGGTTTTCATGAAGAAGAGATCCTTCCGTCGTTGGTTTCCACCGATTATTATGGATGATCCCGGGGGGAAAGGCAAGAAAAACGGCGGAAATAATCATGAAAATCACACATTCTGTTCATGAACAAAATGCATTGTTCCGGACGGGCGATCAAGGCGGAAAGAAAAACGCCGGAACCGCAATGCGATTCCGGCGGGATTCGTGTGGAAGGGAATTACCCTTTGAGGACGGCCTCGGGCACCGCTTCGGTCTCTTCGGCTTTTTCATCTTCGTCGTAGGCCGGAGTGGGGTTGAGCAGCGTCACCCGTTCGCCGAGGCGGAACACGGTGTCGGCGAGCTGTTTGTGACTCATCTCCGGCAGGATCTTCACCGGGGCGCTCGAATCGAGCGTTACATCCAGCACTCCGTCCGGCTGCACTTCCCATTTGACCTTGAGGCGTCCGCGCGAGGTGTTGATGACGCCTTCCGCCGAATCCACCAGCTTGAAGGCCGGGTTGAAGTAGATGACCGAATGCCCCGCTTCCGCGATGCGGATGCCGAGCACTTCGCGCAGCAGGAACAGGTTCGGCGACACGCAGCTGCCCTCCGAAAACTTCGTGGGTGCCGGATCATCGTGTTCGAAATCGATCCGCCAGGACATCGATTCCGTGCACATCCGTTTCGACCAGTAGTCGCGGAAGTAGCGGAACGGCCACTCCTTCCGGCCGAGCGCGAACATCATCTCCATGAACAGGAAATGGAAGTACGGATGCTGCGACTCCCGGCTCCGGTCGAACGGCGGCTCGTAGTTGAAGAAGCTGTAGAAGAAGTACTCGAACGAAGAGAGCGGCAGGACTCCGCCGTACATCGCGCAGAAATTGGCGAAGAGATTGTGGTCGGGCACCCGCTCGCTTTCGCGCGACCAGCGGCAATAGAGGCTGCACACCGGGTCGAAATTGTTCGCCCGCAGCGCATCGGCCACCTTTCCGGCGAGGGCGAGGCAGTGTTCGGCTTTCTCCTTTGCCTCCACCGTCCGGTAGATTTCGGCGGAGGAGAGCAGGAAGCGGCAGAACAGCGCGTTGAGGTAGGTCGGAATCTCGCCCGCCTTGAACTCGCCGCAGCTGATCTTGCTGAGAAAATCGAACTTGGTCTCCGCATCGACGAGAAGGCCCTTCTCTTCGTCGAGCATCGCCTCGAAGTATTCCCGGGTCAGGTCGAGGCCGGGGATCGTCTCTTTGAGTTGCGTGATGTTCGCCGAAAACCGGTAGTTGTAGTTGATCCAGACCGGCAGGAAGAACAGGTGGTGGAGCTGCGACGAGTGGCGGACGCCGTAGGAGAGCGCCGGGATGTCGCCGTTTTCAAGCTGGGCGTCGAGGAACTGCCGGAGCCGCGCCGACGCATACTCATGATCGCCGAAGACGGCCGCCATGTTGACCGCGTCGATATAGGCGTCGAGCATGTAGCAGTCGTTATCGAGGCGCGATTCCGCCTGCGGGATGAACGCGGCGGAACGGCGCAGCGTCTGTCTGCCGACCTCCCAGAACTTGTTGAGCAGTTCGTCCGAACAGCGGAAGACGGTCTCCTCCTGTTCGTTGCGGACCAGTTCCTCGAAGCCGATGGAGAGGATTTTTACCGCTCCGGCGGCGCAGCGGACCGAAATCATGATATAGAAACAGTCGGCCGGGGTATAGGTCAGGTAAACGTTTTTCGCATTCCGGCAGCGAAGCGTTCCGGTTCCCCGGGTCCCTTCGCCTTCCGAGAGGAACCCCGCCTTTGTCCGGCGGCGGCCGATCGTGATGTCCACCAGGTCGCCTTCCGTCGCATCAATTGTGAGCCGGAGGGTGCCGTAGCGGATCATGTCGAGCTTGTAGACGGCGTATTCCCCGGGACGGAGCGGGCGGCTCCAGGCGAGAGCAGCCTCCTTCTCATCTGCCGGAAGGGTTTCCGGCTCGAACTGACAGGCGTTCAGAAAGGCGAACGGGTCGGTCAGGTGCGAAAGCTCCGGCACATAGGGTTCGGAACGGAGCCGCTCGAATTTGAGCGACGGCGTCGCTTCTTCCAGCGAAAGTTTCAACGGGCCGACGATCCGCCAGCCTTCCGACGCGTCTTTGTCCGGCTCCCGGCTGAACCAGCATTCGCGGCCGCCCTCGGGTTTCTCGTTTTTGGGCAGCAGCATGACGAATCCCATCGAGTTGCGTTCGGGATTCTGCACGAGGAGCAGACGGTTCCAGCCGGCGCGCAGCGGCAGGCCGAGTTCGGTTCCCATCGCGTTTCCCGCCGAACAAACCATCCGGTTGTTGCAGAAGAATTTGAACGCATCGTCGGAGAATATCTGCACCGGCAGAACCTCATCCGCGTCGCAGAAGAGGAAGGTGTGCGCCGCATAGGTTTCCATTCCGTCTTCGGCGTTCTCGAACACGACCTGCGTCCAGGAGGGTTGCCCGGTGATTTTTCCGCGCAGGAACGGCACGGGGCTCGGACTGTCCACCTCGACTCCGGCCGGCGGCAGCGGATGCAGCTCGATCCGGCTGCCGAACTCCCCGACTTCCGTCATGTGATCGGGGTGCATCCACTCGGCGTCGGGCAGAAAGACCGGGGTGATCCAGTTGAGCGGGCTGTTCGCCGCATTGAAGTAATGGCATTTGCCCCGGTCACGGGAGATCCGGGGGCGCGGCCCGCAGAAACAGCTTCCGTCGCGGATGATCCAGCTCTGGTCGCTGCACAGCAGCACCCTGCCGTGCGCCTCCATCTGGCACCAGAGGCCGGGTACGTGCCGGTTGCAGCCGCCCTGTTCGATATTGTGGTAGACGAGCACGGCGATGACGTTGATGCCCGATTCCAGATAATAGGTCACTTCATGCAGGTCGACGTAACTTGCGCCGCAGTTCTGGTGGGCGCGGGGGCCGAATCCGACCAGCCGTCCGTTGATGAAGAGCTGATAACTGCAGTTTGCGCTGATCCAGAGATTGGTTTCAAGTTCGACCGAGGTACAGACGAACTCCTTGCGCATCAGCAGAAAGGATTCCGGGTGTTTCAACAGCGAGTTCTTCCAGATCCATTCCCCTTGAATCTGTGCCGGCATTCGGTATCCGTTCATAAGCCACCTCCATCCTCTGGCCGGCGACCGCTGGGCCGGCGAACATTGGGTTGCTGCATCCGGTTCATTCATTCCCGGTTGATACTATGACTCGAAACTCTTCGATTGTCAACCCGCAATCCGCAAAAATACAAATAATTCATCAAGCACAACGAAAAGCGTATAAGGAAAGGGAGATGCGCCGGCGCCGCACGCAGCGGGCCAGGAGGCCGGTCAGCTCCATGATCCGCTTGCCCGCCGCCACGTTTTTCGGCTAAAAACTGTAGTTGGCAAGTTCGCTGCTGTACAGCGACTGATTGCGCGTACCGGGGCCAATCTTGGTCAGGAGTCCGAAGGAGAACGAGTCGGTCGGGCGGATCGCCTTCACCTCCAGCTGCTGCTTCTTTCCGGTGAATTGGCAATTGATCTCTTCGCCTCCGGCGGCGTACTGAATCGTGTCGGAGAACCGTTTCAGGAGAACCCCGTCGAGATGGAGTTCGCACGGTCCGCTTCGCGCCAGGATGAAGCCGCCCGGCCGAGGCGTCGGCATTTCGATCTCGGCACCAGATAGTAGCAGGCCTGCCCTTTGAAGCCGCCCTGGTCGCGCTCGATGATCCGGAATGATCATACTGAAAAACAGGATTTTTATTCATTCTCCGGGCATAAAAAAACCCGGTCTTTCGA
>CAYSZM010000049.1:13296-25229 GCA_964435365.1 uncultured Victivallis sp. | reverse complement strand
GGCACCTTGCCGGTCGGGAGGGTTAAGGGAGGGCGAAGCGCCTCCCTTGCTCCCATGGGCTGGTCAGCGAGAGACGCCAAGTTTTTGGGCCAGAGAACTTTGCATGAGTTGAACGACCAGTTCCGGTTTGCGCATGTGCAGCCCGGAGACGTAGAGGTGACGGAAACAGGCTTCGTCGTCTCCGATGGAGTCGATCAACTGCCGGGTCAGGTTGCCTTCGGGTTCGCGTTCGAAACTCATGGTCAGCAGGTTGCCGAGGAACGGGCTGCGGATCACTTGGGAGAAATGCCCGGGCGGAGTTCGGAGTCCTTCGTTGGCGACGCAGAACGGACAGTAGGCTCCGACCAGCGAAGTGACGGCTCCCCACAGCAGGAGGATTGCAACCGGCAGCATTTTCCAGATGGCCGGTTTCCAACTGAGAATCCAGCGGGAGATGACCAGCCAGATGGCGGGGATGATTGGGATCAGGTAGCGGAACCCGTAGGATGCGCCGCCGTATTCGTTGGTGAACGTCAGGTAAAAAAACGTGGCGGCGAGGGCGGTTCCGAGGCCGCACCAGTCGGAGATCCGGAGTTTGCGCCGGAGCAGCCAGGCCGCGGGGAACACCAGCAGCAGGAACGGCTGGTAGCTGAACAGGCCGCGGAATCCGAACAGAGTTTGGAACCAGTAATCGGGCACACAATGGAGGCCGATCCCGAAGGTTCCGGTGTTTCCGGCGACGTAGAGCGGGACAGGGGTGCCGTAGGCGATAAAATTCAGTGCCAGTACCGCCAGAGCGACCGACGCGCCGGAGACGACGACAGTTGCAAGCGGTTTGAGGCGGTTCCCAGCCGGGGATTCCAGGCCGATGCCGACCAGAGCGGCGATTCCGCAGAAGAGGCCGGTCGGGATGTCCAATGCTCCGGCAGCTCCGGCGGCCAGAGCGGCGAAACAGGCGGCTTTCAGCGTCGGTTTTCTCCGGTATTTTTCCAGCGCGACGATCATGCAGAGCACTGCCAGCGCGGCGGGGGTGTGGTTGTTGAGTATCACCGAGTAGCTGCAGAGCCAGGTGGTGAGGCACATGGCGAGCGCCAGCAGCCATTTGAGTTCAAGCCTTCCCCGCGAGGTGCGGCGCAGATGGTTGAACATCAGGAGAAAAAGCAGGATGGAACAGCCGCCGGAGAAGATCAGGTTGACCAGATAGATTGCCAGCATCCGGTTTTCGGAGAAATTGATTCCGGTGACGCGGTGGATTGCGGCATGGACTGCTGCCGCGCAGACGCTCAAGGGCAGCGGCTTGTCGGAATAAACGTGCCCGTCCCGCCCGGTCCGGTCCACGGTGGAGGCGAAGTTGGTGTGTTCGATGTAGAACACGCCCTGCTCGCCCAGCGCCTGGATCACTCCGAAGCGGGAGGATTCGTTGCCAGAGATGGTGACTTCCTCTTTGGTGTAAAGGACGGCGAAGAGGAGCAGGAAGACGATTCCCGCGTATTGCAGTCTCCTGGCTTTTTTTCGCATGAACTTCTCCGGGTCAGAATTTGAGTCTGATGATCGCCTGCCGGAGCAGGATTTCGCTGGTCTGTTCCGCTGCCGGGAGTTCGGCGGCGAGCGACTTGAGCACCTTGTCGATGGCATCGCGTTTGAAGCCGAGCTGTTCGAGGGCGAGGGCCGCGTCGCCGACGGCGGAGGCGGGGATCGCCTCGCCGGGGGAGACGAAGACGCTGGCGGCTCCGTCGGCGGTCACTTTCCCTTTGAGTTCGACGATCAGCCGTTCGGCGGTGCGCTTGCCGATTCCCGGAATGCGCGAGAGAATTTTAACATCGCTCGACTGGACCGCCGCGCAGAAATTGTTCACCGGCATGGAAGAGAGCACGCTCAACGCCAGTTTTCCGCCGATTCCGGAGACGTTGAGCAGCTGGCGGAAGAGGTTCTTCTCTTCGACCGTATGGAAGCCGAACAGCACGATCGCGTCTTCGCGGACCTGGGTGTAGATGAAAAGCCGCGTTTCCCCGCCGGGTTGCGGCAGTTTTTCGAAGGTGGAGACCGGAATGGCGACTTCGTAGCCGACGCCGTTGACGTCGATCACGCAGCCGGAGAAGCTGGACTCCGCAACGATTCCGGTCAGCCGGGCGATCATTTGTCGACCTCGATGTCGAGCGAAATGTCGGCCGCCTTCACCGAGTGGGTGAGGGCGCCGCTGGAGACGAAATCGACGCCGAGCTTGCCGATGCGCGGCAGCCGTTCGAGAGTGATGCCGCCGGAGGCTTCGAGCTTGGCCTTGCCGCCGACGATGGCCACCGCTTCGGCCATCGTTTCGTCCGACATGTTGTCGAGCATGATGCAGTCGGCTCCCGCCTTCAGCGCTTCGCGGACTTCGTCGAGGTTGTCGGCTTCGACTTCGATCAGGAGACCGGGGTGTTTGTCGCGGGCGCGCTGCACGGAGCGGACGATGCCGCCGGCGCCTTCCATCGCCGCCATTTCGCGGTGATTGTCTTTGATCATGACCTGGTCGTAGAGGCCGATGCGGTGGTTGGTGGCGCCGCCGACGGCGACGGCGTATTTCTCCAAGTTCCGGTAGCCCGGCGTGGTCTTGCGGGTGTCGAGAATCCGGGTATTGGTGCCTTCGAGTGTTTTGGCATATTTCGACGCGGTGGTCGCCACGCCGCAGAGCCGCTGGAGAAAGTTGAGCGCGGTCCGTTCGGCGACCAGGATGCCGCGCGCCGGGCCGGTGATTTCAGCGAGAAGCGTGCCGTATTCGCAGGTGTCGCCATCGTTTTTGAGGGCGCGGAACTGCAATTTGGGTTCGACGGTTTTGAAGACGTGTTCGGCGACTTCGATTCCGGCGAGCACCATCGACGGCTCCTTGCAGCGCAGCACGGCGCGGGCGGTCGCCTGTTCCGGAACGACGGCGCTGGTGGTCACGTCTCCGACGGCGTCGAGGTCTTCATGGAGGGCGAGTTCGATCAACAGGTCCGCCCGACTCCAATCGATCTGCGGAACCGTGTTCTGCTGGTTCATCATAGCTGTATTTCCTTTGGTTGCCGATATTCAGGATTCCGCCAGCGCGGCGTAAAGTTCCGCCGCCGTGGAACACTCGAACACCCGGTTGCGGAAAGCCTCTTCCTTGAGGCGGGTGCTCAACTGCGAAAGAACGCGCAGGTAAAGGGCGTGCTGGTCGGCGCGCGCCACGATCATCACGACCAGACGGACCGGAACCGAATCCGGACTTCCGTAATCGGCCACTCCGTCGCGGACGATGGCGGCGGCGAACGCGAGGCCGCCGGCGGTGGCGAGCCGCACGTGGGGAATTGCGACTCCCTGGCCGATTCCGGTGCTCAACAGCTTTTCGCGGGCGCGGATGCCGTCGGCGATGGCTTTCGCGTCACCCGCCTCGGGGGAATTGCCCAGCAGTTCGATGAGCGTGTCGAGCACCTCATCTTTCGCGGCGCGTTTCAGGACCACACAACGCTCCGGCGTGAGATAGCCGGACGGACCGAACGCTCCATCGGAAGAATCGTCCATTGTCGGAGAAAACCTTTCCTGTCATTCCATCTATGTTGTCAATTGAACACTGATCCTTGTTACTATACCGCCGTTTGCCGGGAAAGTAAAGTCACAGTTCGAGGAAATCCTCCAGTTCGGTGAGGCAGCGCGCTTCGCCTTCGGGGGAGAGCCAGACCAGGTCTTCGAGCCGGATTCCGCCCCACTCGGGGTAGTAGAGTCCGGGTTCGACGGTCACCACCTCGCCGCCGCGGAGCGGAACCGGGTTGCGCAGCGAAAGGCGGGGGGCCTCGTGGATGTCGAGCCCGACGCCGTGGCCGAGGCCGTGGAAGAAGCCGAACGGCCCTTTGTCGCCGTTGCCGGTGTGGAAACCGGCCTTCTCCATGCGCTCCGCCGCGATGCGGTGGATTTCAGACGGCGCCGCGCCGACGGCGACGAGCGATTTGCCCAGCTCGCGCGCGGCGAGCACCGCATCGTAGGCGCGGCGGACGAGGTCGGTGGCGCGGCCGCGGACGACCGTCCGGGTGAGGTCGCCCCAGTAGCCGGTTTCGGCCGAGCGCGGAAAGATGTCCATCACGATCGGCTGCCCGGCGTAGAGCGGGCCGGAGCCGAGGTTGTGCGGCTGCGAGCCCTGCACGCCCCCGGCGCAGATGGTTCCGGTGGGCAGCATGCCGCTGCGGACCAGCTCGACGTCGATTTCGCCGCGCAGCCGTTCGCTGGTGAGAACTTCGCCGTTCCAGACCAGGCGGCCTTCGCGGTCGGTGTCGGTTTCGCGGAGGACGGCGAAGGCGCGGCGGCAGCCGGCTTCCCCGGCGCGCTGGGCGCGGACGATTTTTTCGACCTCCTCCGGCGACTTCCACTCCCGTTGCGGGAAGAACGCGCCGGATTCCGCCACCACTTTGAGGTTGCTTTCGCGGAGCCGGTCGGCGAGGTGCAGCGGGAAGTCGGCGGGGACCAGGAACCCTTCCGTCCGCAGTTCGGCGGCGAGGGCGGTGAGCATCTCCAGCCGGGTGCGGCCGAAATCGGTTTCGGCGTGGACTTCGACGCCTTCGCGCGCCGAGCGCGCCGCCCGGCCGAATTCGAGCGCCGACATGAGAACGCCGCGGCGGGAGCCGTCGTCGAAATAGATGAATTCATCCGGCGTGGAGAACCCGGCCGCGTACCGGAGATCGCCGGACTGTTCCCCCGATGCGACGATGAGTCGCGCGATTTTATGCATGATCGAAGCTTCCTTAATTTGCATTCGGTTCAAAGGCTGTGTATATTCTACCCGGAAAATATAGTATTCCGACAGGCGGGTTTCAATCGGAGAATACGGGAGTTTTTTATGAATCCGGAATATTTCATCGTCCCGGCGGCGTCTTACCTGATCGGTTCGGTTCCGTTCGGCTACCTGATCGGCCGGCTCCACGGAGTCGATATTCGCAAAGTCGGCAGCGGGAACATCGGCGCGACCAACGTCACCCGGTCGATCGGCAAGATCCAGGGCAAAATCTGTTTCTTCCTCGATTTCCTCAAGGGGGCGCTCCCGGTGGCGCTGGTCAACGGGACATTTGAGAACGACACGGCCAACCTCGCGCTGCTGGCCGGGCTGGCGGTGATTCTCGGGCACATCTTTCCGCTCTACCTCAGGTTCCGCGGCGGCAAGGGCGTGGCGACCGCCGCCGGCGTGGCGCTGGCGCTGGCGCCCTATCCGCTGCTCTGTGCGCTGGCGGTCTGGATCATCACGTTCCTGACCAGCCGTTACGTTTCGCTGGCGAGCATCGTTGCCGCCGCCTCGCTGCCGATCATCGCGGTGCTGTTCATGGGGCTCGGGATCGGGACGCCGTTCCCGCTGGCGAATTCCACGATTCTCTTCTTCGCTTTCATCGCGTTCCTGGCCATTCTGCGGCACGTCTCCAACATCAAGCGCCTGCTGAACGGCACCGAGAGCCGCTTTGACTCCAACGCGAAGAAGAAGGGGCGCGGCTGATGAAGATCGCGGTGCTGAGCGACGGAGCGTGGGGAACCGCACTCGCCCTGACTTTGATCGACAACGGCCACGAAGTGGTGCTCTGGGGGCCTTTCCCCGATTATCTCGCCCAGATGCGGGAGCGTCGTGAGAACTTCCGGTTCCTGCCCGGCGTGACGCTGCCCGGAGAACTTTGCTTCGAACCGGAGATCGGCCGGGCGGTGGAGGGCGCCGCCGTGCTGCTCTTGGCCACTCCGACCCAGTATCTGCGCAGCGTGCTCGACAAGCTCAAACCGCATTACGACCCGGTGAAACACCTGCTGCTCGACGTGGCCAAGGGGATCGAGGTCGATACCTGGCTTTTGATCCACGAGATGGTCGAATCGGTGCTCGGCCCGGGGCGTTATGTGGCGCTTTCCGGCCCCAGTCACGCCGAAGAGGTGTCGCGCCGGGTGCCGACCGCGGTGGTCGCCGCTTCGCACTGCCAGGATGACGCCGAGCTGGTCCAGCTTCTCTTGCTCAACGACAATTTCCGGGTCTATACCGGCAGCGACGTGGTCGGCGTGGAGCTGGGCGGCGCGCTCAAGAATGTGATCGCCATCGCCGCCGGAATCATCGACGGCATGAAACTCGGGGACAACCCGAAAGCGGCACTGATGACCCGCGGGATCTCCGAAATGGGGCGGCTCGGGGAATTGCTCGGCGGCAACGCACAGACCTTCTCCGGGCTGAGCGGAATCGGCGACCTCATCGTCACCTGCACCAGCGGGCACAGCCGCAACCGCCACGTCGGCGAAGAGCTCGGGCGCGGCAAAAAGCTGCCCGAAATCCTCGCCTCGATGGGCATGGTCGTGGCGGAAGGAGTGACCACCGCCCGGGGGGCCTACACGCTCGCCCGGCGGGTCGGGGCCGAGACCCCGATCATCGACGAAATCTACGCGGTTCTCTACAACGGGCGCGATGTCCCGAGCGCGATCCGCAACCTGATGTCCCGTTCCGCCAAGCCGGAATAACGCAGTTCAACACCGATGGGGAGCATCCGAATGATGGCAGATGATTGGAAAAGACGGCTGCTGCCGTTGCTGGTGCTTTGGTTTTCGTGTACCGTGGCGGTTTGCGCCGGAACTGTCGTGCTTTCGACCGCCGATCCGGACTGGAAGTATGACAACGGGAGCGTCGAGTTCCCGCCCGGTGCGCAGGGCGGCCTGGTCCGCAAGAATGAACTCCTCCGTCTCGACGGCAACTTCGGGCGCGGCGGGCGGTATGTCTCCGCGACGCTGGCGATGAAACTGCCGGAGGTGCGCGAACTGCGCTTCAAGGTGCGCTCCTCCGCCGCCCGGCTCACGGTCCTCCTGGGCGGAGCGGACGGCAAGGTTCGCCGGGTCGAACAGAGCCTGAACGGCGGCGCGCCGGAGTTCCGGGAAATTTCCGTTCCGCTCGACGGCACGGCGTTAACCTCAGTCGGATTCCTGCTGAACCAGAATGATTTGAGTACCGACGACGGATTCCTGGAGATTTCCGGCGTCCGGCTGACCGGGGTTGCCGACGGCAAATTCGTGCCGGTGTGTCGGGCCGATTCGCCCGATTCGTATTTCATCACGCCCGGCGGCCGGCCGTTCCGCCTTGCGGTGCTGGCCGGGCCGGAGACGTTTTCGCCGGAGACGCTGCGTTTCCGCTGGCTCGACTACACCGGGAAGGAGGCCGCCGCGGGCGCCGCCGCATTCGACGCCGCGACGCGGGTCATCTCCGTTCCGGCTCCCGCCGCAACGGGTTATTATGAGTTGGAATTTCCGGGCTCCGGCATCCGCTCGGCGGTGGTGGCCGCCGAACCGTATGCGGGGGTGATGGACGGCTTTTTCGGAATCGACCTCCCGTCCGGGACGAATGATTTCCCGGGCTTGATGCGTCTGTTGCACCGTTGCGGAATCGGCTGGTGCCGCGACCGCATGGCGTGGCCGGGCAGCAGCGTGGAGGAGCGCTACGGCGCACTGCGCGCGGCGGCGGCGGCCGAGGATATTTCGGTGCTGGACACCTTCGAAGAGGGCGCACTCCGGAACCGGCCGTCTGAAAACCTGGTCGAAACGGCCCGGAATTTCGCCGTGTTCGCGGTGCGTCCGGATTGCGGGAAGGCGGTCGAAATCGCCTCCGCTCCCGGCGAGGGGATTCCGCCTGAATTCGAAATCGCACCGCTCCGCGCGGTCTCTTCCCGTTTCGTTCTCGACAAGATTTCCCTGACGCTCGCCGGGGGCAACGGCGCGATCGTGCCGGACGACCCCATGCTCGACGTCTACCGCATGTATGTGTCCGTCGGGCTGCTCGACGATATCGACGTGCTGAGCTTTACCGCCCGGGAGCCGGCGGTCGGGCTGGAAGAAAAAATTGCCCTGATGCGCGAAATCGAAAAGACGATCCGCAACAGCCGGACCGGAATTCCGTACTGGGTTTCCGGGGCCGACGGTGCGGACCCGGTCGAGCTTGTCGTTCGCGCGGTGGAGTTGCGGGCGCTGGGCGGTGCGAAGTATTTTCCCTCCGCCGCCGGAATGGCCGGTGCGAACCGTGCGCCGCTGCGACCGTTCGGGGTTTATGCGCATCTGCCCCGCGTGCTGGCGTTCAAGGAGTATGTCGGCGACCTCAAAATCGAGGGTGCGACCCGTTCCCGCGCCTTTTCGGACGGCCGCGAAGCGGTGGTCTGTCTGTTCCTTGCCGGGGACGCGAAGGAGCTGCATCTGCCGGAAGGGCTGAAGGTGCTCCGGGCGGCCGGAATCGACGGGCGTCCGCTTGAGATCCGCAACGGCGTCGTGCCGATGGGGGATCGCGTGGTGTTTCTCTACCCCGATCCGGTCGGCTTTGCCGCGTTCCTCGACGAGGACACCCCGGCGATGAAACTCCGCAAGATCGCCCTCGCCTTCAAACCGGCGGTGCACACCGCGAAACCGGTGGTGATTCAGCCCGGTTACGATCCGGCGACCGGAATCCGCGACCGCATCGCCAGCCGGATTCTCTGCGGGGAGCCGACGTCGTACCGGGTGTTTTTCAGCAATCTCTCCGACCAGACCGTGACGGTGGAGCCTTATTTGAATTTGCCGGGCGGAGTCCGGGCGATCGAGACGCCGGTTGTTTCCGCCGGCGGCAAGGTCGAACGGCCGAAGCTTGAACTTTTGCCCGGCGCACGGATGGAATACGATTTTTCGGTGCTGTTCGATCCGGCCCTCGGCCGGCGCAGTCCGATGACGTTCCCGGTCGGGGACCGCGGCGGCAAGGCGTCTTCGCTGGTGATCCCGGTCAATCCCTACGACCGGGCGCGGGTCGAAGTGCCGCTCACCGGCAAACTGTCCGACTGGATCGACTTCAGCAGCCTGTCCAACTGGGATTCCGGCCTGCAACTTCCGGCGGATATCCGCGCGAAATTCCGCGTTTCCGCCCGCCCCTCCCGGCTGCGGTTCGAGATCGAGGTGCGGGAAGAGGTTCGGACCGAAGGAGACGGCATCCGGTTCGTACTCCAGCTTCGCCGCAATCCGGATGACTGCTCCGGGCCGCTGTTCCGATTCGACAGCGCCCATCCCGCTTCCGGAGTCCGTTCGGTGTTCACTTGCACCGGCAACGGAATCTCGCGCTATGTGATCGACGTTCCCCCCTCGGCTTTCGGCGTTCCCGCGCTGGAGAAAGGGATGAACCTCGGCGTTTTTCTCGCGGCCGACAGCGGCAGCGGGAAGGAGCTGCGGGGCACGCTCTCCTGGGGCGAGGGAGTCGGGGAGAAGACGATCCCGCAACTGTTTCAGCTGCTGGTGTTTTGAGGTTCAAACAGGAGGATGATTTCTGTGAGTGCGAAGAAACTTTACGTCATCGGAAATTCCCACATGGACCCGATCTGGCTGTGGCGGCTGCGCGAAGGGCGCTCGACGTGGTTGAACACCTGCCGCTCCGTGGTTCGGATCATGAAGAAATATCCGTTCCTCAAATTCTGCCGTTCTTCGAGCGCCTGTTATGAGTGGATCGAGGCTTGCGATCCGGCGCTGTTCGCCGAAATCCGGGCGCTGGTCGATGACGGCCGCTGGGAACTGGTGGGCGGCTGGGTCGAGCAGTCCGACACGATCGTCACGCCGGGCGAAGTGCTCTTCCGCCAGGCCGAATTCGGCAAACGCTATTTTCGGGAGAAGTTCGGGCGCGACATCCGCATCGGGTACAGCGTCGATGCGTTCGGGCAGAATGCCGGGCTGCCGAAGATCCTCAACGCCACCGGGTTCGATCGCTACGTCTTCATGCGCCCGATGGCGGGGGAAAAGGAGATGCCCTATCTCTTCCGCTGGCGCGGCGACGACGGCGCCCGGATCACCACGCTGCGCATCCGGCAGGCCTACTGCACCATGCCGGGCTGGAAGGAGAAGACGGAGCTTTTTGACTGGATCGACCGGCTGATCGCCGACGGCGACGAGCACCAGACCTTCTTCTTCGGCGTCGGCGACCACGGCGGCGGCATTTACGAGAAACAGCTCGACTGGCTGCAGGAAGCCGCCGAGACCCGCGACATCGAATTTTCGACGCTCGCCCATTATTTCGACGTGATCGAGAAGACCGGTCTGCCGGTTTACGACGGCGAGCTCACCCACCATTCGCCGGGCTGCTATTCGGCGGTTTCGGCGATCAAGAAGCAGCTCGCCTCGGCCGAACGGACGCTGTTCAAGGCCGAGAAACTGGTGATGGAGTCGCCCGGAGCCGACGGCGGGGCCGATTGCGCCCGGATCGACGACGCCTGGAACCAGCTTTTGTTCAACTATTTCCACGACATCTACCCCGGCACTTCGATCGGGGCGGCTTTCAAGCATGAGGCGCGCGACCTCTCCGGCTACGCGGAGTGGATCGGTTCCACGATTCTCGAAAAGCGGCTCGGGCGCTATGCGGCCGGGGTGAAGACCGATTTCCTGACCGAAGGCGGCGTGCTGCTCTGGAACCCGCTGCCGGTTCCGGTACGCGCGGTGCTCGGTTACGACACCTTCGCCGACCCGAACTGCAATGGACGGAAATTCGACATCCTGACCGATGAGCACGGCAAGTCGATTCCGCTTCAGTGGACGCGCGGCGCGGTGCCTTACGGCCCGAACAACGCCTGGGGCAGGGCGACCGCGGTGGTCGATCTGCCCGCCTCCGGCTTGCGGGCGTTCGCGTTCGGCTACGGCAAAACGGCCCCGGCTCCGCTCGGGTTCAAGCGCCAGAAGGCGGCGTTTGCGCGAATCTCTTTCCCCGTCATCGACGACCGCGGCGACACCTGGGGGCACGGGCTGGCCCGTCTCGGCGAGAATGCCGGAGATGCCGGGCTGCTTGGATTCGAGGAGATCGACAACGGCCCGGCGGCCAGCTGTCTGCGGGCGCGTTACCGCTGGAAGAGTTCGACCTTTCAGCTCGATCTCTTCGCCTATGCAGGCATCCCAGAACTCTTCGCCCGCTGGAACGCCGACTGGCAGGAGAAGGACGACTCGGTCAAACTCTGCTGGAAGACCGGAGTAGACTCGGGAGCCATTATTTCGGGGCAGTCCGCCATGGTGCTCGACCGGGTTCCGGACGGCTGCGAGCAGCCGTTCATCGATTTCGCCGCCGCGGTTGACGGGGAGGGGAGAACGTCCGGTTTCCTCGCCTCCTCGCTGCACGCCTACGATTCGTTCGGCACCGGCGAACTGCGGCTGACGCTGCTGCGCCCGGTGGTCTATGCGGAACACGCGCCGAACCGGCCGCACGGCGATGAGGGCTATGCCGACCTCGGCGAAGTCACCCAGGAGTTCTGGATCGCCGACGGCCGCTTCCGGGGAGAGCTCCCGATGCTCGCCCGCGAACGGCTTTGGACCGCCGAACATCTGGAGATTACCGCCGCCGCGGACGGCAAGACGTTCCAGCGCGCCGTCTGGTCGGTCGAGCCGCCCGAAGTGATCGTGCTCTGCCAGAACCGCCGCGAGTTCCGGCTCTGGAACTCCTCGGCGGCTCCCCAGCACTTCCGCATCTGCCGCAACGGCGAGGAGCGCGTCTTCGGCGATCTCGCCCCGGGCGCGGTGCGTACCGTCGAAATCGGCTGATTCGCCGACCGCATTCTTTTCACCGGACCGGGTTGACTTGTTCGACCGGTCCGGTTTTTTTGTCTCCTTTTGAATGAGCTCTCCTTGTATTTGCTTTTTTGTTGATTTATATTAAAATTATTGATTATAAATTGACAAATAATAAAAAAACAGGAGTTGAGATGGCGATTTTGTTTGCGTTCTGCTGCCTCGGGTTTTCGGCGGTGAATGATTTTGTTTTCAAGCTGTATGCGCGGAAGGTGCGTTCGCGAGGGCTTTTTGTGGCGCTGATCGGGGCGGTCTGGCTGCTGCTGCTGGTCTGGCTGCCGCGCGGCCCGGAGACTTCGCTTGTTGCGACCTGGGTGTGGGGGAGTATTTCCGGACTCTTTTCCGTGGCGGGCAATCAGCTGCTGATCGAGGCGATGGGGCGGCAGTCGGCGGGGCTGTGCTCGACGATCTAC
>CAYSZM010000049.1:0-13196 GCA_964435365.1 uncultured Victivallis sp. | reverse complement strand
GCTGCTGATCGAGGCGATGGGGCGGCAGTCGGCGGGGCTGTGCTCGACGATCTACCGGCTCAACCTGGTGCTGGTGGTGGCCGGGGCGTGGCTGTTTCTGGGGGAGAGCCTGACCGGGACGCAGCTGGCGGGAGTCGTGCTGGCGCTGGCGGCGATTCTGGCTTTCCTGCCGAAACGGAACGGGGTCCATCTGGAGAAGCTGGGCTTCCGGCTGGTGGTGCTGGCCGGGGTGCTGCGGGCGGGGATGGGGCTTTCGTACCGGTACGGATTCCTGCACGGGGCGGACCGCAACGGGGTGATCGTCATCAACAGTCTCTTCTGGATCGCGGGCGGTCTCCTCTACGCCCGGTGGCGGGAGGGGGGCTTGAAGTTGCCGGACCGGAAACTCGTTTTCTACGGCACGGTCTCCGGCCTCCTGGTGGTGGGGATCGTCTTCTGCATGGCGGCGGCGCTGCAGTACGGCGAGGCGGGGATCGTGTTGCCGATCGCCCAGATGAGTTTCCTCGGCACCTATTTGCTCGGAATGGTGTTCCTCAAGGAACCGCTGACCCGGCGCGGCATGCTGGCCCTCGCCGCCGGGATTGCCGGAGTGATCCTGCTCTCCGGCGCCCGGTAAGCGGGATTACGGCGCGAGTTCGAAGTAAATCGTCCTGTCGGCCGGAGTGAGTTCGAAACTCAGCTCTTCGCCCTTCCGCTCCGCCTGGATTTCCCCGGTCCGTTCGCCGGTGGCCGGGTTGAGCCGGTAGACTTTGAGCGGAAGCGCGTTGCGGAGACGGACCGACGCGGTGAACGGTTCCGCCACCACCGGAGCGTTCCCGAGGTCGTAGAGCAGCCCCTTCGAGCTGTCCGCCCGGATGGAGCGGTTGGCGGCGTTGGCCACGGCGGTCAACAACATTCGTTCGGAACTGCGCAGCGGCTTGCCGTCGAGCGAAACCAGCGAGATGGTTCCCCGCGTCATCGGCGACGCGAGCGCGAGGTCGGCGAGACGGTCTCCGGTCTCTCCGAGCCGGTCGAGCCGACCGGTGACCGCCTGGGCGCGCGGCGTGTCGATCAGGAGCAGCGCCGGGGCGGAGTAACGGCGGATTTCCCCGGTGTCGTTCACTACCCGGTTGGTGTTGGAACGGCGGTCGCCGAAAGTGGCAAGCACCTTCTTGTAGAGCTCTTCCGGCGTGGAGGCCGACTGCGCCCATTGGCCGACCTGATTGGCCTTTCCGGTTTTGACGGAGTAACGGCCAAGTTCGGGGAGGAACGGGAGTTTCTCCATCACATTGACGCCGCCTTCGACGAGAACCTCTTCCGGCAACGTGACTTCGATCTTCCGCTTCGCCGGGGCGACGTCACCCCGCCGGTAGATCAGCGCGGCCGCCTGCGACTGGCCCCAGGTTGCCGGATCGGTCTGCTGGGTGTGAATGTAGATGGAGGGATTTTTGCGGAAACGGTCCCACTTTCCCCCGTCTCCGGTGCCGGAGGCGCAGAAATAGACCAGCGCATCGACCGACTGATAGGCGGCCGCCGCTGCCAGCAGCGGAATCCCTTCGCAGCGGTTGAAGCTGGGGTAACAGTAGTTCCACTCGCCCAGCACCCGCGGATATCCCGCCAGCGCAACCTGCCCGAGGTTGCTCATCATGGTGGCGCGCCCCCACGGCTTCTCATGGAGCGGCGGACGGTTCCACCAGATCATCGGCTTCTCCGGCGTCGGCGGCATGGCGCCGCGCGGGTCGTCGTAATAGGAGTGGCTGCTCATGAAATCCATCTCCGCCGCGGCGGGGGCGTCGCCGGGTCCGAAGGGCTTGCTCGACCCGCAGATCGGAACCCGGACGCCGAGCGAATGCAGAAAGCCGCGCATCTCGGCGAGGTGGGTGCGGTAGACCTCGAAGGCGAACCGCCGCCCGGTCGCATCGGCGTTGAGCTTATCGGGGAGCGGTTTGATCGGAAGCTTCCGCTTGTCCAGGAACTCGTTCCAGCGCCGTTCGAGTTTGGCCTTGTGGCGCGGCGAAAGCCGGGCGATCTGGCCGCCCATCAGCATGGTGCGTTCGTTGATGATCTGGTAGAGTGCGACGCCGGGTTCGTCGGCCAGGCTCCGCCCGGTGTAGGGGTTGACCCGGGTGAACAGCCGCCGGGCGAACTCTTTGACCGCCCCGGCCACTTCGGGGTCGAACAGGGCGGCGTATTCCGGCGGCTGCGGCCAGACCCAGGGTTTGCCGAGGAACACGTCGTAAAAGAGTTTGTCGTTGAGGTCGAGATAGAGATAGATTCCCTGCTTGCAGAGTTCCGCCGCGAAGAAATTGAAACGGTCGAGCATTTCGGGGTTGATCTCGCCCCGGGCGTTGAAGAGAAGCTCCGTCCGGTTGGCGGGGAAGTGCATCCGGACCAGGTTGACCCCCTGCGCGGCGAAGGTCGCCGCCAGCTTCGGAGCGAGTTCCTTGTCGGGGAAGCAGCCGTGGATGGCGACGTTGGTTCCCCAGAACCGGACCGGTTCTCCGGGGCGGCCGGTGAATTCGAAGTGATCCCCGACCCGCTTGAGAAATCCGTATTTCCCGGCCGGTTTGTGGTTGAGAAAACTGACGTCCAGCGCCGAACCGGGGCGGATCGTGCCGTTCCAGGCGATCGGGCAGGGGAAGTAGCCGGAGACGTCGAGCAGCTGCTCTCTGGGCGCGTCGATCGCTGCGCTCCGTTCAACCGCCGTCCCCTGCGGCGACGAGGCGATATCGCCTCGGGCGGAAAGCGCGGCGAACAGAAGGAAAAGATGCAATGTCAGTTGTTTCATGGCGATTCCTTACAGGCCGTGACTGAGGAAGCCTTTGGCGAGCACCCAGTCCCGGCTGCCGCCGGCCGCGTGTCCGTCGAGGAGGAGGAGGTCGGCGATTCCCCGGCCCATCAGCAGGTTCTTGCTGTTGAGGGCGAAGAACGAGGAGTTGTGGAAGTAGCCGAGATAGTTGTCGAGGTACTGAATGCCGCCCTCGAACCAGCCGCCCGGATTCCGGACCGCGTCGCCGATCTGGACGGTGCGGGAGGGGTGCTGAATCCGGTTGATCTTGTGGTTGAGAATCCACGCGTTGTAGGCCAGCCCGCCGGTGGGCGAACCGAACAGCTTGCTGCCGGAGGGACAGGTGATGAGTTTGAGGAACATCGGATCGATCGGCGTCTTGTTGCTGTTGAGCGCCGGGTATTTCATATAGATGGCGAACCCGGTGTACCAGTAACAGTCGGCCCCCCAGTACACGTACTTCTTGTACGGCATGATCTGGCCGTTGTAATCCTGCGTGTAAGCCGCCGAAGCCAGCCCGAGCTGTTTCAGGTTGGCGATGCAGTTGCTTTTGCGGGCGGATTCGCGCGCCCGGTTGAGTGCCGGCAGCAGCATGGCCGCAAGAATGGCGATGATGGCGATCACGACCAGAAGTTCGATCAAGGTGAATTGGCGACGTTTCATGGTTAGCGGGCCTTTCTGTTGATGACGGAATTTCCTTCGATCAGACGAAGCGGTACTTGGATTTTGAGATTTCTGCCTTTGATGCCGGGCAGCTCGTTGAGCAGGAAGACGATTTCGCTGAGCAGCCGGGTCCGGTCGCTTTCGAGGCGGCTGACTTCGAAGGGCAGCGGAGGGCACCCGGCCCAGACGTGGTAGAGATTGCCGTTGTTGTCGCCGACCGGATTGTCGAAGCAGAAGAGGCTGACGTCCTCCGGGACCCGGATTCCGGCCCGGTTGAGGCCGATCCAGACATGGCAGACCATGATGCCGGAGAGGGCGACGAAGGCGGTCTTCCCTTTGAGCCGTTCCTGAAAAACGGCGGGATCGTTCCAGTTTTCCCGCCCGGAGTGGAGCAGGAATTCGGCCTGTGCGTTGCGGTCGAGATACTGGAGCTCCCCGGCGAATCCCCGGTAGCGGTTGCGGTGGTTGGGCTGGTCGTAGGCGGTTCCGAGGAGGATGTCGCGGTGGCCGCGCTCGTAGAGGTAGCGGGCGGCGGCCACGCCGCCGTCGGTGTTGTCGGAGTCGATGGCGACATCGCCGCCGCCGGAGTTGCCGAAGACGATCTGGAACGCGTCCGGATTCGCCTCCCGGGCGGCCGCCAGAATCTCTTCGGAAGGGTAGGAGAAGAACACCACCGCGTCGGACTCCTCGACCGCCCGCATGAAGCGGCCCCGGTCGGTTCCGGCATGGGAGAACTTGTAGTTGAACTGTTCGATGGGGAGCAGCTGCAGCAGCTCCAGCGCCAGCGAGGTCATATAATGGTCGTTGGGGCGCAGGTCGACGACGATCCGGCGGGGGCGGACGGTGTTGATCTGTACGCCGCGGCGGGTGAGTTCGTTGAGGATGCGTCGCCGGGTTTCCGGCTTGACCGGCGCATCCTCGTCCAGCGCCCGGTAAAGGGTGGCCGGGTTGATCTTCAACTCCCGCGACAGTTCGCGGATGTTGACCCGATGCAAAGTGTGCCGCATGAAAACCTCTCCTGCTGTGTATAGTCTGTTTCCTGTATTAATTATACGGGAAATGACCATGCGCGGCAAGAGGTGATGCGGCCGAAATGCGACAAATCAATGCGACAGCTGTTGCATCAGGAATGGTCAACAGGCCGACTTCCGCCGCTCCGCCACTCCGACGGAGTTTGACCGCAGCGTTGGGAGAAGAGTTCGTAGAGAGCCGCGGCGGAGGGGAATCCGCACTCCGCGGCGATCGCGCCGACGGTGTCGTCGGAATCGATCAGCCGGGTCCGGGCCAGGTTCAGCCGGAGTTCGGTCAGGAACTCCTTGGGCGACAGGCCGATTCCGTCGCGGAAGAGGCGGTAGGCCGTCGATTCGCTCACCCGGAAGCGGCGCGCCAGTTCGGCGACCTGAATCGGCGAGGCGGCGTGGCGGCGCAGGTGTTCGAGCATTTTGCGCAGCGTGCGGTCTTCGACGGCGAAAAAGTCGCTGCTCGCCCGTTCGACCACCCGGTCCGGCGCGATGAGGATGGGGGATTTTCGGGGTGCGCCTCCCTCCATGACGCGGTCGAGCTCCTCCGCCGCACGCAGCCCGCGAAAGTAGAGCCGGGTGTCGAGGCTCGACAGCCGGGGGGAGGCGGTGGTGCAGATCATCTCCTCGTTGCCGACGCCGAGCACGGCGAGCTGCTCGGGAACCGAAATTCCGGCGAGCCCGGCGGCGTTGAGCGCCGAGACCGCCTCCCAGTCGTTGTTGCAGAAGAGCGCGCAGGGCCGGGGCAGCCGCGAAAGCTGTGCGGCGAGGAGTTCCAGAGCCTGCCGGGAACGGTAGTAACGCGGCATCCCGATGCTGCGGACGGAGAATCCGTTCCGCTCGAGCCGGGAGGCGAACGCCGCGTCGCGCCCGTACACGTCGCGGCAGGCGGCGAAGTTGCGGTGGCCCCGGCTCAGGAAGTAGTCGGCGGCGGCCTCTCCGATGCGGCGGTTGTCCGGCGCGACGACGGCGTCGGCGTTTGCGGTCAGTTTCGGGTCGATTGACAGACCGACGATCTTCACTCCTTCGGCGTGAAGCTGTTCCGTGTAGTAGGCGGTGTCGGTTAAAAGCCCTGTTCCGCGCCAGTTGCGGACGTGTCCGGGGAGGCCGTACATCTGCGGCAGCTCGAGCTGCCAGCCGTGGCCGCGCGCATAGTCCAGGATTCCGCGCAGCTCCTGTGCGAGATGGAAGTTCTTCGCATAGAGAACGAATTTTTCGCCGTTTTTCATTAATTTAAATATATCATTCGTTATCAACAGTTTCAAACGAAAAATGACCGATATTAATATATCAATAACGGAAAACGTGATTGCGCTTCCGCAGAACATCCGCTATCCTATTGATGTTGACATCGAAATTGGGAGGATTTCAACATGTTTTATCCAGGGATGAGGAATCTGTACGAAATCGAACTCTTCAAACAATATTGCCGTTTGGCGGATGAGAAATGGACGTGCCGATGAAACCCGTGAAATTCAAATCGCAGCTGACCCGTTCGGAACACAATCCGCTGTTCGACCCGGCCGATTTTCCGTTCTGCGCCGCCGATCAGGTGTTCAACCCGGGGCAGGTGCGGCTGCCGGACGGCCGGACCATCCTGCTGCTCTCGGTGATGCCGAGAAACGAGAAGCACGCCCGCTGCCACGTCGCGGAGAGTCGCGACGGGATTCATTTCGACATCCACCCCGAGCCGCTGTTCCGGGTGGACGAGGGCAAGCCGTTCGGAATGCTCGATTTCCACCCCATCGACTGCCGGGTGACGTATTTCCCGGAAGAGGGGTGCTGCTATATCATCCGCCCCGGCAACTCCTCCTGGGGCTGCTGTGCGCTCCTCTACCGCACCGTCGATTTTCGGACGGCTGAGCCGGTGGAGGTCATCGCACTGCCGCACAACCGCGTGCCCTGCCTCTTCCCGGAGAAGATCGGCGGCGACTACGTCCGGCTCGACCGTCCCTACAGCGTCGGTGCGCCTTATGACAAATCCTACGCCAACATCTGGATTTCGCGTTCGCCCGACCTGATTCACTGGGGGCGGCACCGTCCGCTGCTGGCCCGCGACTTCATGCCGTGGAACAACCTCAAAATCGGTCCCTGCGTGCCGGTCAAAACCGAAAAGGGGTGGCTGGAACTGATTCACGGCGTGCAGAACACTTTCGCCGGCTGGCGCTACAGTCTCGGCGCGATGCTGCTCGACCTCGACGATCCCGGGGTGATCATCGGACGGATGAACCGCTATTTGCTGACGCCGGAAATGCCGTACGAACGGCAGGGGGTGATCCCGGAAGTGGTGTTCGCCACCGGTGCGATCGCCGACCTGGAAACGCGGGAACTTCGCGTCTACTACGGCGGCGCCGACACCACAGTCAATCTGGCTGTCGGCGATCTCGACGAAATCATCGACGGCTGTCTGAAAGGAATTTGAACGATGGGCATTCTGGTCGATCATGCGAAAAAGCGTTTTTTGCTGAACGCGGGCGAAATGGGCTATGCGTTCGAGATTGCGGAGAACGGCCTTGCCGTCAACCTTTACTGGGGCGCGAAGCTGGAGCGCGCCGACGATCTGCCTTCGGTCGCCGCGGTGCAGGAATACTGTCACCGCACGAACCGGCAGAGCGAAAACGCCCGCCAGGAGTATCCCGCTTTTTACGGGGAGTTCTACAACGAATGCGCACTCAAGGCGGAATATGCCGACGGCGTGCGCGGAACCCGGTTGCGTTACGAAGGATTTCGTATCCAGGAGGAGAACGAATCCGATTTGCTGACGCTCGAGTTCTCCGACCCGCTCCATCCGCTTAAAGTGCGGTTGTTCTACCGGGTCTGGCGCGAAATCGGGCTGATCGACCGCTGGAGCGAAATCGAAAATGCCTCGGAGACGGAAATCCGGCTGGACCACTTCGCCTCCGCCTGCTGGCAGCTGCCGCCCGCGATGACGGGCTGCCGCCTGACCCATCTCTCCGGCCGCTGGGGGAAAGAGGCGATGGTGAACCGGCTCCCGGTCGAACCGGGGCGGTTTACGATGGAAAGCCGCACCGGATTGTCCGGCCCCTTCGCAGTGCCTTTTTTCGCGCTCGACGACGGGAACGCCACCGAATCCGCCGGGGAAGTGTTTTTCGGCGCGCTCCAGTGGAGCGGCAACTGGCGGATCACCGTCGAACGCAACGCCTGGGACACCACCGCGGTCACCGGCGGCATCAACGAATTCGACAGCGGGATCGTGCTCGCCCCCGGCGAAACCTTCCCCACCCCGGTCTTCACCGGCGGCTGGAGTAGCGAAGGACACGGCGGGATGAGCCGGACGCTTCACCTCCACCAGCTCCGGCACCTGTTGCCCCCGGCGATCGCGGCGAAACCGATGCCGCTCATTTTCAACTCCTGGGGCTGCATCAACATTCACGTCAACGAGGAGAACATCCGCCGGGCCGAGGCGCTGGCCGCCAGGGTCGGCGCGGAACTGTTCGTGATCGACGACGGCTGGCAGAGCGCCCTCGGCGACTGGGTGCCCGACCCGGAGAAATTCCCCGACGGCCTCAAACCGGTGATCGACGAGGCGCGCCGCCTCGGCATGGAATTCGGGCTGTGGGTGGAGCCGGAATCGTTCGAACTCCGCAGCGAGCTCTACCGGGCCCACCCCGAGTGGGCGATGTCCTACCCCGGCGTCGAGCCGTTCGAGCGTTACCGCGCCGATGTCGACCGGACCTCGGTGATGCTCAATCTCGCCCGGCACGATGTGGCCGATTATCTTTACGCTTCGCTGTACCGGCTGGTCAAAGAGACCGGAATCCGCTATCTCAAGCTCGATATGAACTGCTTCTTCTCCTCGCCCGGATGGGGAGGACTCCCCCAGGTGGAACAGGGGCGGATCTGGATCGACTATGTCCATAACCTCCACCGGATTTTCGGGCGGCTCTCCGCCGATTTCCCGGAACTGCTGATGGAGAACTGCGCTTCTGGCGCGGCCCGGGCCGACCTGGCCATGACCCGTTTCTTCGGGCGGATGAACCGCTCCGACAATCAGGATGCGGTCGACATGCTCGCGCTTCACACCGGATTCACCCAGGTCAACCTGCCGCGTTTGGCCGGCGGCGCCTGCCATATCAGCGACGCGATGTCCCACGTCGACCACCGCAAAACTCCGCTCCGGTTCCAGGCGTTCTGCGGAATGCTCGGCTCGCTGGCGATCGGCAAAGACCTGACCGTCTGCGGCGAGGACGAGTTGGCGGAAATCCGTTCCTATGCGGAGCTTTACAAGAAAATCCGGCACGTTACCCAGTTCGGGAGTCTCTACCGGCTCGCCGCCCACGGGGAGGGGCCGTACGCGATTTTCGAATACGTCGCGCCGGACCGGTCCGAGGCGGTCGTCTTCGTGTTCCGTGTTACGCAGCAGTTCGCCGACCCCATGCCGTTCTTCCGGATTCCGGGGCTGGCTCCGGAAACGTGTTATGAACTTGAAATCTACGGCGGCGAGCGGGGCGAAACGCGAATTCTTTCCGGCCTCGGCGCAGCTTCCGTCGGCGTGCGCGTGAATCTGGTCGGCGACTGCGACTGCCGGATTCTCCACTTCAGGAAGGTGAAACCATGAAGATCACCCGAATCGAGACCGTGCTGGTCGGTGCGCCGACGCCGGGGTGCGGCCTCTTGTCCAACCGCAACTATTTCTATATTCTGCTGCATACCGACGAGGGGCTCACCGGCCTTGGCGAAGCGACGCTTGAGAGCCACGACGAGTCGATCCTCGGCTGTCTCCGCGATCTCGAAGACCTGATTGTCGGGCAGGACCCGGCGCGGGTCGGCCATCTGCTCCAGACGCTGGTCCGCCAGCGTTTCTGGAAGGGCGGGGTGGTCAAGGCCTCCGCCGTCTCCGGCGTCGAACTCGCCTGCTGGGACTTGATCGGCAAGGCCGCCGGGATGCCGGTTTATGAACTCTTCGGCGGCGCGCTCCGCGACAAAATCCGCGTCTATGCCAACGGCTGGAGCGGCGGGGCGACCGATCCCGGAATCATCCGCGAAAAGGCCGCCGCGGCGAAGGAGTACGGCTACCGCGCCTTCAAATTCAGCCTCGCCGTTCCGACCTGGCCGGTGCGCGACCTGGAAACGGTGAAGAAAGTTCGCGCCGCCGCCGCCACCGTCCGCGAGGCGGTGGGCGATGATTGCGAAATCCTCTTCGACGGCCACGGCCGCTACGACTCCACGCTCGCCATCCAGATCGGCCGGGCGCTGGAGGAGTTCAACCCGCTCTTCTTCGAGGAGCCGGTCCAGCCCGAGGACGAGGAGGGGATGGCGCGCGTCGCCGACAAGGTGGATATCCCCATCGCGGCGGGCGAACGGCTGACCCGGCTTCAGGAGTTCCGCCGCCTGTTCGAGAAGCAGGCGATCCGCGTCGCGCAGCCGGACCTCGCCCACTGTCACGGCTTCAACGAGGGGGCGAAGGTCGCCCATCTGGCGGAGGCGTTCGACGGCTTCGTCGCGCCGCATTGCCCGATGAGCCCGGTGATCACAGCGATTTCGCTGCACCTCGACGCGATCGCGCCGAACTTCCTCATTCAGGAGCGGCTGTTCCTCGACGACTGGCGCAACGAAGTCATCACAAAACCGCTCGCGGTGAAAGACGGCTACCTCGATCTCCCCGCCGGACCGGGCTGGGGAATCGAACTCGACATGGACCTGATTCAAAAACATTCGCGCATCGTCGCCGGGACGCCCCGGCTGTTCCGCCCCGACGGCGCGGTCTGCGACTGGTGAAAAGATGAGTGAATTCAACGGAAAAACCGTTCTCGTTACCGGCGGCTCGCGCGGACTCGGCGAAGCGGTCTCCCGCCGGTTTGCGGCGGAAGGGTGCCGGGTAATCGTCAACTACGCCCACGGCTGCGAGGCGGCGGAAGCCGTCGCCTGCGAAATCGGCGGCATCGCCTATGGCTGCGACATCTCCGACGAAGACGCGGTCGAAACGATGTTCCGCGCCGCCGGTCCGGTTGACATCCTGATCAACAATGCGCGGATCGACCCCTACAAACGCTCTCCCGCAACCCGCGACGGCGAGTGGTGGGACGCAGTGATGGCGGTCAACCTCAAGGGCGCCTATCTCTGCGGAAAATTCGCCCTCGAACAGATGAAGCGGAAGCGGTGGGGCCGCATGGTCCACATTTCAAGCATCTGGGCCAGCCAGCCGCCGAACGAACGGATGCTCTCCTACGCGGCGGCCAAGGCGGCGATGCACGCGCTTTCGCGCGGCTTCGCCAACCTCGGCGCACCCTGCGGGATCACCTCGAACGTGCTTGCGCCGGGGCTGATCCTCACCGATCTTGTGTCCACCCGGCTGACGCCGGAGATGCTGGAGCGCGAACTCGCCGGAATCCCGCTCGGGCGCGGCGCGACCCCCGCCGAAGTCGCCGAGTCGGTTTACAATGTCGCCGCCTCCGGCTTCATGACCGGCGAGGCGGTCAACCTCAACGGCGGCGCTTTCATGTCGGCCTGATTCCGGTCAGGGACGGACTCCGGCGGCTTCGAGAACCTTCTGCACCTTCTTGACATCGACCTTGCGGACGGAGATTCCGTCACGGGCGGCCAGCGCCGCCGCGACGCCCGCGCCCTGGCCGATGTTGAGGCAGATCGGCATCACGCGGAAATTCGAATGCGCCTTGTGCGTCCCGCCGATGTTGCGGCCGGAGAGCAGCAGCCCGTCGAGTTTTTCCGGGACGCAGCAGCGGAATGGCACCGAATACTTCCCCTTCGACTCGAAATGCTTCTGCGCGCCGTGCTCGTCGAGCCCGGGCCCCTTGAGGCTGTGGATGTCGAAATTGAAGTGATTGCGCGTGGCGATCCAGTCATCAAACAGCTTCGCTTCGACGATGTCGAACTCGGTGAGCTCGTAAAGCGCCTTGAAGTGGCGGGTTTCGCGCACCCCGACGTTGGCCGCGCTGGTGACCGCGTAGCAGGTTTCATAGCCCGGCACGAATTCGCGCAGGAACGCGACGATCTTCTTCATCTGCTCGCGGCAGACCAGCTCGGCGCGGGTCAGGTCGCGGACGTTGGTCCCGTCTACGCCGATCACGTTGGTCATGTTGACGCAGACCTCGCCGGGGAGGGGGGCCGGGTAGAGCAGCACGTGTCCGGCGGGGTGGGGGAGATTCTGCCGCCCGAGCGCCTGGATTTCCCCCTTCGGCAGGTCGATCAGCGATTCGAAACTGCCGGGAAAAACCGCGCGTTCGTGATCCACGCCGCCGATGCGGAACATCAGCGTCACCGGCTGGCAGATATGGTCGCCCTCTCGCCCGAGCGAGAATTCCGCCCCGGCCGCCGCCGCCGCGTCGCCGTCGCCGGTCGCATCAATGACCGTGCGTGCGAGAATGACTTCACGTCCCGATTTGCTCTCTGTAATCAGCCCCTTGACGCATCCGTCTTCGACCACCGCCCCGGCGACGAAGGTATGATATTGCAGGATCACGCCCGCTTCGAGCAGCAGCTCCTGCAGCGCCGTCTTCTGCGCCTCGTGCGCGGTCGCCCAGTTCGCCGCCCGCTCGCAGGTTTCCGGCGGCAGCAGCGGAGACGCCTTGGTACGCTCGAAAATTTCGTCGAGCAGCGGGGATTCGGTGCCGCCGCACCAGTGCGACATCATCCCGGCGGTGGCCATGCCGCCCAGGCAGTTGGCACTCTCGATCAGCATGGTTTTCGCGCCGTTGCGGGCCGCGCCCAACGCCGCCCCGACTCCGGCGGGCCCGCCGCCCGCGATCAGCACATCGACTTCCGCAACCACCGGCAGCGTTCTTTCTTTTTCCTGATAGCTTTTCATTGGTGAATTCCTTTCTTTTTGGGTTCTTTTCTTATTTAATTTAACGGTTTCTCCCGATGAAACCTTGAAAAAACGGGAATGAAATCTTAAATTATTACAGAAATGGAGTTCGGACGATGAATTTGCAGAATGCCATCCGCCGACTGGAAATCAAACTTGGCGCGGTGATCGACCTTGAAGTGCTGCATCCGGCGTTTGCTGAAATGCCGGAGCTTCAGCTCGCCCCGGATCAATACCATCACCACGGCGATTTCTGCCGCTGGGCCAAAAAACAGCCGGGCGGAATCGCCATCTGCTCCGAAAACAAAGTGCGCAGCCGCCGCGTCGCATCGCGCGGCCGCCCGTTCTGGGGATTCTGCCCCAAAGGCGTGTGGGATTACGCCCAGCCCGTCCTCTTCGAAGGAAAACTCGCGGCGATCATCTACATCGGTTACCTGCTCCCCCCCGGTATCGAATTCGCCCCGGGCTGGAACGGCCGCCGTCCCGGCGAACTCTCCCGCGCCCGCCGCAGCGAAATCGGCGTCTATGCCGAATTCCTGGCGAAATATGTCTTGCTCGAACTCGAATGTTATCGCGAATCCACCACCGGACGCGGTAAAAAACGCGACGACGGCTACTATCTCGAACAGTGTCGCCATTTCATCGAACGCTCCTATCACCTCAACCCCGCCCTCGCCGATCTCGCCGAAATCCTTCATGTCAACGGCAACTATCTCGGCGGCGTCATCCGTCAGGCCTCCGGCAAAAGTTTCCGCGAACTGTTGACCGAACGACGAATGCAGGAAGCCGAAAATCTCTTGCGCTATTACCCCCATAAATACTCCATCGGCGAAATCGGCCACAAATGCGGCTTCTCCGACAGCAACTATTTCTGCACCGTATTCAAAACCAGAACCGGCCTCTCCCCCCGCGAATTCATCCGCAACTGCGAATCCTCCTCTGGTGAATAGTTGGTCGTGGG
>CAYSZM010000048.1:14209-26071 GCA_964435365.1 uncultured Victivallis sp. | reverse complement strand
CCGGAGATCGTCAAAATGATCGCCGACTACCTCGAATTCGAAGTGCGCACCTACCGCGACGGTGGAAAGATCACTTATTTCGCCAACGATTTCCTGTTGGACATCTTTACCGACACCACCGAACGTTCCCCGACCTTCATGCTGCCGCCGTTCCGCCGCCGCGAAGATCGCGACGCGCCGGAACCGTGGGCGTTCGTCAAGAACCCGTTCTACAATACGCCGGAGACCTGGCTGCACGAAATGCACCGCCCGCTGCGCTGCCTCGAATGGACGCCGGACGACTATCGTGCCATGAACGCTCCGGAAAGGGTCGTGAATCAGCCCCCGGCGATCCGCGCCGAAGAGCTGCTCTTCATCCCGGTCGGCAACGAGGACAGGCCGGAACGGTACGCGTCGGAACGTGACGCCGCCGTGCTGATCTCCTTCGGGCGCGGCGTGGAACTGGAACGCGCCTTCGCTTCTCATTTTGATGGGAAGTTTCATACGGTGAAGCATATGGAACTCTCCATCCTGCTCCCGTTCCAGCCGGAGAATTCGCTTCTGGAACTGATGGGGCACATGGCGGTGAAACTTTTCTGGAACACCGTTTCGACCGGCTGCATGACCCGGCTCGGGCGGGTCTCCGGCAACTGGATGAGCTGGGTGAGCGTCAGCAACAAGAAGCTGCTCGACCGCGGAATCCGGCTGGTGGCGGAGATCGGGAATGTCGATTACAAGACCGCCTGCATCGCGGTGTTCGAGTCGATCGAAGCACTCAAAGAGCGGCCGGAAGACCATCGTTCCCCGGTCCAGTACGCGTTGGAGCTGCTCCGTCAGCGCTGATTGCGGTAGGCGTGCGGAGTTTGCCCGGTTGTTTCGCGGATGACCTTCGCGAAGTAGCCGGAGTCGCGGATTCCGGCCTGCAATGCGATATCCCGGATCGGAAGCGCCGTGCTGCGAAGCAGATGCAGTGCGTGCTGAATCCGCAGCATCTGCAGGTGCCGCCCCGGTGAAACCTGCATTCGGGGGGTGAAAATCCGCGTCAGCGTGGCCCGGTGGATGCCGAGCTCGTCGCACAGGACGTTCAGATTGACATCCGGGTCACAGAAGCGTTCCTTCGCCAGGCGGAGGAACGCTTCGATCCATTTCCCTTCGCGGCTGCCGTCGCTGTGCGATCCTCCCGCCGCCGCCAGAATTTCGCAGAGCAGCGCGAGATTGCGCCGCATCGCTTCGACGGTATTTTCGCGCAGCAGCAGTTCGAATTGGCGGAACAGCTCTTCCGGGCAGGGTCCCGCCGCCGGAAGCACGCGCGAATATCCGTAGCCGTCGCAGAACGCCGACGCACCCGGGCCGTCGAAGGTGACCCAGCGGACTGTCCAGCCCGCCGACAGGGCGTGTTTCAAATTGGATTCGCCCGGCGGGGTGATCAAGACGTCCCCCGCGCCGATTTTCACTTCCATTCCTCCGGACAGCATGGCGCCTTCGCCCCTGACGCACCAATTGATCTGGACGAACGGGCGCGGCCCCGAGTTTTCCCGCTCCTCCGCCTCGAAGATGGTCAGCCCGGCGGAACGCGGATAGACCGGCAACTTCCATTGCGGGAGATTCTGCCAGTCCGCGCGGGGGATGATGATGTTTTGCGACATATCTCACCTTTCAGCGACAAAAATAGAATTGCCGAACAGAAATCGGCCGGTTATACTATATAACATATTTCCAGTTTATCAAGAAGGAGAATGGTATGACTGATTCCGTCGAAATCGGCAACCGGCAGATCCGGATCAACGGCGAACCGGTCCGGATTCTATCCGGCGCGATGCACTATTTCAGAATTCACCCCGATTACTGGCGCGACCGGATCGTCAAGTTGCGGCAATGCGGGCTCAACACGCTCGAAACCTACTTTGCGTGGAATCTTCACGAGCCGCGCGAGGGCGAGTTCAATTTCTCCGGCGGCGCGGATTTTGCCCGCTATCTGGAAATCGCACAGGAAGAGGGTCTTAATGTGATTGTCCGCCCCGGCCCCTACATCTGTTCGGAGTGGGATCTCGGCGGACTGCCGGCGTGGCTGCTCGCGAAGCCGGGGCTGCGCCTCCGCTGCTCGAACCCGCCCTATCTCGAGGCGGTGGATCGCTATCTCGACGCGATCATGCCGGCGCTCCGCCGTCTCCAGCATACCGCGGGCGGTCCGATCATCGCCATTCAGCTTGAAAATGAATATGGCTGCCACGGAAGCGACAGCGCCTATCTGCGGCATCTGCAGGAGAAGTATCTCGAAGGCGGAATCACCGTTCCGCTCTTCACTTCGGACGCTGCGGATACGACAATCCTTCGCCGCGGTTCGCTGCCCGGCGTTTTCCCCACCGCCAATTTCCGCAACCATCCGACGCAGCAGCTGAAAACCGTCCGCGAACTGTGGGACGATGTGCCGCTTTTCGTGATGGAGCTGTGGTGCGGCGGTCCGCATCACTGGGGCCGGCTGTATCCCGAACACGCGACGGAGGCGGTCGCCGAAGACGTGCGCGAAGTGCTTGAAAACGGGGATCATATGAATCTCTATATGTTCCACGGCGGCAGCAATCCGGGCTTTATGAACGGCGCGAATTTGGCTCAGGACGAGTATATCGGGATGCTGTCCACCTACGATGTCGATGCCCCGCTCTCCGAGGAGGGCGACCCGACGCCGAAATACTTTGCGATCCAGCGGGAGATCAAGCGTTTCTTTCCCGATTCGAAGACCGGAACCCCGGTTGTCCTGCCCAAGCGTTCCTATGGCGAAATTGCGCTCACGGAAGTGGTTGCGCTGGATGATGCCCTGTCCTGTCTTCCCGCTCCGTTCCGCCGTCCGATGCCGGAGACGATGGAGGAGTTCGGCCAGTCGTACGGCTTTATCCATTACCGCAGCCGCATGGACGGCGTGCCCGGCCTTCGCACCGTCCGGCTCGAAGGGTTGCGGGATCGCGCCATTCTCATGGCCGACGGGCGGATGGTGGCGATCATCCACCGCAACGACCGGCTGACGGAATGCCGCATCTCGGTTCCCCCGGAAGGAGTCCGGCTCGACATCCTGGTCGAAAACACCGGACGGATCAATTTCGGGCCGGAGATGGAGCGCGAACGCAAAGGGATCACCGGCGTTCTCGAAAACAACGTCTTCCGGATGGACTGGGAGATCCGGCCGCTGCCGCTCGACGACCTTTCCTTTCTCCGATTCCGGCCGCTGGACCCCGCCGCCCTGCCGGAAGCGCCCGCCTTCTATCGCGGCAGCTTCGAGGTGGACGAGCCGTGCGACACCTTTCTCAAGGTTCCGGATGGAAGCTGGGGAAATCTGTTTCTCAACGGCGTCAATCTCGGTCGTTTCCGCCGCGAAGGACCGCAGCGGACGCTCTATGTCCCCGCGCCGCTTCTCAGGCGCGGGAGGAACGAAGTGGTGGTCTTCGACGTCGAGTCCATCGGTTCCCCGGTGGTGCTCTCGCTGGACAGGCGCCAGTTCGGTCCCCGCGCGCTGATGCAGATATGAAACGGTCCTGCCGGAAGCCCCGTCGCGCTTTTCTGACGGAATGCTGAAAAAATAGGGCGAATCGTTTGTATCCGGGCGACTTCGGGTGTAAATTACCCGCATGACGATGGATTCAATTGAAAGGCCCGGATTGCAATGAATTACAGGATTGAAATTTCTCCCTTGCCGCAGTGGCGCGACGCCCGCGGCGAGGGTGTGAAGACGCAGGTGGAAAAATTTTTCGGTTTCCCGGTGGAAAAGGTCTGGACGCGCGACATCTATACCGTCGCCGCCGACATCACGGAACGGGAAGCGCAACAGATCGCCGATCTTCTTTACAATCCGGTACTTCAGGGGTGGCGGGTCACCGCCGCCAAGTCCGAAAATTTTCAGGAACTGCCGGAGTGCGACTTCCTGGTCGCGGTCGGGTTTCGTCCCGGTGTGACCGACAACGTCGGCCGCTCCGCGAAGTCGGCGGTGGGGGATATCCTCGGCCGTCCGCTCCGCGAAGACGAGACGGTGTTCAGTTCGACCGAATATCTGTTCTACGGCAACCGGCTGACCCGCGAAGAGGCGCAGACCGTCGCATCGAAGCTGCTGGCGAACGAGCTGATTCAGACCGTCTGCGTGCTCTCCGGCGAGGAGGCCGCCGACGGCATTCCGATGAACCTGCCCTTCGTCACCGCGATCGATGACGTCAAGGTGCGCGAATACAATCTCGAAGTCTCCGACGGGGAGCTGATGGAGATCAGCCGCAAGGGCATCCTCGCGCTGTCGCTCGACGAGATGAAGGCGATCCAGAACTACTTCCGCAACGCGAAGAACCGCAACGCCGCCGGGCTCGGGCAGAATCCGACCGACGTCGAACTCGAAGTGCTCGCCCAGACCTGGAGCGAACACTGCAAGCACAAGATCTTCGCCGCCAAGGTCGATTACACCGACGCCGAAACCGGCGAAAAGCAGGAGATCACCTCCTGCTACAAGACGTTCATCCAGAAGAGCACCAAGGAGATCGGCGAAAAGGTCGATTACCTCGTCTCGGTCTTCAAGGACAACGCCGGCGTGATCAATTTCAACGACGACATCGACCTCGTCTACAAGGTCGAAACCCATAACAGCCCGTCGGCGCTCGACCCCTACGGCGGCGCGATGACCGGCATCGTCGGCGTCAACCGCGACCCGCTCGGGACGGGGCAGGGGGCCGACCTCCTGATCAACGTCTGGGGCTACTGCCTCGGTTCGCCGTTCACCGAAGACAAGGATGTCCCGGAAGGGCTGCTGCATCCGCGACGGCTGCGCGATGGCGTCCACAAGGGCGTGATCGACGGCGGCAACCAGTCCGGCATTCCCTACGGCAACGGGTTCGAGTATTTCGACGAGCGTTACATCGGCAAGCCGCTGGTCTACTGCGGCACGGTCGGCACGCTGCCGAAGACTGTCAACGGCACTCCGGGCTGGACCAAGCGGATCGAGCCGGGCGACCTCATCGTGATGGGCGGCGGCCGGATCGGCAAGGACGGCATCCACGGCGCGACCTTCTCCAGCGAAGAGCTGCACAAGGACAGCCCGGTGCAGGCGGTCCAGATCGGCGACCCGATCACCCAGAAGAAGCTCGGCGACTTCATCCGCGAAGCGCGCGACCGCGGACTCTACCGCTTCATCACCGACAACGGCGCGGGCGGCCTTTCCTCCAGCATCGGCGAGATGGCCGAACACTGCAACGGCTGCCGGATGGATCTGGCGAAAGCCCCGGTCAAATACGCCGGGCTCCAGCCGTGGGAAATTCTGGTGTCGGAGGCGCAGGAGCGTATGAGCTTCGCGGTTCCGCCGGAAAAGATCGACGAATTCAAGGCGCTCGCCGCCGAACGCGACGTCGAGGTTTCCACCCTCGGCGAGTTCACCGACGACGGCAAGTTCCATATGCTTTACGACGGCAAGACGGTCTGCCTGCTCGACCTCGGCTTCATGCACGACGGCCTGCCGCAGATGCACCTCTCGGCGGTCTGGAAGGCTCCGAAGTTCGAAGAACCCGAGCTCTCCGGGCGCGATTATTCCGAAGACCTGGTGGCGATGATGGGGCGGCTCAATCTCTGCTCCGACGAATACAAGGCCAGACAGTACGACCACGAGGTCAAGGGGTTGAGCGTGGTGAAGCCGTTCGTCGGCAAGGGCCGCGACGTTCTCGGCGATGCGACGGTCACCATGGTGGCGCCGCTCTCCCGCGAGGGCGTGATCCTCTCCTCGGCGCTGCTGCCGCGTTACAGCGACATCGACACCTACCATATGGCGGCGAGCGAGATCGACCTCGGCATCCGCCGGGTGATCGCGGTTGGCGGCAAGCTCGACAAGCTGGCCTGCCTCGACAACTTCTGCTGGCCGGACCCGGTGCAGAGCGAAAAGACGCCGGACGGCGAATACAAGCTCGCCCAGCTCGTCCGCGCCAACCAGGCGCTGGCCGATTACACCAAGGCGTTCCTGGTGCCCTGTATTTCGGGCAAGGACTCGATGAAGAACGACAGCACCCGCGGCGGCCGCAAGATTTCGATTCCGCCCTCGCTCCTGTTTAGCATGATCGCCAAGATGGACGACGTGTCGAAGGCGGTCACGCCCGACGCCAAGCAGCCCGGCGACCTTGTTTACGTGATCGGCACGACCCGGCCGGAACTCGGCGGCAGCGAATACTTCGCGATGCTCGGCAAGACCGGGAACAATGTCCCGAAGGTCGATGCGGAGAAGGCGCTGGCGACCTACAAGGCGATTTCGGCGGCGACCGGAGCCGAGCTGGTGCATTCGCTGACGACGCCGGCGCTCGGCGGACTCGGCGTGGCGTTCGCCCGCGTGGCGATGGCCGGCCGTCTGGGGTTGGAGATCAATCTCGACGCGATTCCTTCGGAAAACTGCAGCGACCTCGAAAAACTGTTTTCGGAGTCGAACAGCCGTTTCGTCGCCACCGTCAGCCCGTTCAACCGGGCGGCCTTTGAAGAGAAGCTCAAGGGGATTCCCTTCGCTCTGGTCGGCACGGTCGCGATGCGGAATGAATTGATTCTTCACTCCCGCAAGGGCGGAGAGAAGAAAATTGCGCTCAAGGCGCTGCTCAAAGAGTACAAGGGGACGCTCGATTCCATCTGAGTCTCCCCGTGATGCGGAAAAGCGAGGTCGGAAGTGGAAGAGGAGAATGCCGACGTCAAGCCGGATGCCGAAGAGGGCAATTCCGACATTAAGCCGGATGCCGAAGCCGGGCCCGAAAAAGAAGAGGAGCGCGTCAACGCGCTGATCGAGCAGAACCTGCGGCTGGTGCAGAAGATCGCCAACGATTTTCTGGGCCGCGGCCTTTCCTGGGACGACCTGGTATCGGAGGGCAATCGCGGGCTGATCACCGCCGCACATAAGTTCGACCCGTCGCGCGGCGCGAGGTTCAGCACCTACAGCGCGTGGTGGATCAAACAGGCGATCCGGCAGGCGATTGCCGAGCAGTCGCGCACTGTCCGGGTGCCGATCGGCACGCAGGTCAACTGGCGCCGCATTCGCAAGACGGTCAAGGAGTTGACCGAGACGCTCAAGCGCGAGCCGACCGACGAGGAAGTGGCCGATGCCGCGAAACTGCCCGCCGCCACCATCCAGCGGCTGCGCGGCAGCAACCAGGTTGAGGTGCATTCGCTCAACGCGCCGGTTTCCGGCGATGAGAACGACGGCGGCGAGTTTCTCGAGTTCATCCACGACGAAACCGCTCCCGGCCCGGATCAGGAGCTGATCAACCTCGAAGATGTCGAACAGCTTCTGGCTCTTCTGGAAACGCTTCCCGAACGCGAGCGGCAGGTGCTTCGCCTCCGTTTCGGGCTGGACGGCGAAGCGATCCGGACGCTCGAGGAAGTCGGCGCCATCATCGGCTGCACCAACGAGCGGGTCCGCCAGATTCAGAACCAGGCGCTTCGCAAGCTCCAGCGCCAGATCACCAAAATGAAATAGTTTGCCATGCCCGTCACCAGTGCTCCCTACGATGCCGATGCCCTGATTCTGGCCCCGCTCTCGGGGTACACCGACCTGCCGTACCGGCGGGCGGCGCGGAAATGCGGGTGCGTTTACGCTTTCACCGAAATGATCGACGCCGCCTCGCTCGCCTATGCCCGGAAACGTTCGGAGCTGATGCTGCTGCGCGGCGAAGACGAACCGTTCCTCGGCGTGCAGCTGGTCGGGGCCGACACCGAACACCTTAAAATCGCCCTCGACGTGCTGAACGAGTACAACTTCGACATTCTCGACTTCAACCTCGGCTGCCCGGTTCCCAAGGTGGCGAAGAAGGGGGCGGGTGCGGAACTGGGGCGGCGCCTCGACCGGGCGCTGGACTGTTTTTCGCTGTTCCGGGAGCGCTCGCGCCACCGGCTTTCGGCGAAGATCCGCATCGTCCACGCCGAGGACCCGGAGCCGACGCTCAAGCTGGCGACGGGTCTGGCGGAGCTGGGCGCGCAGGCGATCACCATCCACGGCCGAATTAAGGAGGCGTTCTACTCCGGACCGGTCAATTTTGACATCATTCGCCAAGTGCGCGAGGCGCTTCCGCAGGTTCAAATCATTGCCAACGGCGGAGTGACCGGGCGCGACAAGTATGAGGAAATCCGGCGCGAAACCGGGTGCGGCGCGGTCATGCTGGCGCGCGGCGCGATGGGCAACCCGTGGCTGTTCGAGGAACTTGCGCAGGGCGACGCCTATCAACCGCCGACGCTCGACGCGTGGCTTGAGATGATGCGCGAACACGTGTACGGGATGATCGAACTCTACGGCGAGGATATGGCGATGCGGATCGCCCGCAAGGTGCTGCACGACTACTTCCGGGGGAGGGGATTCCAGAGCGGAATTCGCGCCCGGATCTCCTTTCTGTGCTCCAAGGCGGAGTTCGACGCGTTTCTCGGCGACATTCCCGCCGCGCATTCCGGGGCGCGTTCCAGCGAAGAGCGTGCACTTTATATCAGCACGTCCCGGAGCGAATAGAGAATCAGGCCCGGCGGCAGGAGCGCCGCTCCGGTCATCAGAATGCTCGGCCACACGTCGCAGTCGTATTTCTTCACCAGAAACCCTATGATTGCAAACGCGGCAAGGAAGGGATACGCTCTCGTCCGCAGCCAGTGGTGCGGTAGTTCCGGGCAAGTCAGCAACAGGATGCCCGGGATCGTTGCCAGCAGAGCCAGCAGCAGCGCGGACATAATCGCTGCTTTCAGTTCCAGCGGCTCTTCCGTCAGCATGGAGCCGAAGAAGTAGGCGCAGACGGCGAACAGGAAGAAGAGCGCATAGATCAGCAGGAACAGCAGAAGCGGATTCACCGGCAATTCCTCCCGTTTCAACCTCCGATACAGAACTGCAGCCCCATGAAAAAAGCAATGGGCAGAAGCATGGCCCCGACGGTCATGAAGATGCTGCTCCAAAGCCCGCAGTCGTAAATCTTTACCAGCATCGAGGCGACGAAGAAAAAAGTCAGCCCGATGCCGTAAAGCCCGAGAAACGAGGTAAAGGTCACTATGATGCCCAGCACCAGGGCGCTCATCAGCGCTTCCCGCCGGTCGAGTTCCCGCTCTGTCGGCTTCGACCCGAAGTAGAATACGACAAACCCCGAGGCGGAATAGATTAAAATCCCCATCAGAGTCACCAGCAGAAAATGCAGCATGATCACTTTCCTTTCGGGCCTGACCGGATTGGCCGGGGCGTGTTTTCGCGCCCCGGCGTTTTCGGTGTCAGTTGCGGATGCGCCGCGCGTTGGCCTTGCCGATGTAGAAGGCCTTGATGTTGTTCTTGACCACACGCTCCTTTTCGTGGAAGCAGTCCATGATCGCCTCTTCGAAGACGCGGTCGAAGTCGGCCTTGTCCTCCTCTTCGAGATAGAGGTCGCACATCATCACCGCAACTGCCCCGAGCAGCACCGAGTTGGCGTACTTGAGGTCGCCGAGCTGCTTGGCCAGGTCGGAGGCGGGGAGGGTGTAGATGATCCGCTCTTCCACCTCGTCCGGGCAACTGCCGTTCGACTCGTCGTAGAGCAGAATGCCGTTCTTCTTGAGCGTCGGCAGGTACTTTTCGAGCGCGGGCTGGTTGAGCGCGATCAGGAGATTGCATTCCTTGTCCACCACCGGCGACCCGATCGGATTCCGGCTGATGACGACCGAGCAGTTCGCCGTGCCGCCGCGCATTTCCGGCCCGTAGCTGGGCAGCCACGAGACGTTGAAGTTGCGCAGTTTACCCATGGTGGCGAGCATGTAGCCGAGACTCAGCACGCCCTGTCCGCCGGAGCCGCAGAGCTTGATCCGGCGCTCCGAGCGGAAGATGCGCGAGGGGTTGCGGAACGATTCGCTGACCCCGTCCGCCACCCGCACCGGGTAGAGCAGTTCGCGCACCGCCGCGGGCTCGTAGATCCCTTCGCCGCGCGAGAGCGGGTCGCGGTTGTCCGCGATGTCCTTATAAACGCCGAGCGGGAAGTAATGGCTCATCTGGTTGTCGAGAAATTCATTCATCTCCCGTGCGCCCATCTTCAGGTTGACCGGGCACCCCGAGAGGCATTCGACCAGGCTGAACCCTTTGCGTTCGATGCTGTTGGTCAACGCCTTGCGAATGGCCAGCCGCGCCTTGCGGATGTTCTGCACCGTGGAGAGCGCGACCCGTTCGACATAGACCGGCGCATCGAGCGCCGCAACGGTTTCCGACACCTTGAGCGGATAGCCCTCGTTGGTGACGCTGCGCCCCATCGGGCTGGTCTGGGTCTTCTGGCCCGGCAGCGTGGTCGGCGCCATCTGGCCGCCGGTCATGCCGTAGATCGCGTTGTTGACGAAGAAGACAGTCATATTCTCGCCGCGGTTGGCCGCCTGGAGAATGTGGTTGAATCCGATCGAGGCGAGGTCGCCGTCGCCCTGGTAGGAGATCACCAGATTCTCCGGATTGGCGCGTGCCAGCCCCGTTCCGACCGCCGGAGCCCGCCCGTGCGGGGCCGAAATGCCGAAGCAGTCGAAGTAGTAGTAGGTAAAGACCGCGCAGCCGACCGGCGCGATGAGGATCGTCTTGTCCTTGATTTTGAAGTCTTCAATCGCCTCGGCGATCAGCTTGTGCAGGATGCCGTGGCCGCAGCCGGGGCAGTAGTGCATATTGCTTTTGATCGGCCCCGGACGGCGTTCGAAACTGGGGAAAAAGCCGTTGGAACGGCCGTATATGATCTTTTCACTCATTTTGCTTTTGCCTCCTTCACGCCGACGGCTTCGATGGTGCGTTCCACGATTTCGTCGATGGTCGTGATATTGCCGCCCATGCGGTTGACCAGGTGGACCGGGCGGTCGCAGTTGATGGCCAGTTTGACGTCGTCGATCATCTGCCCGTCGCTCATTTCGACCGCGATGAACTCCTTCGCGTGTTTGAGCGCGCGGATCGCATCGACCGGGAACGGCCAGAGGGTGATCGGCCGAAGCAGTCCGGCCTTGATTCCTTTTTCGCGCAGGCCGTCGATCGCCGAACGGCAGAGCCGCCCGGAGATGCCGTAGCCGATCAGCACGATGTCGGCGTCCTCGGTCATGTACTCTTCGCTGCGCTGTTCGACGCGGCGGATCTCGGCGTACTTCGCCTGAAGTTTGCGGTTGACCGCTTCGAGTTCGTCGTGTTCGAGATAGATCGAGCTGATCATGTTGGTGCGCGGACGGGACACATCGAGCGCCCATTCCGGAATCTCGACGCGCGCCGGAAGCGGCTCCGGCAGCGTCACCGTCTCCATGGTCTGCCCGATCACGCCGTCGGTCAGCAGGTAGACGACGATGCGGTACTTCTCGGCCAGCTCGAAGGCGAGGAACGGAAAGTCACACATCTCCTGCGCCGAGGCGGGAGCCAGTACGATGCAGCGGTAACTGCCGTGCCCGCCGCCTTTTACCACCTGATTGTAGTCGGACTGTTCCGGCCCGATATTGCCGAGGCCCGGTCCGCCGCGCATGATGTCCACCACCAGCGCCGGCAGTTCGCTGCCGGAGAGGTAGCTGATGCCCTCCTGCTTGAGGCTGATCCCCAGCCCCGAGCTGGCGGTCATCGCGCGCCGGCCGTTCGCCGCCGCGCCCATGACCATGTTGATGGCGGCGATTTCACACTCCGCCTGGAGGAAGGTGCGCCCGAGCTTCGGGAAACAGCGCGCCGCGGTGTGGGCGATTTCGCTGGCCGGGGTGATCGGGTAGCCGAAAAAGCATTCGCAGCCCGCCAGCAGAGCGCCGTAGACTACGGCCTCGTTGCCTTTGAGCAGGATTCGGTTGGTATATTCCATGACTTCACTCGCTTTCCGCTTCGATTTCGACGATGGTGAGCGCGCCGGGCTCGGGGCAGGTCAGGAAACAGCCGCCGCAGCCGATGCACGCCTGTCCGGTCAGGGTCACGAACGG
>CAYSZM010000048.1:0-14109 GCA_964435365.1 uncultured Victivallis sp. | reverse complement strand
TCAGGAAACAGCCGCCGCAGCCGATGCACGCCTGTCCGGTCAGGGTCACGAACGGGACCCCGAGGATATTGAGATGCGTCCCCATTTTAAGTACACTGCGCGGACAGGCGATCACGCACCGTTCGCACCCCTTGCACTCTTCGGGCGCGATCCGCACTTCGAATTTTTTTTTGCTCATGGGCCTTGTTACTCCTCATATTCCCGGCGGAGAAGTCCGCCGGTTCCATTCCCCATCCCCGGAGAAAAATAGCACGATACCGGCGGGCGCCGGGCAAGCCCTCTGCCCGCTTCCCGTCCGGGGATGTCCTTGTTCTAGACTGGTTCTGTCTTTAGAGCGGAACCTTTACGCTGTCAATGATTTCGGCGACGATCTCCTGGGACGACACACCGGCGTAGCGCGTTTTGGCATCGACCACGATACGGTGCGACAGCACCAGCGGCGCCAGTTCCCGGATATCGTCCGGCAGCACGAAGTCGCGGCCGGCGAGCAGGGCCAGCGCCCGCGAACAGTCGGCCAGCCGGATTGCGGCGCGCGGGCTTGCGCCCAGCGTCAGCCGCGCGTCGCGGCGGGTGGACTGCACGAGGGAAAGCAAATAGGCTGAAACCGATGGCTCCATGCCGACTTTCTTCATGCTCTCCTGAAGGTCGAGCACCTCTTCGCAGCTGATCTCCGGTTTGAGAGAATCGAGCGGATCGAGGTGACGGCGGTCGAACAGCATTTCGCGTTCGGCCTCTTCGTCGGGATAACCGAGCGAGAGACGCATGGCGAAGCGGTCGAGCTGCGCTTCCGGCAGCGGATACGTGCCCTGATACTCGATCGGGTTCTGGGTGGCGATCACCATGAACGGCGCTTCCAAAAGCCGGCTCTGGCCGTCCGGCGAAACCTGATGTTCGCACATACACTCGAGCAGCGCCGACTGGGTGCGCGGCGAAGCGCGGTTGATTTCGTCCGCCAGCAGGATATTGGTGAAAACCGGGCCGGGCCGGAACTGGAACTGCCCCGTGCTCGGGTTGTAGATCGAGGTTCCGGTGATATCCGCCGGCAGCAGGTCCGGCGTGAACTGAATGCGGCTGAATTTGGCGGCGACGAGTTTCGCCAGCGCCTTCGCCAGCGTGGTTTTTCCCACGCCCGGCACGTCGTCGAGCAGTACGTTGCCGCCCGCCACAAAGGCGGTCAGCAAATGGCGGATCACATCGGCTTTGCCGCGGATGATCCGGTTCAGCTCGGACTCTACTACGGCGAGTTTTTCGATCGGTGTCGGCATATTTCTTTTTCCTTGTGCAAGCTTGTCAGAACCAGTTTCCGTCGTAGTTGAACGTTCCGGTTTCCTGACTGTTCCAATGGGCGTTCTGTAAATCGTAATAATCGAATACCCCGGCCAGTCGCGGCACGGAGTGAATCTTCTGCGGATAGACCCGGGTGAGTCCGCTGCGCTTGTCGAAACGGACGACGAACGTGTTGCCGCGCGCGTCGTTGAGTTCTCCTTCGGCCGGAATCCGGGCGCGGCTGATCAGCAGCACCGGGCGGCCGTAACGGTAGAGCTCCACCGGGAGCACCGACTTGTCGCGCAGCGCTTCGACCGCCTCCTTCTCCAGCTCGAGATGGGCGGTGACTTTGGTCACGCCGAAACGCGACAGCTCGAGCACCGCCATCGAGTTGCAGACCGGCAGCGGGGCCGAGGCGATGACGTCCTGCGTATCCAGCTTGTTGACCAGCGCGAGGCCGTAGAGCGAGGTGACCCGGAACCGGCGGATTCCGGCCTCGACGGCGCTGCGGACCGCGCGGCGGACCGCCTCGAGTTTCCCTTCCGGACAGAATTCCGGGAGGATCGCCTCATCGGTCATCTTGCTGAAATCGAACAGATTGCATGCCCTGATCGCCTTGCGGTTGCCGGGTTCGGCGCCGTTCGGCTTGGTGGCGACGGTTTCGGTCAGGTGTTCCGGCAGCGCGTAGGAGGGCTTGAGTTCGAGCCAGGCGCGGCGGAACTGCTCCAGCCCCACGGCGGAATCGCGGAAGACCGAACCGGGGACGAGCGCGGACTTCACCGCGTCCCAGAATTCGCGGCGCAGCGACTTGAGTTCGCTGGCCGGGAGGAAGTAGCTGCCGTCGATCCGGCATTGAAGAGCGCCGAGCGCGAACTTCTCGGAGTCGGCCGCGGCGAATTCCTTTGCAAGCGTTTCCGCCGTGACCGGACGCGATTCGGCGGATTTGAGATTGAGCGCCTTTTCCCAGCGCGGGAACGGCGCGTTGACGGCTTCGACTTCGATTTTCGTCGCCGTGAGCCGGAGATTCAGATTCAGTTTTTCGCGCGGCGGCGGCAGCGCAGCCAGCTCTTTGGCGTAATCGGAGAAGCTTTCGCCGATCTTGAACACCAGCCCGCCGGGGGCCACCGGCTTGTCGCAGAGCACCACCACATGCTGGCCGGGCAGCGCTTTGCGGGCGGGGGCGTTGTCCACGAACATCTTGGTCACCGTCAGCGCCGGGCCCTCGTCGCCGGATTGCGGCTGAACCCGCAGGCGGTCGCCGATAAACAGACGCTTGGTGGGGGAGAACCCGAACCCGTTCTCGCGCAATTCATTCACGCTGCCGCAGAGCTGCCCCGCCGCGCCGAGCGAATCGTGCGAAATCAGCGTGTCGGCGGACTCTTTGGAGTAGAATCCGGCCGACCATTTGCGGCCGCACCCCTTCGAAAGCATGTTGCGCGCTTCGCCGAGGCATTTGTGGAACTCCTGCGGCGGGGCGTCGAGCAGCAGCCGGTAGGCGCCGACGGTCTGTTTGACGTAATCCGGCTGCTTGAGGCGGCCTTCGATCTTCAGCGATTCGATGCCGAGTTCGCGCAGTTGCGGCAGCAGCTCGACGGTGCAGAGGTCCTGCGGCGAAAAGAAGAATCCGTTGCCTTCCTTGCCGAAATAGCGGCGGCGGCACGGCTGTTTGCATTTGCCCCGGTTGCCGCTGTATCCGCCGAGGTACGACGAAAACAGACACGCGCCGGAGAGCGAGGCGCACAGCGCGCCGTGGACGAACACTTCGAGTTCGAGCTTCGTCGTCTTGCGCACCGCGGCGATCTCTTCCATGGTCATCTGCCGCTCGAGCACCACCCGGCGGACGCCGAGTTTTTCGGCGACTTCGAGCCCGGCCGAGTTGTGAAAGCCCATCTGGGTCGAGGCGTGGAGTTCGAGTTTCGGGAAATATTCGCGCGCCATCCGGATGACCCCGAGGTCCTGCACCAGCAGTGCGTCGGGGCCCATCTCCTCCAGCGCGGCCAAGGTTTCGGCCACTTCAGAGAGTTCCTGTTCCTTGACCAGCGTGTTGAGCGTGATATAGACCTTGCGGCCGAGCTTGTGGGCGTATTCGATGATCTGGGCCATGCGCTCGGGGGAGAAGTTTTCTCCGCGTTCCCGGGCGTTGAATTTAGCCAGTCCGGCGTAGATGGCATCGGCTCCCGCTTCGAAAGCGGCAAGGGCGCAGGCGGGGCTCCCCGCAGGCGCCAGAAGTTCGGGAATCGGCGACGCGCCGGAATTAGAGTTTTGGTTCATAAGATTTCAACAACTTTCCGTTTCCATAACTATAAGGCAACATCCCGTAAAAATCAATACGGGGTTTCTAAATTTCCATCAAATTCGGCAGAGCAGGGCGCCGAGTGCGGCGGAACAGAAGATGGCGAGCATGATGCTGCATTTTTTCCGTTGGAGCGCCCACCCGGCGGCGAGGAAGATCGGGATCGCGCCGTAGCAGATCCGGAACGGTCCGTCGTAGGCGGCGAGATCGCCCGAGGCCAGCTCCGCCAGATATCCCCACGGCAGCCGGTCGGTGAAGACCGAGAGCTCCAGATAGATCATTGCGGTGGCGGTCATCAGCCCGACCGTCACCGGGCCGATCCCTTCCATGATTCCGGCGACGACCGGACTCTGCTCCCAGCGGGCGAGAGAACGCAACGCAAGCTGCATCAAGATATAGCTCGGCAGCAGCAGCCCGGCGGTGCAGAGCAGCGCACCCGCCATTCCCGCCTGCCGGAATCCGAGGAAGGTGGCCAGATTCACGCCGATGGGGCCGGGCGTCACCTGCGAAATGGCGGCGACGTTGCTGAGTTCGGAGAGGGTCAGCCAGTGACGGGCGTTGACCAGCTCCTGGATATAAAGCGGCATCAGGACGCTCCCGCCGCCGATGCAGAGGCAGCCGAACCAGATGAAGAGCAGGAACATTGCGAGGAGTTCGGCCATTCCGCTTTCCCCGGCGGAACCATTCTTCCTGCAGTGGACGGTGACGCCTTTGGCGATTCCCACTGCGATTCCGCCGGCGAGCAGGACGGCGGGGTTCCAGCGGTAGAAATAGACGGTTTCGAGGGTGAGCAGCGCGGCGGCGAATCCGATTTTGCCGCGGATCACCTTGGGGAACAGCCGGATGATCGCGACGATGGTCAGCGCCGACAGCGCGCTGCGGACGCCGATGAAGGCCCCCTGCACGTAGAGGTTGTCTGCCGGAATCACGGCGAAGTTGGCGGAGACCAGGCAGATGAGCAGGTACGACGGCAGCGCCACCGCGATCAGGGCGATGAGCGCACCCCACTGGCCCGCCGTCCGGTGTCCGACGTAGATCGCGGCGTTTCCGGCCATCAGGCCCGGAACGGCCTGAATCACGGTCAGCATCTCGAGCAGTTCGCCGTCCTTGAGCCAGCGCAGCCGCCGGACGAAAATCTCCTCGGCGGCGAGGATGATCGCGTAACCGCCGCCGACCACCAGGAGCGCGATCTTGAAGAAGTTCCAGAAAAGGAGCCAGAGCCGTTTTCCGAACGGCACATTGCTAAGTTCAGATTCCATCAATTTCTATTCCAGTCGGATGCGCGGATCGGCCCAGGCATAGGCCAGGTCCGCCAGCAGGTTCATGACGATGAAGAGCAGCGCGCTGGTGACCACCAGCGCCTTGAGGAGCTGGAGATCGGAGTTGTACAGCGCGTCCACCCCGGCGAACCCGAGGCCGGGGATGCCGAAGAACGATTCCAGGAGCAAACTCCCGGTGAACAGGAAGGGCAGCGCGGCGCTCGCCCGCGTGATAATCTGGAGCGCCGCGTTGCGCAGCAGATGCCTGCCGTAGATCCGGAACGGCGAGAGCCCCTTGGCCGCCGCCGTCCGCAGGTATTCGCGCCGCAGCTCGTTGGCGAAGACGGTCCGGTAGAAACGGACGTTGCCGCCGATGCCGCAGAGGATTCCGACCAGCACCGGCAGACAGAGGGAGGCGACTCCCTCGAATCCCCAGACCGGGAACCAGTCGTAATAGTAGCCGAGGAACCATTGCGCGAAAATGATGACGACCAGATACGAGACGCTCATCCCGGCCACCGAGACGATGACCAGCGCCCGGTCGATCAGGGTGTCCTTGAACGCCGCCGCGACCAGCGCCAGCGCGAGCCCGGCGACCAGTTCGCCGAGAAAGATCGGGATCATCAGACAGAGCGACGGCCAGACGCCGCGCAGCAGGATCGTTGAAATCGGCTCCCGCGTGGTCACCGTCCGGCCGAAGTCGAGCACGTGAAGATAGGGGAAGGCGGGGCGGAGACTGACGATCTCCCCGATCGCCCGGCGGAACTGCGAATTCCACGGCGACGGCTGTTCCCGGTAGAACTCGACCCGCTCGACTCCGGAAGCGTCGGTGGCGAACAGGGGAGCCGAACCGACTTCGCATTCGGAGGTTGCGCCGTTCCGGGTCACTTGCGCCACAATCGGAGAGCGGGCCGCAAAGCGTTGGTGGAAAATCAGTTTCCCGTCTTCGTTCGTTACGTCATGCGGCAAATCTTCGTCTTTGCTCCAGGCCGGAAACGCCTCGGTGGCGCAGCGTTTTCCGTAGAAGAGCGGCAGGTCGGCGCCGAGTTCGCGGCGCAACGATTCGACCTCGTCCGGACGGGCGTTCTTACCGAGCACCGCGGCAGCGGGGTCCCCTGCCGCAACGTTGAAGAGCACGAAGGTCAGGGCCACCACGCCCAGCAGGATCAGAATCGAATAAAGGGTTCTGCGGACGATAAAATGAAACATATTATAAAATACGTGCGAAATGTTGTTTTTTCAATTGCAAAATCGCTGCAATGGAGGTAAAATATAATGAAGAGGAGTTGAAGGTATTTTGCACGGGGAGGTTCAAATGGACGGCAGGTACGAATTTTTATTCGACCGTAAGAGTCTGGATGACATCCAGGCGTTCTACGACACACGCGACCGTTGGAAGGAAATCCTTGACTATCGGACGCTGGCGGCGTCCGTCGGTCATGTGAAGAATCTTTTTTACGGCGATTCGATCACCGAAGCATGGCCGCTGCGTGAATTTTTCCCCAATTCATCGATCCTCAACCGCGGAATCGGCGGCGACAATGTCTGCGGACTCTACAAACGGCTGAAGGCGGACGTCTTCCCCTACACGCCGGAAAACGTCTTTCTTCTCATCGGAATCAACGGCATCGAGCAGGACAGACAGCTGATTCTCGACCGCGTCCGCGCCGTCGCTTCGCTGATCCGGGAGCTCGGCAGCCGGGTCTACCTCGGCAGTATTCTGCCGCTGCGCAGCCCGGACGCGTGGGACCGCTTTCAGTATCAGGATAAAATCGTCGAAATCAATGCCGAACAGAAGGCATGGAGCGAAACGAATCTGGACGGATTTCTCGATTATCACTCTCGTTTGAAGGATGACTCCGGCCAGCTCGCGGCCGAGTACGCGAGGCCGGACGGCACCCATCTGACGCTTGCGGCCTACCGGGTTATGGCGGATACGATCCAGCCATTCCTTGCTTGATAACCCGCAACCGATGAGGTGACCGGAATGATTGATACGACAGTGCCGTTTGCGGAGAGAAAAGCGTTGCAGGAACCACATCACAATTTCGGAGAGGAACGGACGATGCTTCTGCTGCACGTCTGCTGCGCTCCGTGCGCATCGGGTTGCGTCGAGCGGCTGATCGCCACCGGGCGGGAAGTCCGGCTCTATTTTTCGAATTCCAACATCGCCACCCAAGAGGAGTTCGACCGCCGCCTCGAATCGGTCGAGCGGCTTGCCCGGATTTTCAACCTCGGCCTCGAAGTCGACCCTTACGATCATGAATCGTGGCGCAAGGCGATTGCCGGGCTCGAAGGCGAACCGGAACGCGGCAGGCGCTGTCCGGTCTGTTTCTGGCGTTCGCTCGGCCGTACCGCGCACCGCGCCGCCGAGCTGGGCGCGAAGTTCGCCACGACGCTCACGGTGAGTCCGCACAAACCCAGCCGGGTGATCTTCGGCGTCGGTTCGGCGTGGCATCACTTCGAACCGTGGGATTTCAAAAAGCAGGACGGCTTCAAGCGGGGCCGGGAACTGGTCCGCGAACACAATTTTTATCTCCAGAACTTCTGCGGGTGCGAATTCTCCATCCGCGACTGAACGCTCAGAAGGGGAGGGGCCATGCGAACGAGAGTCCGGCTGATTGCTTGTGCCGCCATCGCCCTGCTTTGCGGCTGTGACCGGACGTTGCCGCTGGCCGCGGTTCAGGATTCGCCGTGGGCCCGGGACCAGCAGCGGCAGGTCGCCGAGTTCAACCGGAAGACCGGGAAATTCCAGATCGAATCCCAGGAGTTCTGGTGCGGCAGGATCGACCGGATCGACCGGAACAACGTATTCCTGAAACCGGCGAAGCGGATCGAAAGCCGTTCATTTTTCAGCGAAACCTCCGCCGAACCCATCCGGATCGGCTTCCCGGAAGGAGATGCGGAGGAGTTCCACCCCGGCGATTTTCTCGCCGTGCGCGTCTCCGTCGATCTCAAGCAACAGCTCTTCGCCCGGGATTGGCGGGTCATCACCGCGCTTCCGGAGTTGCCGGAATCCTTCCGGCCGATCTGTGACCGCCTGATCGGGATTCAACTGCAACACCGCCTCTCCTTCCATTACCGGCTGTTGAACGACCGGACGCTTGTGGTGACCTGCGGCGCGCCGGAACGGCGCAAGGTTCATTCGCGTCTGCCGGACGGCGGCTGGTCGAAGAGCGCCGACGCCGACGCCGAAATTTTCCCGTACGACGCCTTCCGCCTGACCGTCCGCGCCCTGTCGCCGGGGGAATCGGCTCCCGGGGCGGAAGATGTGCCCGGCGTGATTGTGACCGATGCCATGGAGGACGGGCTGCATTGCCGCCTGGAGTGCGGTTATGGGTTCAGCTGTGACCTGTTCCACGCGCTGCTGCCCGCCGCGCCGCCGCCGAATCTGCTCTCCGGGCGTGGGCCGCGGCAGGAGGTGATGTTCGAATCCAGCGGGGCGATTGCCATGCACCCTTCGACGCAGGCGCGCTGCTGCGAGTTGCAGCGCGCATTCGAACAGGCCGGGTTCAAAGGGAAATGGGGCGTCGGCGATTTCGGCAGGATGATCTATTACGGCGGGACGCGTTCGTATGCGAACCCGGCGGAACATCCGGAGGAGTTGACCGGCCCGGCTCTCGACGGCTGCATTTTGACACTGTCCGCCCCGCAACCGGGTTGGGACGCGGCCCCGGCCCCGGAGCTTCAGGCGGCGCACGCCGGAGAACGATTCCTTTACTGGAATTTCAAATGCGGCAATCTGCAGGGCGCGTTCGAGCGGGCCGGGCGGCAGCTGCATTACAAGTGGACGCTGGAGTACGGCGACCGCTTTCCGAAGGACGAACTGGTCCGGATGCTGCGGGCCGTCGATCAATGCGGCGCCTGGGAGCTCCCGGACCGGAAGCCGCGGTTGCAGCTCCCGACCGGGATTGGTCGTCCTATTTGACGCCGACGTTCATCACCGAATCGGCGATTGCGCCGAGACGGTCCGATTCCACTGTTGAGGCGATCTTCGCCTTGGCGACGGCGGAATCGGGCGTCACCTGGAACGTGGCGACCACCACCTTCTCCCTGCCGGGAGCGATTTCGAAGCGGACCTGTTCCGGTTCACAGCGCCAGTTTTCCGGCAGCCGGAGCCTGACGGTTCCGGTTTCCTGTTCTTTCCCGAGATTGGTCAGCCGCACATGGACCGGGTAGGGTTTCCCGGCCTCGAGTTCCGCCGAGAGGTTCGGCTTGTCGAACACCGATTTCCGCGGCGGGTGTTTCCCGTCCGCCGGGAGCACCGCCTGAATCAGCGTCTTCCAGCGATTGTTCGGCTGGAATCCGGCGGGAAAGAGCTTCAGACTGAAGTGTTCCGCCTCTTTCAGCAATTTCGGGTCGGCGCCGGTGACGAACTGCGGATAATCGTCGAGCTGGAGCGTGAGGAATCCGTTGTCGGTCTTGACCTTGCGGCTGTTGCCCATCAGGTCGGTGACGGTGACTTCGGGAACTCCGACTTTGAAGCGGACCGGGCGGGGCGGGGGCGGTGTTTTCGCTTCCGCGCCGTTCCAGAGCAGCGAGACGCCGGGCTTCTGATCCTGCCACGCGGGGGTGTCGATCGGTTCCGGAACCACCTTCTGCCGGTAGAGCGTCGCCCAGCAGGCGAGGAGCGGCGTGCCGTCCGGCCGCCGGAAGGCGCGGATGTAGACGTAGGGGTCAAGATCGGCAACCGGTTCCGCCGGAGCGGTTTCGCGGTCGGCGGAAAGCAGCTCTTTCTCGAGTCCCGGCGTGGCCTGACCGAACCAGGAGCGGCTGAATTCGCCGTCTTTGTCCATCGCGTTCGACACCCGGCCCGGCGAAAGCAGTTCGCCCGTGTACGTCGCGCCGTCGAGAATCCGGGTCATCGCGGCGTAGGCGGGGTAGGCGGGCAACGGCTGGCCGTATTCGGTGATGCCGAAGCCGCCGTAGCTGTCGATGGTGAACCACATCTTGTTGGAGACGCCGTAGGCGAGGCTTTGCAGATAGGCGCGGACCATGAAAGCGGCGGCGATATCGCTGTCGGAGACCGAGCGCAACGGATACTTCTCCACCCGGCGGTCGGGGTAGCGCGTCAGATAGCCGTTTTCGCTGTCGTAGACCGGTTTCGCTCCGTATTTGTCCATCAGGCCGCGCAGCAGCGTCACCCGGTCGTGCAGCCAGAATTCGCGGGTCATCGTGTTGTTGAGCTCCGGAGCGCGCGGAAAACAGTGGAGGTGGACGAAGAGCGCGTCGAAATAATCCCACGTTCCGCTCTCGGCGAGCTCCTCGAACCAGTGCAGGTCGATCCCCGCCGTTCCGGTCGAACCGACCTGGAGGTCCGGGTCGTGGAGTTTGGTTCTGACGTACTCGATCTTGAGCTCCTCGGCATAATCGGCGGGGAGTTTGCGGATGTTGACCTCGTTGGAGGATTCGACCAGCCGGAAGCTGCCCGGCGGCATGCTCAGCCCTTCGGCGATGTTCGGGATCGGCCTGATGTTGCGTGTTTTCTGTTCACGGAGAAGCAGTTCCGCCGCTTCGGAAGAGTAGGGGCCGTTCTCCGGGCGGGCGGGCAGCGGAGTCCCTTCCGCGACGATCGGGTAGAAGCGGCGGATGGTGCTCATGCCGATCCAGTGCATCAGGTCGAGCTTCTCCGTCGTCTTGCGGTTCCAGGGGTAGATGATTCCGCCGAAGATGGAGCCGTCGGCGTATTTGCGCTCGACCGGCGGCAGGATGCAGAAACTCCGGGCGAGCGGCGGCACGCCGGGCGCGTCGAGCCGGAGCTCGAACCAGCCGTAGCGGTCCGCCGGAAGTCCGACTGTCGCCGTTCCGGTTTCTCCCGGCGCGGCGGCGAGGCGGACGGCCTGTTCCGAGACGCGGTCGCCGCGGAAGTCGCGGATTTCGAGCCGGGCCTCTTCCGCCAGCGGTTTGTCGCTGCGGTTCAAAACCTTGAGCGTCGCCTCGCGTTTATCGCCGTCCAGCACCACATTGCAGTAGCGGGGGAATTCGAACATCGCCTCATACGGCTGCCGGGAGAGACGGCTGAATTCGGGGACCCGCCCGGAATAGGGTTCCTGCGCAAGCTCAAGACGGAACACTCCTTCGCCCTCCTGCTTCGTCCACAGCAGCGGGGCGGTGCTGCTTTTGCGGCTGCGCTCGTAGCTGAGTCGGAGCGGCGGAGCGGATTCGAGCCGGATTCCGGTCAGCCCGCCCTGCGGCCCGTTTTCGGAGGCCGCGCCCAGCAGCCGCAACTCCTCTTCCGGATAGCGGAACGAGATACGGCTGTAGATGAATTTGGCGATATCGCCGCGATACTTGCCTTCGACGGTGATCCGGAGCCACTCCGGATGCGCTTCGACGGTTCCCGATATCGTGACGAGCTTCGCTTCCGGACCGGCGAACGCGCACTCGAACCGGTAGCGCGCAAGTTCCGGCGACTGTTCGAGGCATTCGGTCCGGAGTCCGCTGCTGCGGAAGAAGGGCTTCCACCCCTTGTCCGCCGCGTCGAACCCGATGCCGCTCAGGAACGGAGTGAATCCCCCGTCCGGCCGCCGGACCGAAACGGAGATGCCGTTTTTGCAGTCGAGCGTGTATGTTTTTCCTTGAAACGGCCGGAGTTCGGCGGCTCCGCAGCCGATGGCGAGCGTGAGCAGGAGAAGGAGGAGTCCACAGCGGCGCATGAGAGTTCCTTCCCTTAGAAGCCGAAGCATTTGCGTTCGCCGGAGAGCCAGCTCGAATATTTGCGGTATTCGGTGTGGCCGTCGAGGAAGCCGCCGTTGGCGCCGCCGCTGTGGCGGTCGGAAAAGCTCTGGCTGAGTCCGGGCGTCCAGGCGGTGCGGACATAGAAGCCGATGCCGCCGCGGGTGTCGCCGAACAGGAGGCGGGTGGAGTTGTCCCGGATGCGGGAGAGTTTGATGGAGAGGTTGTAACTGACTCCGTAGGTGGCGCTTTCATAAATTCCGATGCGTCCGGAATCGACCTTTCCCGCCGGGCACATGAAGACGCCGTCTTTGACTTTCCCTTCATAGGTACTCTCCCAGGCGCGGGGAGTCGGCAGGTAATTTCCGCGGATCAGCAGGTTGAGCCACCAGTTGGCTCCTCGCGTGGGATTGCTTGCGGAGAAGCCTGTGGCGATATTGAGCGGCATCGTGCAGTCGCCGTTGTCCCCGGCGTATTGCAGCATGGCGGCGAGAATCTGCTTCTGGTTCGAGGTGCAGCTGCTCGCCTGGGCCCGGGCGCGGGCCTGGTTGAGCGCGGGCAGCAGCATCGAGGCGAGAATCGCGATGATGGCGATGACCACCAGAAGTTCAATCAGAGTGAAAGTGTAACGTTTTGCGATTTTCATGGAGGGGCTCCCTGGTTTGATTGTGTTATCGGGAAAGAATGCTTTCTCGTTCGATGATGGTTGCCATGTAAAGTTTCTGCGGTTGCCGCGGCAGGTTGCCCGCGATGATGTCGAGCGCATCGCGGCTCATCGCCGTGAAATCGGTCCGCGAACTGGTGATTGCCGGGATGCAGTCAACGAGCCGCAAGTCGTCGCCGTGGGCGAGCAGGCTGACCTCGTCCGGAACGCGGATTCCGTTTTCCCAGAGGATGCGCCGCCCCGCCACCGTGCTGGTGGCGCCGTTGTAGACCAGGCCGGTGATCTTCTTTTCGCGGATGGCGTCGATGGAGTTTTGGGTGATGTTGCGTCCGGCGTCGCAACTGCTTTCCCATGACTTGATTGCGCTGGAGAAAATGGTGAATTCCATGCCGAGCTCGGCAGCGGTTTCGGCGGCCCCGGCGATCATCAGCTGCGGAATCGTCCCGTCCGGCGCGGAGCGGATGAAGCCGATGTTGCGATGCCCTTTCGCATGGAAGAGCCGGACATAACTCTCCCCGTTCCGCCGTGCGTCCGGCATCAGCACCGAGACGTTTTCCGGAACGGTTTCGTAGCTGAAATAGCTGTCGAGGATGACGGCGGGGCAGGGGAGTTCGCCGAGCTGTTCAAGCAGTTTCCCCTCCAGCCGGTCGGCGGAGGACATCAGCACCACGCCGCGCAGGTCGCCGAGTTCCGCCGCCTCGCGGATCAGCGCGGAGCGGTCGCTGTCGCGCTGGAGCCGGAAGTTGTTCATCGTGAAGCTGAGCTGATTTGCATAGGCGTTCAGCGTATGCTCCATCTCCCAGATCGTGTTGGCGAAGTAATCGACGCTGAAAAAGGCGATGTTGCCGCACGATTTCGTTCCGGGTTTCGGCTGAACGGTCACCGGGGCCGCGTCCGAGCGGCTGACGATTCCCATTCCCCGCCGGCAGTAGAGCACTCCTTCGCGTTCGAGATCGTGCACGGCGCGGCTCACCGGCGACTGCGAGGCGCGGAACCGCTGCATCAATTCGGCGATCGTCGGCATCCGCATCCGCGACTCCGGCTTCAGCGCCTCTTCCTTCAGGAACGATTTGATTTCTTCATATTTCTGTGACATGAGCGTCCTCGATTGAATCATCTTAAATAGCACTATATTGATATTATGACAAGAAGTGCTTCATTTGTCAATAGAGGAATGAAAAATTCCGTCGAAATAAAGCGGGAAGAGCGCTTTTGCTGCGAATTACTCGGCTGGAATGTATCTCATCGGGGCAGGCCGGTATTTTCTCGGGTCAGGGAAATACGCGTCGTCTTGAGCGGAGGAGATGGACCAGTTGATCAGAGGGCACCACGGCAGCCAGGAGTTCGAATTGTAATTGATGAGCCCGATTTGAAAGCCGGATTCGCTCTGGTTGCAAAGGCCGATTTGAAGACCGCCGCCGTTCGAATGGTTTTTCCATCCGGATTTCCAGGAGAGGTTCACCAGTCGACGCGATCGTCGAATAATCCGGCCGACATCACGCCGTGCGCATGGACGGTTGCGGCCGCAAACAAAACCGGTATGACTGCTTTTATAAACTTCATTTCGCTTCTCTGTTTCGAGGGATTGGCATCCAGACACAAATCAAGCGGGAACCCCGAGGTGGGGTTTCCCGCTTGCGTTCGGGGGATCGCCGGTTACTTGAACAGCCCCTTGACCGTGTCGCCGATGTTTTTACCGGCTTCGCTCAGGGTGTCTCCGCTTCCTTTCAGCGATTCGCCGATGTTTTTGCCGGCTTCCGAAAGAGTGTCGCCGACATTCTTGAGGCCCGACTTCGATGCGGCGTCCATGATCGCGCTGAGCACCGCAGTCGAGAACTCGTCGATGGTTTCGCCGAAGCTCTTGCCTTCGCCGATATCGGTCAGCGTGAGCGGCGGTATCGGCAGCGGAACCCGCGTGTTCAGGATCGACGAGGAGATCGAAAGACGGCTGT
>CAYSZM010000047.1:0-26547 GCA_964435365.1 uncultured Victivallis sp. | reverse complement strand
CCGGCGGCCAAGGCGCTTCGCCCTTGGAACCCGACCGGCAGGGTGCCGGTGCCGGGTAAGGGCCGCAGACAACCCACGTCCCGTTTTCAGCAATTTCCCCGTTTTTCCGTGATTCGGGGTTGATTTTTTAATTGTATCATTGTATAATACATTATAACATCAAAACAATCACTTCGCAAGGAGGATGAGATGAAAAAAGAGGAAATATTCCGGGCCGGGCTGGAACAGGTGCTCGCCGCCAAGTTCCAACAGAAACGGCTGACCGGCTGGTTCCGCTGGCAGGAGATCGGAATGGAAGTCCGCGAAGAGTTCCGCAAGGCCGGCAAAGACCCCGACACCGTGGACGGGCGTCCGGAATTCCTGTGCGCCTGCGTTGAACGCCTGCCGCTCTCGATTCCCCGCGGCAGCGCCATCGCCGGAACCCAGGACGAGGCGTTTTCGCCGAGCTACGCTCTCATCAACCCCGCGTTCCGGGTGGAAACCTTCGCCGGATACTGCGACCCGGTCGCCATTTACAACGACATGCAGCCCGACGCCGAATTCCCCGCCGAGCGCATCGAGCGGGTGCGCAGTTATTATGCCAATGCCGCCTACACGCGCAAGTTGAAAGAGGTTTACGCCCAGACCGGCGGACTGACCGAGGAGGTCGCCTTCTTCGTCGAACCGGTGACCGGCCACACCATCCCCGACCTGCGCCCGGTGCTGGCGCACGGCATCGACGGACTCGCCGGAGCAAAGCCCTTCCGCCGCGCCCTCGACGCCGCCAAAATTCTGACCAAACGCTATGCCGGACTCGCCGATGAATTGATTGCGGAACGTTCCGGCGACGCCGCCGAAGTCGAACGGCTGAAGCTGATCGCCGCCAACTGCCGCCGCGTCCCGGCCGACGGAGCCGCCAACCTTCACGAGGCCGTCCAGAGTTGCGCGCTGCTCTGGCAGGCGATGTGTCTCGAGCAGGCCCCGAATCCCTACGCCTTCTCGGTGGGCAACCTCGACCGGATGCTCGAACCGTACCGCAAAGAGTGTCCGCGCGAAGAGGCGGCGGCGCTGGTCCGCCACTTCCTCGCCTTCCTGATGGTGGGCGACCGCTGCTGGGCGATTTCGCAAAACGTCATGGTCGGCGGACGCGACGCGGCGGGCAACGACCTCACCAGCCCGATGACCTATGCCGTGCTCGACGCCTTCCGCGAATCGAACAATCCGCAGCCCGCACTGTCGGTCAAACTGCACCGCGACACGCCGCCCGAACTCTACGCCGCGCTGGGGAGTTTCTTCTTCACGCCGGGACACTCCACGCCGTCGCTGTTCAACGACGACATGCTCTTCCCCGTCCTGCGCGCCAAAGGGATCGCCGAGGCGGACCTGGCCGACTACTCGATCGCCGGATGCCAGGAGCCGCTCATCATGGGCAAAGAGAGCGGCAACACCACCAACAGTTGGCTCAATCTGGCCAAGACGCTCGAACTCACGCTCCACGACGGCCGTTCGGCGCTGACCGGGCGGAAGCTCGGGCTCTCCTGGCGCGAACTCGGGCTTGAGAACGCTTCCGCCGTGCTGGCCGATCTCGAAACCGCTTTCTTCCGCCAGCTCGATTATCTGCTGCCGGAGATGGAGAAGGCGGCCAACGGCTGCACCGCGCTCCTGGCGACCCAGCCGGTGCCGTTCACCTCGGCGCTGATGGGGAGCCTCGAATCCGGGCGCGACATGCGCGACGCGAAACACCCCGGCGTCCGCTACCACGCCTCCGGCTGTCTGGTGCACGGGTTGAGTGTGGTCGCCGATTCGCTGACTGCCGTCAAGCACTATCTCGCCGCCGGAATCGGCACGGCGGAGGAACTGCTGAAAGCGCTCTCCTCCGACTTCGCAAAAGCCGACGCTCTCCACGCCTTCCTCGCGGCGCAGCCGAAGTACGGCAACAACCTCGAGGAGCCGGACGCCGTCGCGGTCCGGATCAACGCCGAAGTCTGCCGCCGGATCGGAGAGCTGCGGAATCCGGCCGGGAATCCCTTCCTGCCCGACTTCTCGACGCCGAGCACCCATCTGCTCTACGGCTGCCACGTCGGCGCCACGCCGGACGGCCGCAACGCGCGGCAGATGCTCGGCTACGGCATCGACCCCCGCCCCGAAGCAGGAACCACCGGGCGGCTGAACCGGATGCTCTCCCAACGCAAGCTCGACTACCGGCTCTACCGCGGCGGCTACGCCTCGCACATCGGCCTCTCGCCGGAGGTGTTCCGGAACGCCGCCGACACCGGCGCGAAAATGGAGCAGATGGCCGCAAAGATCATCCGGCCGCTCTTCCGCTACGGCGATCCGGCTCCGGAAAACGCGCCGTTCTACGTCTATTTCAACATCGACTCGGCGACCGGACTTCGCCAGGTGCTGGCGAACCCGAAGAAATACGCGCCGAACGGCATCTACATCATGCGGATTCACGGCACGTTCGTCAACTTCCTCGATCTTTCACCGGCGATTCAGACCGACATCATCGCCCGGCTCGACCCGGAGGCGGCATAATATGGAACTCCTCAACGACCGCATCCGCGAGCAGCTGATCGCCGACATTCTCGCCGGACGCTTTTCGCCCGGCGGACGCTTCCCGACCGAGCAGGAGACGGCGGAGCGCTTCAACGCCAGCCGGGTGACCGTGCGCAGCGCCTACGGCGCACTGGAGCAGGCGGGGATCATCATCCGGCGCAAACGCAGCGGCACGACCGTCGCCGACACCTTCAACAACGTCGGCGAAGAGATCCGGACGGTGGCGGCGGTGGTTCCGTTGCGCGACCCGTTCGCCCGGGTCTTCCTCGAAACCTTCTGCTCCGAGGCGGCCGAACGCAACGCGATGGTGCTGCTCGAGCCGGATTCCAGCGACGGCAACGCCCAGAACCGCGCCATTTTCCGGCTGGCGGCGAACGGCGTGCGCAACCTGGTGGTCTGGGGGCTCGACCGGCGACTCGACTTCGAACTGGTCACCCGGCTGCGGGTGCTGGGGGTGAGCCTGATCTTCTTCGACCGGATTCTTCCCGGCGAAGTGGCCGACTACGTGGGGCTCGACAACCGCGACGCAATCCGCGCGCTCCTCGACGCCGCCCGCGCCGACGGCTTCGACCGCTTCGCCTACTTCGACACCGCTCTCGACGTCGATTCCAACCGGGAACGGCGCAAAGCCTTCCTCGAATTCAGCGGCGAACCGGAGAGTTCCGTCGTGGAAATCGCCTCGCCGCAGGATATGACGGAGTTCTTCCGCGCCGAAGACCGCAAGGCGATTCTCTGCGTCAACGATCCGCTGGCGCTGACGGCGGCTCCGCTGCTGCCGCCCGGCTGCCGGCTGTACAGCGTGGACGGGACCGCCGAAGCGGTCGCCGCCGGAATCGTCAGCTACCGCCAGCCGATGCGCAAAATGGCGGCGGCCTGCTTCGCTGCTCTGGAAAAGCAGCGCCGCAGCGGAACAAACTGGAAGGCGGGCGAACGGCGCTTTACCGGCGAGGTGCTCCGGCCATGCTGATCTTCCACCGGGGATGGAGCGAGGGATTCGACGGCCCCGGCACGCGGCTGATCTACTACCTCAAAGGGTGCAATCTGCGCTGCGACTGGTGCGGGTCGCCGGAGAGTATTTCGCCGCGCCGGGAGCTGCTCTACCACCCCGAACGGGACAGGATGCCGGAGTGCTGCCCCTGCGGCGCACCCGGTCCGGAAGGAACGCTGAACCGCGAACTCTGCCGCAAATGCGAAACCTTCGACTGCGTGCGGGTCTGGCGGAATCCGGCCTTCGAACTCGCGGGCAGTGAAATCACGCCGGAAGAGGTGTTGCAGGAGGCGCGGGAGGCGCGGGACCTGCTTTCGGGCGTCACCTTCGGCGGCGGCGAGCCGACGCTTCAGATCGGCGAACTGCTGGCCTGCCTCGACCTGCTGCGCAACGACGGGTTTCACACGGCGGTGGAGAGCAACGCGGCGACGACGGAATTCGCCTACCTGCCGGGCCGGGTGGACCTGCTGTTCTGTGATCTCAAGACGCTCGACCCGGAACTCGCAAAGCGGCGGGTGGGCGTTTCGCTGCCGCTGCTGAAGGAAAACCTGCGGCTGGCGGCGAAGAATCAGCCCGACCTGCGAATCCGGATTCCGGTGGTGACCGGGCTCAACGACACGCCGGAGCGGCAGCGCGAACTCGCCGATTTCTGCCGCGAGCTGAAAGGATTGCGCCCGGATGGAACCCTCTCGGTCGAACTGCTCCGTCAACACCATCTGGCCGACCCGAAATACCGGGCGCTGGACCGGGCGAATCCGACGGAGGGCGTCGAGCCGCCGTCTATGGAGATTCTGCGAAATTTTGCGGAGCTCCTGAAAAATGATGTTTCCGCAACCATTTTCGGATGAAGGAGATTTACCGTTATGCCCATCGCACTTGGAATCGACCTCGGGACCACCAAAGCCGCCGCGATCCTCCTCGATCTCGAACGGGACGAGGTTCTCGCCACCCGCTCCGCATCGCACCACGCGAGGCTCGCCGCGCCCGCCGGATACGCCGAGCAGAATCCGCAGATGATTTTCAACACCGCCTTCCAGCTGATCAGGGAACTGCCGCCGGAATTGCGCCGCGAAGTCGCAAACATCGGCGTCACCGGGCAGATGCACTCGGTCACCGGCTGGAACGCGAAAACCATGTTCCCGCTGGTCACCTGGCAGGACCGCCGCGCCGGAGAATGCGCCGCCGAATGGAGCCGCAAAACCGGCTGCCCGCTGCGGGACGGCTTCGGCGGGACCACGCTGGCGTGGCTGGCCGAACACGGCAAACTCGATGAATGCGAGGCGGCGTCCACCATCGGCGACGCGCTGGTCCGCCTCCTCACCGGGGCGGGACGCCCGGTCACCGACCCGACCGACGCGGCTTCGTGGGGACTCTACGACGCCAACACAGGAAACTGGAATTTTGCGGCGGCCAAAACGCTCGGCATCCCGGAACGGTTGCTGCCGGAAATCCGCTCCACCGGGTCCGTCGCCGGAGGTCTCTCCGAAGCCGTCGCCGCCGAACTCGGCCTGCCGCCGGGCATTCCGGTCACCGTGGCAATCGGCGACAATCAGGCGTCGATCCTCGACTGCGGCGGCGAGTTCGAGTGCGAAATCTTCCTCACCATCGGCACCGGGTCGCAGCTTTCGCTGGTGATTCCAAAAGAGGAGAGCGGCAGCTTCGCCGGGATTCCCGAGTTGGAGCTCCGCCCGTTCACCGCGGGCCGGGTTCTGGTGGTGGCCGCTCCGCTCTGCGGCGGGCGCGCCTTTTCCTGGCTGGGCGAGACGACCGCGCGCTGGCTGGCGGCGTTCGGAGCGGAGGTTCCGCCGCTGCCGCAACTGCTCGACCGGCTCGATGAAATGGGAATGGCGGAACCGCCGGAAGGACTGACGACGATCCCGAGCTTCCTCGGCGAACGGCACGACCCGAAACGGCGCGGCTCGATCGGCGGAATCACGCCGGAGAACCTCACGCCGGGAACGCTCGCGGCGGCGCTGGCGGAAGGAATCGTCCGCAACCTCAAAAGCGGCTTCCCGGAAGGCGCGTTCGCGGGGCGGACGCGAATCATATGCAGCGGCAACGGCGTGCGCCGGGTGCGCTGCATCCAGCGGGCGATCCGGAATCAATTCGGCCTGGAGCCGACGCTCCGCCCCGACCGCGAAGAGGCCGCCTGCGGCTGCGCCAAGCTGTCAGCGAAGCGAATCCGCATTTGACTTTTCGTCGGAAGCCGGATATATTTTTTTACGGAAAAGAGGAGATGTGGATTATGCCGCACGCCGTAAAACAATGCTTCCGGCTTCTCGCCTTGTCTCTCGCGCTTTCGCTCCATGCCGAAACGGAAACCCGTCAGAAAACCGTCGGGCTGGAAAAAACGATCGATCCGCAGGGCGACGTCATTGCCTTCACCTATGACCATTTGCAGAAGGGACGCCGGGAAAACGCGTTCTATTTCAATTTGTTCCCCGAGGCGGAGAGCATCCCGGACGGAAAGCGCCCGCCATTTCGTGAAAATTCCGATTATATCCATTTCCCGGCCCCCCTGCGACTGGCGGAGCTGAAGAACTATCCGCAATTGCAGACGCTGAACTTTGCGGCCCTGCCGCTGCTGAAACTGGACGGAACCCGATTCGAACATTTGAAAACGATGACCCTCACCGGCGAAATTTCCGGGCTGAAGGAGCTGGACCTGCCGCAACTGGAAGAGCTGAATCTGAACACAACGATCCCGATGTCCGACGATGAGCAACCCCTTTCCCGGCCACGGACATTCCGACTTTCCCAGCCTCCGAAGCCGTCCGTTCCGGGAAAAATCCTCCGTCTGTCGCCGCGGCTGCCGTCGCTGAAGAGGATGCACATCACCTGGGTCAGCTCCGCCGATCTCGATTACTCCACCCTCGCCGGAAAACCGTGGGAGGAACTCTCCATCCGCAATTACGACGGCGCCGACCTGAACTTCCTCGCCGGGAGTCCTCTTCAAACCCTGACGCTGAATGCGATGGCAGTGGAGGATTTGAATATTCTCGGAACGCTCCCGCTGAAGGAACTTACTCTGGACGCCTCCCAAGTCAAAAATTATGACTTCCTGAAAAAGCTCAAGCTCGAATCCCTGCGGCTCAGAGTCCCGCGCGGTTCGAATTTCCGGCTGGAACTGTTGAGCGATATGCCGCTCAAAACCCTGCATCTGCTGGGATATCGCGGGACCGACGCCGATTTTGCCGCCCTGAACGGAAAGGATCTGCGGGAACTGGCGCTCATCAATGTCGGCATGGAATCCGCCGCATTCCTCGAAAAACTGCCGTTGCAAAACCTCGTATTGATGCAGTGCCGATTCCGGGAACCGCCGTTCCGGTCGATCGGCAAAATTTCCTCGCTGGAAATGCTCTGCCTGGGACGAATCGACGATGAGAACGGGAAGCCGCTCAACTTCCGGACCGACCTCGGCGATCTTTCCGGCTTGAATCTCAAAGCCCTCTCCATCATGGATAACCGGCTGGAGTTCTGCCGCTCGATGGATCAGCTGAAGTCCCTGAAAATCATCCTGGCCCGGAGCGGAGAACGAAGCACGGTCAACCTCGCTCCGCTGAAAGGGAAATCGTTCCGGCTTCTCCTCATCTCGAACTTCGAAAACTGGAAGGACACCATCGAACAGAACCAGATTCAGGCGGACTATTCCGGCAAAGCCGTCCACCTGTTCTTCCTCTCCGATATTTCGTGGAATATTCCGTCGTTCGGATCTGGCTCAACACTCTACGACCGGAACGGAAGGCAGCTTCCGTAACGCCGAGCCCAACTACGGCAGCGAATCGTTCTCCTGCGGGGCGGCGTGGACCCAGCGCTCGATCACCCGCAACTTTTTGATGAAGAACCGGGCCAGCAGCCCGACGGTGAGCGCACAGAACAGCGTTCCCTCGCGCAGCCCGATGACTCGGCTTAAAAAGAAGAACGAGACGGTCAACGCCAGGCAGACCAGCGCGACATCGAGGCAGAGCTTGATGATGCCGAATTCCCTCTTCATCCGGAGCGAGAGCGCTTTCACCAGCCCCTCCCCCGGAATGTACATGACATTGCAATAGACCTCGAAGCAGATGCCGATGGCAAGCAGGGCGCTGCCGACCAGCAGCAGCCCGAAGCGCTCCACGTAATTATCGACCGGGAACATCCGCAGAATCATCATCACCGCGTCGATGATTACGCCGAACACCAGCGCCGTCGCCACCTGGAGATACTGGATGAACTGGAACTCGCGTTTCAGCAGCATCGCCTGCAAAAACACCATCAGAACGTTCATAAACAGGGTCAATGTGCCGAAACTCAGCGAAAAGAGCATCGACAGCACATAGGCCAGGCTGGAGACCGGCGTGGTCCCGAGGCCGGCGCTGGTGATGACGGCGACGCCGGAGGCGTTCAGAATGACCCCGCAGGTGAACACCAGATAACGCCGGACCAGATTTTTTTCTTTCCGTTCAGCCATAAAAAAACAGGGAACAACTCCCCTGCCTCCGTCCTGTTTGCTTTTGATGAAATATATACGAATTCATCCGAAAAGTCAAATGCATTTACCGATCCGGCGTCACCGGCTACGGCAGCGAATCGTCCTCCTGCGGAACGGCGTTGATCCAGCGCTCGATCACCCGCAGGTGGCGGATGAAAAACCGGGCCATCAACCCGACGGTGAGCGCGCTGAACAGCGTCCCTTCGCGCAGCCCGGCGATTCCGTTCATAAAGAAGAGCGAGGCGATCAGCGCCGAGGAGACCAGCGTGACATCGAAGACGATCTTGATGACTCCGAACTCCTTGTCCGCCCGGTGGGAGATCGCCTTCACCAGCCCCTCCCCCGGAATGTACATCACGTTGCAGTAGACTTCGAGGCAGATGCCGACGCCGAGCATGGCGCTGCCGAGCAGCAGCAGCCCGAAACGCTCCGCATATCCGGTGATCGGAATTATCCGCATCACCAGCATCACCATGTCGATGATCGCACTGAACACCACCGCCGCCGCAATCTGGAGGTACTGGATGTTGCGGAACTCCCGGCGCAGCAGCACCGCCTGCGCCAGCACCATCAGGATGTTCAGGATAAAAGTGAACGTGCCGAAACTCAGCGGGAACGCCAGCGACAGCACATAGGGCAGGCTGGAAATCGGCGTGGTTCCCAGTTCGGCCCCGGTAGTGACGGCGATGCCGGTGGCATTGAGGATGATTCCGAATGTAAATACCAGGTAACGCCTGGCCAGATTGTTTTCTTCCATTTCAACCATAAAAAAAGGGAGAGCAGTCGCCCACCCCCCGATGTGTCCGCTTTGCTGCAATATATACGGATTCGCCCGAAAAGTCAAACCGGATCAATGCTCCACTGCGACAATTGCGAAAAGTAAAAAAACGGGAATATCTGTCGTAAGATGCCATTCTTCCGCGATTCCGCATTTGACAAACGATTTTATGGGGAATATAATAATCTGGTACAATCTTTCTGACCGACCAATGAAAAAGGAGGGTTCCCGATGCGTACATGGCTTCGCCTGCTGCCGGCGGTTTCGACGGCGGCGCTCCTTGCCGGGTGCAGCACATCCAATCCATACGATGATGCCGTCGCCGCCAAACTCGCTGAAATCGACGCCAAGCTGGGCAAAATCGTCGAAGCACAGATGCCGCCGCCCGCCAAGCCGGGCAGCCCCGCAGAAAGAGAATTCCGCAAAGCCGATCGCGAGGCGCTCGCAGAGATCAAGCCGCTCCCGGAGAAACCGACCAAAGCCGAGGTGGCCGCCTATGCCAAAGCGATTTTCGACCTCTCCGCAAAACAGAATTCCTTCTCCTCCGATGATCCGCAACATGCGATGATCAAGCAGATCGGACCGGGGTTCACCGTCGTGCTTGCCCCCTATCTCAACAATTATTATTTCCGCAAATGCCTTCCCGACCTGGTGACGCCGCAAGACCGTGCCGAGGTGCTGCAGAGCCTCCCTGATCAGCCGAAACTGATGACCCTGCTGCCTTATGTCGGCCTCGAACCGGAAGCGGATGTGAGAAAGGCAATTCTCGAGGCGGCGCGCAAAAATACCGGCTGGGGGGTCCACTTCCCAGTCTATCCCTATTTGCCGATGCTCGCCGAAGATCCGAAAGTCTGGGATGAGCTTATCGAGTTGAGCTATACCAAACCATTCCTCATGCTGGTCTTCAACAAGTCGCTCGAAGGTCTTGAGCCGGTTGCCCGACAGGAAAAATTCAGAAAGTTGTGGGAGGGCCAGAAAGATTTGCCTGCCAGTGATCCCCAACAGCGCTACAGGCTGCTTGAAACCGCTGCCCGGGGCGGTGTGCCGGAGGCGCTGGGACAGCTGCTCGCCCTGCCGGAACTTGACAACGCCAATACCCGGAAGTATCGCCAAAAGGTGATGATCCAGCTCCTGCCGGATGCCTCGAAGATTCCTCCCGGGGAAATTTCCGATTGGTACCAGGCTCACCGCGATCAACTTCGCTTCGATCCGGCGGCTCATTGTTACCGCCTCGATTCCACCAACCACTAAGGGAGATTCCCGATCATGAAATATTCACTCTGCTTCGCCGCGTCACTGTTGCTCCTTGCCGGTTGCCAGAACGATCGCCCAACCGCCGCCCAGGAGGAGATTATCCGCCATCTCGATGCAATCAGCACGTCCATCGACAAGCTCGGAGACAACCTGAAGAAAAGCCGGACATCGGAGCGCGAAAATATCATCCGGACCGGCATGTACAAGGCCGATCCCGCCAAGCTCGCCGCCATCCCGCCCCTGCCCGACAAGCCGACCGATGAGCAAATCAAAAGCTATCTGGCGGCGATTGCAGATGCCTCCGCCGGGCAGAACAGTTTCAGCTCCGATAATCCGCAGGTCGCCATGTACCGCAAGATCGGCCCCGGCCATCTGAGCCTACTGCTGCCGGAAATTTCCGGCCAGCCGCGCAATTATCATCTGATCTACGCGCTCCCCGACCTGGTCGGCCCCGCCGACAAGAAAACCGCGCTGGCAGCTTTGGCGGAACAACCGGAGCTGCTGGTTCCGATACTCAAAAACGGATGGGGAAAGGAGATCAAGAAAGAGATATTCGCCGTCATGGCCGGCAGCCGGGCATTCTCAATCCAGAACCAGAAGAAAGAGATTATCGAGCTGGTGGAAAACGACGAAGACCGCAAGCAATTGATCCAGGCCTTTATTGTGCAGCCGAATCTCTTCTTCCTCTACGACGATCTCGCAAAGATGCCCGGCGTCAACGCCACCGACCTCATCAATCAGGCCTGGGAAAGTCAGCGTTTCAACAGCCAGAATTGGATGCTGCAGCCGCTCGCACTCCAGGCCGCCCGTCGCGGAAACCTCGAAGCATTCGGCTACCTGATCAATAAATTCTGCACCCGGACGCCGAACGATTATTTCAACGACGACATCCTGATTTTCCTCGCACTGGCGACCGGCCAGCCGCTCCAGGCGGAAAAACTCCAGAACTGGTACAGCGAGAATCGCGACAAGCTGGTTTTCGACCCGGCGACCAAACGTTATCAGGTCAAAAAATAAGCGACAGCCTACATTTTGTAAACGATCAGGGACGCGGGCAGCACGGTGAAGAAAAGGAACAGAACAGTCAATACGACATTGACGAAAAATTTCACCGCCGCGCCTTGATTCCGAACGAAAAAAATCACGCCGTTGGCCGCCACGGCCGCCGAAAGGATCAGGCAGACCGCGACGAAACAAAGGGAAGCATCGACACCCAGTTCCCGATAGGCGTGGAACTGGGCAAGCGTATACGGAACACACAAGCCCCACAGGCAAAGAACGGTCGAGCCGATCACTTTATTCATTCCCATGATCTCCTTTGGGCGCCGGGAGAACCGGCGCATCTTTGGGGGGCTGAAGGGAGGGGATCAACCGTTGCTCCAATTCCACCAGCTCCGTTTCGATATCCGCATATTCCGGTTTGACATGGCGCTGCCCGTCAAAACACGTTTGTCGAATGGCGTCCAGAAGCCGGGTCGCGGTGATCTGCGAAAGGTCCCTCCCCTGTAAAGCGGTACGGTACCGGGTCAGGAGCCGGATGTAGGCATCGATAAAATCCCACTCCTCCGGCAATTTGGCGAGCAGATCGAGATTGTCGCAGTGCCAGTCGACAAGGCGGATGCTCTTCACCGGATTGACGGCGAACGCCTTTTCGAGGTAAGGGAAATACTCCTTCTTCCGGGTGGAAAGCAGGCCGAGCAGAATCGTCGCGCCATAATCGTCCGGCTTCCGCTCCAATCCCTTCCGCGCGGATTCGGCCGCCTCGTCGTAACGCTGGACGAAGAGCAATGCCAGCGCGTACACAGGGGTGTTCCGGTCGACAATGTCGGGCCGCCCGGACAATTGCGGAAGATTGGCGTAAACAGCTCCCCACGCCGGCAAATTGAGAACATTGCTGACCTTCCCGTCTTCACTCAAAAGCTCCGCCGCGGCTTTTTCCAGCCTCGGCATGAGACGGCAAGCCTGGTCCACCTGCAATGACACCGTCCCGGGAAGCCGGATGAACCGCCGGGTTCCGCAGGCGAAGTAGTTGCCGGATTCACTCAGGCTGGGCGGGAGCCCCCCTCTCCGGGGCGTCGTGTTCGGGTTGATTATGACCCGCCGCGTTACCGGCTGCTCTTCGGCATGACCGGGAAAGCTTGAACACAGGACCGCCGACAACAGCAGCAACGCATGAAATTTCATCAGTTCGCCTCTTTCTGTAAGTCCGCCGGATTCCCCGCCAGACAGGCCAATGCGAATATCAAGCGACACCGGGAGGAATCCCGGGATCGTATCCTTCAATCATCCATAATCTCAACACCGACAATCTTCTCCAGCCGTTCCCGATACTGCTGAATTTCATCGGGGGACATCATCCACGGCTGAAGTTTCGTATCGATTTTGATTTGCGGATAAAAAACGTCATAGCGATCCTGCCGCCGATGTTCCCGGTCCGCCGCGATGAATTTTTTCCACAACTCGTTTGCGTCGCTCTCTTTTTTAAGCTTCTCCTGCTTCAGCGCAAGAACTCGCCACGCTTGATACTCGCCGCGGGAAGCCGCCGCTTCATAAGCCGCGACGGCCTCGGCGCTGCGGTTCAGCCGATCCAGGATCTCCGCTTTCAGCAGAAACGCCGGAGAATAATTGATGCGGCAAAACTCTTCGACTTCCGGCAGCATCTGTTCCAGCCTGCCGATCATCGCTTTTTTCGATTCCCACTGCAGCATCTGGAAACGGGCTTTGGCGTGTCCGGCCTCCGCAGCCTTTTTCATCCACGCCTCGCCCGCCAGCTTCGCCAGAAAGTCGGAGGTCACTTCATCGTCCGCCGGATAGTCGCAATTCCCGTACTGCCTGGCAACCAGATACATGGCGGACGGGATTCCCGCCTTCGCCGCGATTTTCAGTTGTTCAAACCCGGCGGCCGCCGCATTTTCCTCGTCCCGCCTCATCGCGGCGATTTGTTCCATCTCCACGGAATCACCCACCTTTTTCCGGCGGTGCGGAACGCCATGCCGGTGCCTGTATGGATACACCCGGCTCCAGGTCAGCAGCGCCGACAGGTATCCGGCCTCGGCGGAACTCTTTCGTGCCCAGATTCGCGCCGCCCCCTCACGGTCGGCCGCCAGAAGTTCGGCGATTCCGGGTTCGCCCGGATGCTTCAACGCATAGTCGAACATGAGATAAACCGGATCGTCGGAGAGCAGCAGGTCGTTTTCCGCGTTGAACATCTCCTTCGGCAATTCACCGGCTTCCGCCAGCACGAGCAGCAGCTTGGACCGGCATTCCAGGTCACCGGCATTGGACCCCATCCGCAGCAACCGGATCACCTCCTTCCTGTCCTTCTTCCGGAATTCCAGATATTGCGCCTCCGTCAGATAGGCGGGGATGTACCCGGAGTTCCGGTTCTGCTCCATATGCCGCCCGACAATCTCATCGGCATCGGGGAAATTCATAAACAGATGCCGGTGCCGCACCCAGAAGCCGAGATGGAACCGTTTCGGCGAATATTCGAAGATAAGATGCCCCTGGACATCGCTGAAAAATGAGAAAAACACCGAATTGTCATGCTCGATCAATTGCCCGGAATCCTCGATCATTTCAGCCATTGAATCATTCCAGCTCTTCCGTTCATAGAACTTGGGACGGTTGTGTTGTTCCCAGAAGATCATGCTTCGCAATACGGCCGCTTTGGAATATCCGAACGTCTCGGCCTCCTTGAGGTATCGATCCGCCTTTTTTTCGTTCGGCGTCACTCCGTAACCGCGGTAATAGCAGACGCCCAACTCATAGTCGGCCAATGCGTGTTTTTCCTTCGCCGCCTCCTCCAGCAAGTCGATCGCCCGGGAAGGATTGCACTCATCGCCGTACAGCCAGCGCAGCGCATAGGCGTACTGGAGATCCGGATTTTTGCTGCCCTTCACCTTGCGCCATTCCTGCCCGGCCGGAACCGGCCTGTCTTTCGAATCCTTCAACAGATAGGCGTCGTAGGGATAGGCAACGACATCCTGCGCCGGAAGCTCCTGCAGCAGCGCTTCCGAGTTGAACCGATAAATGACGGGCGACGAAATCTCCAGATATTCACGGCGATTCCCTTTGTCTCCGCCCCGGTTCTGACTGATGATTCCGAGGGAGTTGATTTCAATCGGCAAGCGGGGCGCGGGAGCTTCCGGCTGAAGGAATATCACATGGTATCCATTTCGAATCACGGTCAGGTTATTCCCGGTGTAGGTATTGAAAATAATCCGGCAGGAGTACAAGCCGAAATCCGGTCTGTACGGGAACCCCTCCGTCCTGATGATCCAGAAATTCGGAGGCTGTATAAATTCCGTGGAAAAGCTCCGCAACAGCGATGAACCGGAAAAGAGAATCCCGGTGACATCGCCATAATTCGATTTGATTTTAGTCTCGCCGCTCCGCACGATTTGAAACTGGAACGAGGAGGTCTGATTGGATGCGATCGCGGGGAATGCCCGGATTTTGAAGTCGAGTACGACAAACCGTTTTCGTTTGAGCGCCCTCTTTCCCAGACTGGCCAGGAGAACCCCCTTGATGCCGGAACGCATTTTCCGGCAAATGTCGCACTTGCAATTCGTCTCGTGCTCACGGGCTCCGATCTGCCTGGTACTGGACTCGAAATAGGGAGTGCAGTTCCATGACAGGCTCAGTCCGAATTCATAAACCGCGCCCACCGGGGTGTCATAAAGCTTCCTGACATCATTGACCTCGTCCCATTCCCCGGCAATCACTTCGATTTGCTCCGTCGCCGCCCCCTTTCCCCCGCCAAATAAGTCAAAGGAAAGAATCACCAGAAAAAAGAACAGAAACCACGTCTTGCCCACCGATAATGCCGCATGCAAAATCATATTGAATAACCTATAAACAACAAAGTATGTTCCCTCATCGGAACAAGTTCATGGTTACCTATTAACCTGTTCATCTCTATTCACGCATTCCCCTCATAAAGCCGGAGACGCGGTCTCATAGTTTCCCAGCGCTTCCAAATCCCTGTTTTTTACCAAACCGCCCATCCAGTTCTCTAACGATTGAAGCTTTTCCGTATCATTTTCGCCAACCCACTTCCTGACCTTCACCCCCAACTTATACTTGGGGATTACATACACCACACGTACGGCTTTCCCGTTTGCATCAATGATATCCGGACCATTGTTGTAGTACAGGTACATAATGCCATAGAGCCAACCGTCTATGGGAATATCTTGCCAAGTAACCTTTTCCAAGTTCATACAATGCGACGCAGCATAGTTCGGCTGGACGGAATCATGTCGGGAAAAACTCATCGCAGGCTTGAGCAAAACGGATATCCCGTCCTTATCCGGAGAGAAAGTAATGGCAACTTCTTTTGTGTCCAGCGAACCCGCAATTTCCAATTTGGAACTTTCAGTTGTCGGGGTGCCATTCGTATTCAACATCAACCGATTTTTGACCGTGAGAGTCACTGTTAACGGACGGCTCGAGTATCCGTCTTTTCTGCTTGTCGCATATTCCAAATCGGATGTAACGTAATACTGACGATCATCCAGAATTGCTAAAGTGGAGCCATTGGGGCCTACATGATATCCATTTCCCCCAAAAATTTGATAGTCGCTTTGATCATGCGTAAAGCAGCATCCACTGCCGGCCGATATCATGACCAGCCCCAATAGAAAAATATGCTTGCAGTCTATCAACATGGTTGCAACCACTCCTTTCTTGCGCTTACAGTAAATCTACGCCGACTTACGGCATAAGTTGCATTGTGTGCTTTCCCATGCCGTGCCGTTTACGGAAATTGTAAATGAAAACAATGCGGTTTGCGGCCGGGGAATCCATGCCGCGAAACCGCATTGTCGTCCGCATACCGGCCAGGGCCGGGAATTATTTGACTTCCAGGAGCTTGATTTCGCTGATTTCGAAGACGGTACCGGGCTCCGCCTCGCCTAGGAAGAGGCCGGGCGTCCGGTAAGTGGCCGACGCATCGCCCTTGAGGGTGAATTCCAGCGCAACCTTGGCGGCTTCCCCCGCTTTGAGCGAAACCTCTTTCCCCGTCACCCGGGTCCAGGGCTTGGCGGTCAGCATCACCATGCCGGTGACCTTTGCATCCTTGCTGGCCTTGACAGTGAAGTCGACGCGGTACTTGACTCCCGCCTTGAGCTGATTGCTGCTGCACCAGAACTGGACGTTGTTGCCGGATTTTTTGTCGAGATTCCTGAGAACTTCGACCCGATAGGCTCCGTCGGCGAAACCGCCTTTGGCGTCCACGCCCTTTTCCTTGTAAAGAGAACTCTGGCCGCCCTGGGAGAGATCCCAGGTTTTCAGAACCGTGTCTTCGGCCACGAGCATCGCCGCACCGAGAAGGACCGCCGCCATCAGAAGTTTTTTCATCGTTCGACTCCGTTTTCTCAAATTAACACTCCACCAGATTCCCGCGTCAGGCGATCTGCGCGAGACTCTTCTTCGTCTCGTCGATCCAGCTCGATTCCAGCGTCGCGGAAACCGCGCTCACCGAATCGGAAGCGTAACCGGAGAGCGACGGCTGTTCGTAGCTGTCGAGATTCACCGACGCCAACTGCCAGCCGGCAACCTCCACCGACGACGACGAGCCGCTGAGGAATTCGACTTCGAGCGAATAGTCGGTGCCGCCGCCCTTCTTCGCCGTGGCCGATTCGACGGCGAGCAGATAGTTCGTCTCCGAATTCAGCCCGAGCACCTCGAAGGAGCCTTCGCCGCTCGCCACCGCGACCGTCTTCACCTTCTTCTGCTTGCCGTCGGCGTCGACCGAGTAAAGCGTGAACTTCACCTTGTCGGTCGCACCGGAGAGCGTGAAGCGGTAATCGCCGCCCGCATCCACCGTGACCGCCCGGTAATCAACCGCATCGCCGTAGCCGACCCAGTCGCCGGAAATCAGCGTTTCGTCACTGCCGTCGAGCGTCACGCGGTACGCTTCGGCAAGGCTCCGCGGGTTGTCGTCGTCATTGTTCTGATTCGTGAAAAAGACGCTCTCTTCCGAAAGCGAAAGCGTGTAGTCGGCACTGCCGCCCTTCTTCGCGTTCGTCGATTCCACCGAGATGTAATAGGAACCCGCGTCAAGCAGAAGCCCGGCGATTTCATTCGTCTGGCCCGCCTTCACCGACACCGATTTGACCTTCTTCAGCGAACCGTCTCCGTTATCCGCCCAGATGGTCACCTTGGCCGCATCGGTCGCCGTGAACGAGAACGTGTATTTCCCGTCCCAGACGGCAATCATCGGATTGTAATCGACCGCGTCGCCGTAACCGACCCACCCTTCGACGATCGGATTCGACATCGATTCATTGAGCACAATCAACTCGCCCGAACCCTTCGACGTGTCATCGTTATTGTTGCCCTTGGTGAAGAAAACGCTGTCGTCGGTCAGCGTGACGCTGTAATCCGCCCCGCCGCCCTTCTTCGCGGTGCCCGACTCGACCGAAATGTAGTAAAGCCCGGAATTGAGCAGCAGGCCGGCGATTTCGCTCTCCTGACCGGCTTTCACCGACACCGACTTGACCGCCTTGAGACCGCCGTCCGCATTCATCGACCAGACGGTCAGCTTCGCCGCGTCGGTCGCCGTGAACGAGAACGTGTATTTCCCGGCATAATCGAACAGGAGGCCGCGATAATCAATCGCATCGCCGTAACCGACCCAGTCGTCCGCGACCAGTGTGATCGGAGAATCTTCGACCGCAACCCAGTAATCGTCCGCACTCATCGTCTTGTAGTTGTCGTCGGCGTTGTTCCCCTTGTCGAAGGTGTCGCCGAGAAGCGCGAGCGAAAAGTCGCCGGGGACCTTCCCGGTCACCACGATCGTATAGTCGCCGTCGAGCAGGATTCCCTTGTCCGGGAGCTGCCCATTCTTGACCGAGGCCGAATAGACGGTCTTGCCGTTGGCATCGACGATCCGAATCTTCGCACTGAGGTCGCCGAACGCCCCCTGAAGCAGGTAGAGCCCCGCGTCGAGGGAGACGGAGAACGTCGTTTCGGGAGCATCCTCCCCGATCTGGCCGGAGAACAGTTCGGTGGTGTCCGAGCTCCCCATCTCTTCGGAGAAGGTGAACGTTTCCGCCGTCGTCCAGGCGTTGTTTGTTGCAGCATCGTATGCGTTGACCTGATAGGTGTAGTCGCCCGCTTCGCCGTCGAAGGAGTAGCTGGTGACGTTCCCCAGATCGGTCTCCACATCGTTGATCTTGATCTTATACCCGGTCACGGCGACATCGTCCGTCGCGGCTTTCCAGCTGATGGTGACGATTCCGTCGGCGATGGAGACCTGCGGCAGCGAACCGAACTTCGGCGCGGTGGTATCCGCAACCTCGAACGTCTGCGCCTCGGACCAGGTGCTGAGATTCCCCGCCGCATCGAACGCCCGCACCGAATAGGTATGGGTCCCGGCGCCGCATGTCAGCGAATAGGTGGTGTCGTAAACCGTGTACTCCTTGCCGTCGATCCGGAGGAGGTAGCCCTCGACGCCGGAATTGTCGGAGCCCGCGCCCCACTCCACGGTCGCGACGGCCCCGTCGACCGAAGCATACGGCAGACCGGCGAGAAGCGGATTTTCGGTATCCCCGACGACCAGGATGCGCGAACTCGTCCAGGCTCCCCAGGCTCCCTTGTCATCCAGCGCCTGGACCGCAACGGTGTAGGTTCCATCGGCGAGCGCCAGCGTATAACTGGTTTCAGAGGAGAAATAGTAGTTGCCGTCAACCACCAGCCGGTAGCCGAGCACTTCGCGCGTCCCCTCGGCCGCCTTCCAGGTAAAGACCGCCACATTGTTTTCAACCGAAATTCTCGGCACATCCGGAACCGTAAGGACGCCGACCTCAGGCGTCGGATCGCTGCCGGGAACTTTGGAAATATTGAGGCGCAGCGTGCTGCCGCTGCTGGTGAGCGAGTAAATCCGGTTATTCAGCTCGACGCTCTGACCGGCGCTCAGGCTCTGGGAGGAGAAGTTCCCGGTGAGCGTGATCGAATTGACCGTGAGGTCGGTCGAGTTGATCAACTGGTAGGTGCCGACCGCCGCATTCGAAACATTCACCGTGATCGAGGGGAGACCCTCGGTGCTGTCGCAGGTGATGAAGCTGTGGTTGAACGAGGTCCCGGTCAGCGAAATGGTCAGGTTCAGGTCATCCGCCGCGGTGATATCGCCGTAGAGGCTCGCATTCCCCGAAAGGGTCAGCGAAGAGCCGGCTCCTTCCAGCGAAATTCCGCCGAAAACGGCCGCGCTGCCGGTCAGGCTGACCGAACTGCCGGCTCCGCCGGAGATGGCGTCGCGCCCGGACGCCGCGTCCGTCAGCGCAAGACGATTCGTGAACGAATCGGAGAGCAGCGCCGCCAACTCCGAAGTATCCTCATAGTAACCGGAGAACAGCGTTCCGGTGACCGTGACCGTCACCGCGCCGACTCCGGCGATGGCGAAGGAGTCGCCCAGCCCGTCGGCAACGATGGTTCCGCCGAACGCACCGGTGAGGGTTCCGGCGCTGTAAACGCCGCAGGCCGTACCGGAATCATCGGCTCCCACGGCGCTGACCAGCAGATTGCCGGTATAAGCGGTGACGGCAACACTCGTGCTGCCGTAGATGCCGTAGGCTTCCGCGGAAGAACCCGACGCGGAAACCGCCATCCCCGCACCCATATTCGCAATCAGAACCGTCGGGGCGGAAACGCCGTACGCCTTGACCACGGAAGAGGTCATCCCGCCGGTCGCGTCGATCGTCCAATCGCCGTTGAGCTTGCCGTAAACCGTGATGCCGCCCTTGGAGAAAAGGCCGCTGGCGGTCACGATTTCTCCATTCGTCGAACCGACCCGGGTCGAAACGGTGACGGTCCCGGCAAAGGTATCCTCAATGGTCAGGCTGGTTCCGGCATAGAGCGCACTGCTCCGCGTCGTCACCGCACCCAGGTTGATATTCGAATAAACCGTGGATACATCGATTGTTCCGGAGAAATTACCGCTCATGGCCAGAATCTGAGCTCCCCGGAACGCATCCGCGTTCTGCAGCGTGTTGTTCGCCCCGGTGAGGGAAACGGCAACGGCGCCCGATCCCGCGGCGGAACCTTTGAAGGAGACGTCGAGTGTCCGCCCGGCAACGACGGCGGCGTTCGAACTGTCGCCGGTCCCCGCTTCCATCGAAAACCCGAGATCAACCTGGGAACCGTTGAAGACCAGCGTCCCCTTGTAATTGTTCAGGCTGCTCTGCAGGGCTTCGATATCGGTGCCGAACATGATGGCCGCACCGGAGTCATTGTTGCTGCCGGCGATCGCACCGCCGCTCAGGTAAACCGCGTGATCCTCCTTGGTCAGCTGGAGGGCGTAAGCGCTGTCGCATACGATGCTGCCGGTATCGACAACCTGAACGTTGAGGTCGGTGGCGACCGCTGTCGTGTAAGCAATGTCGATGATTTTGCCGATCGGATAGGCGGTTTCGCCACCCTCCAGAATGATCGGGGTAATCATCAGAAGTTCGCGGGATTGTCCGGCGTAATAGTAGGAACCGCCCCAGGTCATCCGCTGGCCGCTGAAGTAGGTGTCGTCGAAAATGATCTCGCGGGTATTGGCATTGTAACCGTAACCGACCATCGAGTGACCGGTGATGCTGATCAGGACCGGCCGGCCGGCGTCGATCTCGGCCATGTAATCCTCGAAGGTGAAGGAACCGCCCTGGGTATCGACCAGATAATTGCCGGTCGCCTGTTCATCCAGCGTATAGCCGCGCGACTCGACGTAAAGATTCAGGCCGTACAGCATGCTGGTATAATGAATGTCGATGGTCCGGCTGGTGGACCCGGAAGTGATCGTTTCCGTGTTGGAGAAATCGAGGACATCCTGCAGAGTGACATTGATATACAGCGTAGTTCCGTAGTTCTCGTTCCCGCGCCAGTACTGGCTGGTTCCGAGATAGTCGGCGAGGCAGTCCCAGATCGACTCGTTGACCTCGGAAACCCCCGAGGATTTCCCTCCATTGACGAACGCATACGGGAGTTCTTCCGCCGGCGTGGTTTCGGTGGAGGTAGTGCCGAAGAAATACTCCACATAATCCGGAGAGGCGATAAAACGGCCGAGAACCGAGTTGAACTCGTTCATGTTGTAAATGTTGCCGTCGCTTCCGCGGGAGTTGATATTGACCTTTCCTTCGATCAGATTCGAGTAGCCGAGATCGTCGTACCCGTAGAGGTCGTAATAACCGAGCAGCATGGCAAGGGCAGTCGGGGTGCAGCCGTACATATATTCGGCCTCAGGCATGGCGTTGGCGACCAGAATGTCGCCCGACTTGGCCGCCGCCGAAGTGACGGCGAAATCGCTGTCGGAAGTCGCCGCGGTGGAAGTGATGGTGATGGAGGAAACCGGAGTCAGGTCATCGCTCTTCCCCGAGTCGATGAACCGGGTCAATCCGGAAAGCGCCGTACTGAAACTGAAGGACGGGGAGGACAGAGTTTCGCCGGTGAGAAAATCTTTGATTGCCGCAAAAGATGACTCCTGGTTTTGCATAACCGCATTCCTTTCCGAATCTATTTTCAAATCACGTAGATAAATTTCGGTCTGCACGGACGGTGTGGCGTTCGATTTCATCGGCGCACATCCGCTTAACCATCTCCTTCGTCTTTTATATTATATATGCGTTCCCGGCGGAATTCCCGGCTTGAAACCACTTTTTTCGATAAATTTTAAAAAACAGGGGCTAAAATCGAGTTTTCAGCATTTCAACAGCGATTTCGCCGCTTCAAAAATCGTTTCCGGGGCGGCCAGGCGGCCGGTTCCGGCGTCTCCGCAGGCGACGCGCCCGCTGTCCGGGCCGCAGAACTCCACTCCGCGCTCCCGCAGCTCCTCCACGTTCGCCCGGCAGGCCGGATGCGCCCACATTTTCGGATTCATCGCCGGAGCGATCAGCACCGGACCGGCGAACGTCGCCGCAAAAGTGGTCAGCGCGTCGTCGGCGATCCCGTGCGCATACTTCGCCAGAAAGTTCGCCGTCGCCGGAGCCACCACGAACAGCTGCGCCTCATCGGCCAGCGCAACGTGCTCGGGACGCCAGTCTTCCACTTCCCACAGCGAAACCGCCACCGGGCGGCGCGACAGCGTCCGGAAGGTCAGCGGCGTGACAAACCGCGTCGCGTTCTCCGTCATCAGCACCTGGACTTCGTACCCGTTCTTCACAAACATGCTGCACAGTTCCGCCGCCTTGTAAGCGGCGATTCCGCCGGTGACGCCGAGCGCGATCAATGGTTTTTCCTTCATTCGAACAATCCCTCCGGCAGGCACCCCGTGCGCAGTGCGAAACTCCGGAAAAGCCCGGTCATTTCCGCCGCCGCCGCATCGAGATCCCCGTTGATGACCAGATAATCGTAACTCCGCCAGAACGAAAGCTCGTGCCGGGCGGTTTTGAGCCGCAGTTCGATCTGCTCCTCGGAATCGGTCGCCCGGCGGCGCAGCCGCCGCTCCAGCGTTTCGACCGACGGCGGCCCGATGAAGACGAACACCGTACTCTTTTTAAGCTCCGGGTCGGATTCCGCCGCCTTGCGGATCTGCAGCGCCCCCTGCACGTCGATGTCGAGAATCACCGAGTTCCCGCCGCGAATCCGGTCGAGCACCTCGCTTTTGAGCGTCCCGTAACGGTTGGCGAACACCTGGGCATGCTCGACGAACTCCCCGCGCCCGACCCGCCCGGCAAACTCCTCATGAGTCAGAAAGTAGTAGTGGACGCCGTGCTGCTCGCCCGCCCGCGGCGGCCGCGTCGTGCAGGAAATCGAAAATTGCAGCTCCGGCATCTCCTCGCGCACCCGCCCCACCAGCGTCGACTTGCCGACGCCGGATGGACCCGACAGTACGATGATCGTTCCCAATCGGTTCATGATGGTTCCGTACCTTTCTCCGTTCCGTGCGCCGCGCCGCCGCACTCCTTCTCCCAGCCGGGGAAGCTCCAGCGCAGCGGAAACCCCTCGCACTGGCGCGGCTTCACCGGGTTGATCCGGCATCCGGCCGCCTCGCCTTCCTCGAGAAAAATGCAGCTGCCGTCCGGCTTCTCGATCAGCGTCAGCCCCTGCCGGTCCGGCATCAGCGCGGTGAATCTTTCCAGAAAATCGTCAACCGTCATTCCCAGAAACGCCGCGATCGCATCGACCTCGGCGGCCTCGAGCTTCACGCAGCCGGACCAGCGGCAGCAGTTGCCGCAGCGCACACATTCGAATTTTTTCATAAAATCATGCTGAAAACGGAATCCGGAAGCACAAAAGGGAAACTTTTTTCACACGAAAAAAGTTCCCCTTTCCCTTCGGATTCCGGTGATCCTGATTAACGGAAATCGTCGAAAATCAGGTCGTCTCCCTTAAGGTCGTAGAAAACGAGTCCGGTGAAAAAGTCGGCAATATCGACCGGGTGGACGTAAAGGTCGCCGATGACAAGCCCGCCGAGCGAACCGCCGATAGCCCAGTAGTCGCGGCAGCCGTTGCGGTAGACCGGGTTGAAGGGCTCGGGAAATCCGGTGCGCCTTTCGGTGAATTTGTTGACCAGCGAAGTGCTTTCGAGAACGCCGAAGTCCTCTTCGCCGACCATGACGAACTCCCAGTACCAGCCGCTCTCGGTGCCGAACCCGTACTGGCGGTTGTAGGCTTTGTACATCATCCACGACATGCCGACGCGGCCGCCGCCCCAGACGGCCGAAGTCGCCTGCAGCTGAGCGCTGAGCACCGGGCCGAACCCGAGGTTGAGGGTAAAGGTGTCGAGCGCGTCCATCACCACGTTGACCGGATAGAGGACCACTTTCTCGACAACCCGCTCGCCATCCAGCGCCTGGGCTCCGGAACCGACGAACAGAAGGCCGGCCACGCCGAGAACCATCAAGAACTTCTTCATTGCATTCACTCCTAAAAAACGTTGAACCTTCGTAACCGAACGGAACTGTTTATGGTAAAAAATTATTTCAACAACTCGGGGAACTGCGGTCCCGCCTGATTCGGGATCGAAATCGGCGGGGGCGGCGGAACCGGCGACTGCGGCGCAAGGGTGCCGGGACCGGGCACCGGTTCTTCGATGATCTCGAAATCGCCGGTCATTTCGGCTTTCTTGAGGTCAAGCCCTTCCAGCGTGAGGCGGGTGGCCCGTTTCTGTTCGATCAGGATTTCGGCGACGGTGGTCTGGAGCTTCTTGAGCTGACCGGCCATTCCGATGATGTTGGAGTCGAGCTCCTGCCTGCCCTGTTCGAACTTGGCCAGGAACCGCGACAGCTGCACAAGAACCAGAATGACGATGAGCCAGGTGAGCCCGGCGCCGATTCCGAAAATGATCGTCCCGATATCCATAACGAAAAAACCGAATCCTTCCCCGTTAAAAAAAAGTACTTCGCCTGTGCAATGTAATATATTGCAAAAGTGCCCGGTGTCAAACCTCCGGAGGCAAAATTCTCAAACATTCCCCGATTTTACGGCCGGAATCCGGGAAGCGGACGTCGGGAAGAAGTTCCGACAGCGGTTCGAGCACAAAACGCCGAATCTGCGCACGCGGATGCGGCACCTTCAATTCGGGGGTGTCGATCACCTCGTCGCCGAAGAGAATGAGGTCGATGTCAAGCGTGCGGGACTCGCGGCTCGAATGCTCCGCCGGGCGCCCCGCCCCGCGTTCGATCTCCCGGCAGAGCCCGAACAGCTCCGGCGCGGAGCCGTCCCACTCCCCGGTGACGGCGGCGTCGGAGAAATCCGGAGTGCCCGGCACGCAGTCCACCGCCGGCCCCCGGAAGATCCGGCTCATCCGCAGTTCCCGGCATCCGGCGGCGGCGAGCCTGTCGAGCGCCCCGCGGAAGATTGCGGCGGAATCCCCGAGGTTTCCGCCCAGCATGATTGCAAATTTTGTGGTTTTTACCATTTCGGCAGTAGCCTTTTTCCGATAATGCATTTATATTTACTATCGCATGGGAAAAAGGATTTGTAAAGAAATTTCATGACGGAACGAGCGAAAATTTACTTTCTGGGTTCCGGGACGATCGCCGTTCCGGTGCTTCGCGCCGTCGCCGCCGCGCCGGAACTGGAACTGACCGGAGTCGGCACCCAGCTCGACCGCCCGGCCGGGCGCAACCGCAAACCGACGCCGACCCCGGTCGGCGCCGCCGCGTTCGAACTCGGCATCGAGCCGGACCGGATCGCCTCGGTCAACGCCCCGGAATTCCTGGAGAAACTCCGCGCCCAGGCCCCCGACATCATATTGGTGGTCTCCTTCGGCCAACTCCTCCGCGCCGGGCTGCTGGAGCTGCCGCCGAAAGGGTGCGTGAACATCCACGCCTCGCTGCTGCCGCGCTATCGCGGCGCTTCGCCGATCACCCAATGCATTCTCAACCGGGATGTTGAAACCGGCGTCTGCTTCATGGCGATGGAGCGCGGACTCGACACCGGCGCGGTCTACCAGACGATTCCCGTTCCGCTCGACCACAGCGAATATGCGGCGGAACTCGAATTCAAGCTCGGCGTCATCGCCGCGGAAGCGACGTCGGGAATCCTGTGCAGCATCTGCCGCGGCGAACTTCTCCCGGAACCGCAGGATTCGGTGCAGGCCACCGTCTGCACAAAAATCCGCAAGGCGGACGGGCAGGTCCGCTGGACCGAGAGCTGTTACGAGCTCGACGCCATGGTCCGCGCCTACTGTCCATGGCCCGGCGCATTCGCCACGGTGCGAACCTCGAAGGGGGTCGAAAGCGTCACCCTGATCCGGGTGAACCACCGCCGCGACCTCTCCGGACGCCCCGGGGAACTTCTCCGGGCGGACAAACACGGTCTCGTCGTCGCCTGCGGAAAAGGCGCGATCGAGATTCTCGAACTGGCCCCTCCGGGCCGACGCAGCATGCCCGCGGTGGCCTATTTGAACGGCCTGCGCGGTGAACTGCCCGAATTTCTGCCGCAATAAACCGTTGCGGCGGGTTGAACATTTTACCCGATGGAATCAAAAAAAATCATGGAAAAAACCGGAAAACAGATGATTCTGAACTGCGAGAAGCTGGAACGTCGTTTCGCTATGCTGAACGACGGCCGCCTCGAAGAGTATCAGATCGAACGCGACGACTCAGAACCCAAAGTGGGGAACATCTACCTCGGACGGATCATCAATCTCGAACCCTCCCTCCAGGCCGCCTTCATCGACATCGGCGCCGAGAAAAACGCCTTCCTCCACTATCACGAAATGCTCCCCGGCGGCGACGACCTGCTCGACAAGCGGCTCACCGAAGAGGCCGAGGAGGACGAGGAGGCCCAGGGCGGCGGCGGACGCGACGAACCCATCACCGCCAAACGCAAGAAGCGTCAGGAGAGCAACAAACCCGGCGGCAGGGCGATCTCCGAAGCGCTCCGCCGCAAGAAGAAGCTGACCGTGGCCGACATCCCGGAATTCTTCAAGCCGGGCATGGAGCTGCTGGTCCAGGTGGTCAAGTCCCCGATCGGCACCAAAGGCGCGCGCGTCACCACCAATATGTCGATTCCCGGCCGTTACCTCGTCCTGATGCCGTACAGCGAACACATCGGGCTCTCGACCCGCATCGAAGGCGGCCAGGA
>CAYSZM010000046.1:0-26799 GCA_964435365.1 uncultured Victivallis sp. | reverse complement strand
CGGCGCCGGTCGAGGACGGGATGATGTTTTCGAGGATGCCGCGGCCGCCGCGCCAATCCTTCTTGGACGGGCCGTCGACGGTCTTCTGGGTCGCGGTGGCGGCGTGGACGGTGGTCATCAGGCCACGGACGATGCCGAAGTTGTCATCGAGAACCTTGGAGATCGGGGCCAGGCAGTTGGTGGTGCAGCTGGCGTTGGAGATGATGGTCTGGCCGGCGTAGGTCTTGTGGTTGACGCCGTAGACGAACATCGGGGTGTCGTCCTTGGACGGAGCGGACATGATGACCTTCTTGGCACCCGCCTTGAGGTGGGCAGCGGCGGTTTCCTTATCGAGGAAGAGGCCGGTGGATTCGATGACGACGTCGGCGCCGACTTCGTCCCACTTCAGCGTGGAGGGGTCCTTCTCGGCGGTCAGGCGGATCTTTTTGCCGTTGACGACGAGCGTGTTGCCTTCGACGGCGATTTCGCCCTGGAAGTTGCCGTGGACCGAGTCATACTTGAGCATGTAGGCGAGGTAATCGGGATCGAGGAGGTCGTTGATTCCGACAATTTCGATGTCCTTGCTGAAATTTTTGACCGCAGCGCGGAAGACCATCCGGCCGATACGACCGAAACCGTTGATGCCAACTTTGATCATTTTTGACAATCCTCTTATTGGTGTTTAGGGGTCAGGTATAAAATTATCGATGTTCGTGAAATATAACCCCTGTTTCGGGAAAAGTCAACCGATCAAGGCAGGAATTTCCGGCTTTTGCCGTTGTTTTCCAATGAAATAGCCCCGGACGGCGAAGGGCCGGTTCGGGGCTGAAACTCCTGCTGGCAGCCGCTCATGTTCGCAGATTCTCCCATTTTCCATCGGAGCAGAAGAAGCGAAGTCTCTCCCCCGCGCCGCCGGAAAACTCTCCGCCTGCGAAGTTTTTGGATCGGGCGATCCGGACGCTCCCCGCCTTCTGAAAGACAATTTCGATCTGCGTAATATGCTCCGCCTCCAGCTTCGCCGAGACCAGAATGCCGCTCCCGGCGGCAAAGCGGCGGAAAGAGGCCCGCCTCATCGGACAGCCGGGAAAAAGGCTGATCTCCTGTTCCGACTTCTGAAAGAGCATCTCCGAAATCGCCGCCGTCACGCCGCCGGTGACCTCGAATTGGAAGAGCGGCAGCAGTTGCAGCCCGAACTTCGGCTCCCGTGAACCGTGAAGCATCAGCCCCCCGGGCAGCATGAAATTGTCGAAGAGGGTTTGCAGCATCCGCCGCGCTTTGCCGCCCATCCCCTGCCGGGCATGGAGAATCGCCAGCCAGGCGTAGGTGAAGGAGGTAAACCCCCGCTTCCCATGGGAGAGAAACTCTTCGAGCGATTTCCGTGCAAGCTCCAGCGGACAGAGGCCGCGCCGCCAGCGCGCGCCCGGATAGAGCGGGAACAGCCTCGACGGGTGGCGGTGAGACCACGGAAAGACGCCCGGCCGGTCGCCGGTTTCAAAAAAACCGGCCGCGTAATCCGCCAACGCTCCGTTGTGGACCGGAAGCGGAGCGAGACGCCGCCGGGCCTCCGCCGCCCGGCGCCGGACCGGGTCGTCCTCCGGCGCAAGTTCCGCAAACTTCTGAAAGAGAATTCCGGCAAGCGTAAGGTCGATCGCCGGGTCGCGGCCGAGAACGTGCGATGCCGAGCCGTCCGGGCGGAACTCCACCTGTTCGGGGGAGTCGGAGAGCGGAACATGGAGCCGTCCGTCCTCCGCCGGTTCCAATACCGCCAGCTGAAATTCGCAGCATTCGCGGAGAAAATCGATGGTCTCCTCGCGCCACTCGTCGCTGTATTCGAGAAATTCCAGCGGAATCAGCGCGGTCCATGCGGTCATGCCCATCGCCATGCCGAGGAGCGACCAGCAGAGGGCGCGTCCTTTCGGATCGGCGCAGAGCGGGACCATCAGCCCCGGCAATCCGGCGCTTCGGGCGTTGTTCCGGAACTCTTCCCGCCAGTCGAAGAGCAGGGCGCGCACACAGCTTTGCAGCAGTTCCGGGTGGTTGACCGTGCCGCAGGGCCAGAGCGCCTGCTGCAGATTGGTGTTGAAATGATAGTCGCCGCACCACGCGGCGTAGCGGCTCATGTTCCACAGGCCCTGCAGATGCGGGGGCATGGTCCGGGGAGCGGTGGCGCAGCCAAGCGCGTAAACGCCGAATTTCCAGTAGTCTTCCAGCGCTTTGTCTTCCAGCGAGACGCAGGACTGCGCATGGAAGCGCTTCCAGAAACTCCGGTGCGTCGCGTCCGTCGCGTCCGGGTCGCAGTCGAGCAGATGCCGCGCCGCCGTGCCGGGATCGCTCCCGTCATCGGTGGAGGCGATGGCGACCCGGAGGAGCTGCGTTCCCGCGTCGCCGCCGAAAGTCGCCGTTCCCGCCAGCCCGATCGGGGTCGGAACCAGCTCCGCGCCGTCGAAGGCGACGGCGTAACGGAGGCTCTCCGGCAGGTTCCGGCGGCAGAGATTGGGGGCGAGTTCCGCCTCCCCGAGACCGGGCAGGTCGAACATTCCCGGAGAGAAGAGCAGGTTGACCCGCCGTTTCTCCGGCGCTTCCAGCCGGATTTCGGCCACGTTGCGGTCCGCCAACACGCGAACGCGCATGAGGATGGGCGGCGGCGGCGTTTTGCCGAGGGTCTGCCGGTAGAGCTCCGGCATCTTCAGGCGGATGCGGCATTCGGCCAGCGTCGGGTCCAGTTCCTGGACGAACTCCGGTTTGTAGTCGTCCCGGAGCAGGGTGACGGAGAGCGTTCCGCAGGCGAAGGGTTCGCTGCGCCGGGTCTGATGGCCGTAACGGGTGAGAAAATCCCGGTCTCCGGCGTGGATTCTGCGGACAAGTTCCGGGTAGGGGGCCTCCCACCCGGGCGTTCCGCAGGGCGGCTCGAAGTAGTTGACGTCGTATTTGGAGAACCCGATGCGGATATCTTCCGGCCCGCCCCAGACGGCGGCGCCGGTGTCGCCGTTGCCGAGCAGGTGCCCCTCGAACCAGATCGAGGTCGGTTCGGTGATTCGGAAGATGGATTTACGCATCGGCCAGATTCTCCCCGCGGATCATCCGGACGGCGCGCGCCCCGTGCGGCGGCAATGCGAAGTCCGGAGAGTCGAGATTCTCCCCCGCCAGCAGATCGCGGAAGCGCGCATAATCGCCGGACGGAAGCGGACAGGTGATTGTTTCGCTGATTTCCCCGAGATTGAACGCGGAGAACAGCACGTCGCCGTTGGCGAGCGGGCGGCGGTAGAGCTTGACGCGCCGCTCCAATTTCCCGTTCCGTTCGGTGCATGTCTCTTCGATGCACTCGGAACAGCCGGCGAATTCATCCTGATTGACCGCCAGCACTTCCTCGTTGGCGACCAGTGCGCCGGTGAAGCTGTCCAGTTTGGCCAGGTCGCAGCTGAGCTGGAGCGAACAGGGGAAACAGGCCCAGGCGAGAAAGTGGGTGATCGCCTCGTCGCGGGAAAGTCCGTCGGTGGCTCCCTCCCGGTTCTCTTCGGAGGGGACGTTCATCTGCATGACGCCGAGCCCGAGCATATCCATATCGAACCAGCAGCCGGGACGGACCAGTTTCGACCAGTGGTCTCCGGTGAAGCCGTTGCGCAGAATGACGTTCCAGCGGGCGCGGGTGTCGCCGTTGGCGCGAAGGATGTTGGCCGAGCGGGTGTAACTGTCGTAAAGCTTCCAGTCGCAGCTGGTGCAGAGCGAGAGCACGAAATCGCGCCCGGTCTCTTCGAGCGCCCCGCGCATCCGTTCCGTGTGCATGATGTCGCATTCCGGCCAGTCGTATTTCAGGTAGTCGAAACCCCATTTCGCGAAAGCCGCCGCATCGTTGGTTTCGAACGGCGTTTTGCCGCAGCCGCCGAAATAGAAGTGGTAATAGGCCGGATCAAGCGGATAGCCGGTCGATCCGGGCAGGAACATGTGGTTGATCGCGCCCCACGCCTGAACCATCGGGGTCGAGTAGATTCCGGCGTGAAGTCCGAGGCTGTGGATGTGATCGACCAGCGCTTTCATGTCGGGGAATTTGGCGTTGGGCTGAATCGCGTTGCCTTCGCCGCCGCGGGTTCCCTGCCAGCAGGAATCGATGTTGACATAGCTGTAGCCGCGCGCCTGCAACCCGGTCGCCGCCATTTGGGTCGCCGTCTCGGCGACCGCCTCCTGGGTGACCAGGTCGACGCAGGCGTTCCACGAGCTCCAGCCGAGCAGCGGAGTGCGGCAGAGACGGTTCGGCGCAATCTCAAAGCGGAAGGACTTCTCCGCCCGCCCGAGACGGTTGGAGACGAGGAACCGCAGCCGGTAGATCCCCGCCGGTGCTCTGCCGGTGACGAAGCCCCGGTCGGGGTCGAGCCGCAGGCCGGGGGGGATTTCGCCGCTCCACTCGAAATGAAGCGGCCGCTCGCCACGGACAGGAATGGCGTAGAGCAGTTCCCGTCCGGGCGTAGCTCCCCACAGCGCAGGTCCGTTGATGACCGGCGCCCCCCGATCCCACGGCGCGGGGATGGCGACGGCGAGGAAATCACTGTTGTTCTTCATGTTGGAGACTTTCTGTTTCGATATTTTCAAAGCTCAGTTTGCGGACCGGTTTCAGCCTGGTGACGAATCCGCGCACGTTTGAACGGCAGGAAAATTCGCCCTCCGGTCGGATCAGTTTTTGCGAAGCGCCTCCAGCAGCACTTGCTTGCGGTCGGTGTCCGGAGTCGGGACGAGTTCGTTGTCGGAGGGGCCGTCGTGTTCCACGCTCCAGATATTGGCTTCACGGAACGCGTGATAGGTCCAGTCCCACCCCTGTTTCTCGAAGACGGCGATAGAGTCCCGGAGGTACTGCGCGGCACCGGGAGCTCCGGCGCGGGCGGAGAATTCCCCGACGTAGATTTTCGCCTTGTGGTGTTCGGCGAAGGCGATCACTTTGTCGAGGTGTCCCTTGATCGAGTCGGCGTTCCAATCGGCGTTGAGGATTTTGCCCGGATAGACGAGGCGCGGCTTCCCGGCCAGGCGGTCTTCTTTGGTGTACGGCGAATGGGTATAGAGGAACGGATCGTAGCAATGCACCTCGTAGATAATATTATTGAGGTCGATCGGCGAAAGCGTGTCAAAGGTGTACTGGCTGGCCAGCATGTTGCTCTCGATGTAAATCGGAGTCTCCGGATCGATCTTGCGGATTTTCTCCGCGGCCATGCGCTGAATCTCCCAGTAATCGAACTTGGCGGGCCTGGTCTGGCTCGGCTCGTTAAAAAGGTCATAGCCGTAGAGCGCCGGGTGGTCCTTGAATTTGGTCGCGATCTCTTCCCAGATGCGGCAGAACTCGGCCACCGATTCCTCCGAGTCGAAAATCGTCTCGCCGCCGCGCATCTGTCCGCCGCCGGGAACCATATGGAGGTCGAGGATGATTTTGACGCCGTACTTCCGGCCGAGGTCGAGAACGCGGGGTATGAGTTCGTCGATGTAGCGCCGGAGATACCTGTTGTAGGCGGCCGGGTCCTTCGCGGCGGGGCCGCCGATGTTGATCTGGAACCGCATCAGATTGACATTCCACTTTTTCAGCTCGGCGAAATTCTCTTCCCTGTCGGCCCCGCTGCAAGGACTCATCACGCCCCGGTGGACCGGGCGGTTCCGCACCGCGTCGGAATACCGGCAGATCAGGTCCGGATTCTTCTTGCGGGAGACGATCCGGATTTTCAGGGTCGAGAGATCGTAGACGATTTTTCCGGACGCCCGGGAGAGCTGCATATTGACCGAGGCCGCCCCTGCATCCCCCGCGACCGGATGACGGATGACCAGTTCTTTGTCAAAGCTGCCCGAAAGATTGTTGCATTCTGGGTAATACCATTTTTTGTCCGCCCCCTGGTACTTCAACATGAACTTGATTCCCATGTAGGGGAGCTTCGGCTTCGCGACATTTTCCGCCCGGGCGCGGATCGAAATTGCAATTTCACAGTTACGGTAGGGTGTCAGGTCGATGGGAAAGGAGCCGCCCGCGGAGCCCGTGTCCGCCTTGTCCGCGGGGACGACGCAAGTAAGCATGCCGTCTTTGAGCGAAGCGCCGCCCCAGAGTCCGATCATCTTCTCCGTCGGCTTGATCTGCGACCATTCGGAGAGGGGGTCCGCGACGATTTCGGCAAACACCGGCTGCGGAGCGGTTTTTTTCGTTTCGGGCGCGGGGACGACCCGGATTTTCAGCGAGGAAAGATCGTAGGTGATTTTTCCGGACGCCTGAGCGAGCATCATATTGACGGAGCCTTTTCCCGCGTCGTCCGCCACCTTGTGCGTAAAGGAAAGCTCCCGGTCGAAGCTGCCGGAGAGATTGTTGCGCTCGGGATAATACCATTTCTGGTCCGCCCCCTGATATTTCAGCATGAACTTGATTCCCATGTAGGGAAGCTTGGGCTTGGCGACCTCCTCCGCTTTGGCGCGGATGGAAAGTTCCACCCACTTTCCCCGATACGGCGTCAGGTCGATGGGGAGACTTCCGCCCGCGGACCCTTTGTCCGCCTGCTCCGCGGGGACGATGCAGGTGAGTTTCTGATCGTTCCACTCGTTGTTCCCGTAACGGAAGAACTGGCCCTCTTCCACTTTGATCGGGGTCCAGTCCGTCTGCGCGTTCGCGGCGGGCGAAAAGAATGCGATGCTTCCCAGAAGCAGTGCAATGGTAAATGTTTTTTTCATTTCTTGACCGATATTTTCTTATTTTTGGGGGGAATCGGCTTTTCCGTTTTTGGAAAACGCTTTCAGCAGGACTTCTTTCGACAGGGTGGAGGAGTCTCTCTGGAGATCATCGACGGCGTTTCCCGAATATTCCACATCCCACATCTTCGCTTCGCGGAACGCATGGTAGGTCCACTCCCAGCCGTACTCCTCAAAGAGCCGGATGCAGGAGTCGAGGTACTGCGCCGCGCCCGGTGCGTAGGTCTGAGTCGAAAATTCGCCGATGTATATTTTAGCTCCGTGCCGCTTCTCGAAGTCGCGGACCATGGCGAGCTTCTTGCGGAATTCGACGAGATCGACGCCCCAGAGCGTCCCGTAGTACATTCCGGGGAAGGCGCGGTATTGAACGCGGCCGGAGAGCAGATCCTGCTTGCGGATCATGAAGTGGGTATAGTCGAACGGCTCATAGAAGTGAACCTGGTAAATGATGTTTTTGAGCTTGAGCGGTTGCAAATAGCAGTAGGAGAGCGGACTGCACAGATGGTTGCTCTCCACGTAAATGGGCGTCTCGGGATCGATCTTCCGGATCTTTTCCGCCGCAATCCGCTGCAACTCCCAATAGCTGTATTTGGCCGGCCTGGTCTGGCTCGGTTCGTTGAAGAGGTCGTAGCCGTAGAGGGCGGGGTGCCCCTTGAACTTCTGCGCAATTTCCTCCCAGATCCGGAAGAAGAATTGGGCCGACTCCTCCGAATCGAAAATTGTTTCGCCGCCGCGCATCTGGCCGCCGCCGGGAACCATGTGGAGGTCGACGATGATCTTGATTCCGTACTTCTGCCCGAGGTCGAGAACGCGGGGAATCACCTCGTCGATGTAGCGGCGGATATACTTCGGATAGTCGGCGGGATTGCCGCCGATGTTGATCTGGAGCCGCATCAGATTGGCATTCCATTTTTTCAGCTCGGCAAAATTTTCCTCCTTCTCAACCCCGCCGATGGGACTCATCACGCCCCGGCGGACCGGGCGGTTGCGGACCGCGTCGGAATATTCGCAGAGGTAAGTGGAATCGTCTTTCGGAAACAGCGGATTCACCTCCAGGGAGCCGAGATCGAATTCGATCTTCCCGGCGACGTTCTTCGGCTCCAGCGAAACGCGGCACCACTTCGCATAAGGATCGAGCGAAACGGGGAAGCGGAGAATGCCGTCCTTCAACTCATCCAGCTTGAAGAATTTTCCGCCGAGCCGGTCGTGGCTGTCGTCTTCTGCCCGATAGGCGACCCGGACATGGATTCCGGCGCCGTCCCCGGTTTGCTTCAACGCGCTTTTCACCTTGAGCGAACCGATGATGAATCCCCCGGCGTACCGGCCGAGATCGACGTGGAATGCGGGCGCTTGCCCGGCATCCGTCGTTTTGTCCGGCAGATCGACCGTCAGAATCCGTCCGGCGAGTGAGGCGTGCGGTCCCGGCTTCAGATCAGAAATTTCCTCGGCGGCAGGCAGCAGCAAACCGGATATCACACAGCAAAAAACGGCGACCCATTTCATCTCGATTCCTCGCATTACGGGTGGATCTGGTGAATGATGGCGTCCGCAAACAGGTTTTCATTGCGGAGCTGTCCATAGTTTTGCGCGGCGACATGTCCGTCCAGTGCGAGGACATTGCAGCGTCCGCCGTGGCGGGTGACCACGCCGACGATATACGGGGAAACGGCGCCGTTGTAGTTGGGATAGGGGATGGCGGAGGGCTGATAAACGAATTTCCAGCTGGCCGTGCTCTCCACCCGCTGGGAATCGGCCATCATGACGAATCGGGCCGGAGTGGTCGGAATCGTCCCGCGCCAGGAGTCTCCCAGGGCGTCTTTGGCGTTGGCGGAAGCTCCGACCCGTTTGACCGAGAAAGAGACCGCCGCGGAGTCCCACCAGCCGTTGACGATGCCGTACCCCGTCCCGCGATTGTCCGGCGTCCAGTTGTAGATGCAGAGCTCCGCGCCGGGGCATCTGGTGATCGCCCAGGAATTGATGTAACCAAGACTGTACATCCGGGTCTTCCAGGACATTTTGTCTCCGGTGCTGCCGGGACAGTTCCACGGGGTCATGCTGTTGTTGTCGTCGGTGTAAAGGGCGAGGGAGCTGCCGAGCTGCTTGAGGTTGCTCACGCAATTTACGGCCTTCGCCCTGGAGCGGGCCTGGTTCAGCGCGGGCAGCAGCATGGAGGCGAGGATGGCGATGATTGCGATCACGACCAGCAACTCAATCAAGGTGAATTGGCGTTTGCGATTCATGATGATTCCTTTCATTTGAACTGTCGATACGCAGGGAGTGACAATTGTTTCAGGCGAAATTCCCGGGTTTCCTCCGCGGTGAGAAACCGGGTCGGCAGCACCAGGTGCTGGACTTCCATGTCCGGATTTTCGATCCGTTCGATGATCCGCTCGATGTCGGCGGCCGCTTTTTCTTCGTGAAAACGGCGGATGTATCCCGTCATCAGCGGGTGGTCGATGTATTCGAACGGCAGCGAGTAGCTGCAGAAGCAATCCGGGCGGTATTCCGGGGCTTCGGCGGAAATGGCTTCGAGAATTTCCTGCATGACGGTATGGTCCATCTCCAGAATGGCGTCCGGCCTCTCCCGCAGGACGGCGCGGATAAATTCCTCATCGCCGAACGGACTGGTGCGCTGGAGGATGGTCAGCCCGAGCCCGTGCTTCTGCGTGGCGGCGGTGAGATGCGTGCTGACTTCGCCAGGCTGGGAGGTCTGGAAGAACAGCGTTTTCTTCCCGCGCTCCTCGAGGAACCGGGCCAGCGTTTCCGCCGATTCGCGGTAGTCGTGGTCGATGGTGTCGAACATTTTCCGGGGAGTCGGCGAATGCAGCAGGAGCGGGAAATGAACGGCCTGAATCCGCTCCGCGATCTCGCTGCCGTCTTCGAGGTCGAGCGTATAGATGATGCCGTCCACCTGGCGGCTGATCATCAGCTCCAGCGCGTCGCGCTCCTCGCGGTGGTCGTAGTTGGTGATGGCGATCAGCAGGTGATAGCCCCGTTTCTTCGCCTCGTTCATCAGGGCGTGGACGTAGCAGCCGCGTCGCCGGGCGGCGAATCCGCCCATGATGAGCCCGATGGTGAAGGTTTTTCCGGTGGAAAGCGCGCGCCCGATGGTGTTGGTCCGGTAATTGAGTTTGCGGACCGCGTCGTCGATGCGGTCCCGCGTCTCCTTCTTCACCCGTGTCGTCTCCGGATGGTTCAGGTAAAACGAAACCAGCTGCGCGCTGACGCCGACGTGCTCGGCGATGTCTTTCAATTTCGGGGCCATGCGGGGGGCTCTTTCCAGCTATGTGTTTTAACGTTAAAACAATTATACCATAAATCCCCGCCGATGTCAATAGGGCGCAACAAAAAAGAAGAAAAAATCGGCAAGGATCAGACCGGCCCCGGGCTGCGTGCGACGCAGCCCGATTCGGTCGGCAATCCTTGCCTGATATCGGATTCTGAGTGTGCCGGGGAGCCCGTTTCTATTCCAGCAGCGGGTCGTCGATGCGGAAGGCGCACGCCTCTCCGCCGGTCTCTGGACAGATCGCGATTCCCCGGATGTCGGTCGCCGCATTGCGTTCCGGTTTAAAGTGGAAGGACGATACCGGCAGTTCCACGAGCTTCCATTCGCCGGGGACGATTCCGAACTCCTCCGGCTTGAACCGCATGCAGGCGGATTCCTTCCCGCCGATCAATTGCACCCAGACCGGTTTCGGCTTGCTGTCGAAGCGGAGCCAGAAGGAGATCATTCCGGCCTTGTCGGCGCTCAGGCGGCGCATCGCGCCGACGTCGTACCAGGCAACCCCCTTTTTCTCCGCGACGCTGACCAGCAGCGAAGCGTTTCCACTCTTCTTCTCCTTCGGATCGATCGTCAATTTGGTGTGGTACATCGGAATCCAGCCGTCCAGCGTGTCGGCGGCGTTGCCGCGCTCTTCGGCCCGCGGCTCGAGTTTCACCGGAATCAGCGAGATCAATTCGATGTGGAACCCCGGCTCGTTCCAGTCGACGATGCGGACCGGCCAGCCGCCGTCGTACTGGAGCGTCCCGAAATCGAGGTCGGCGTACTCCGTCCCGGTCTTCACCGAACCCCGGAACCGCTGTTTGCCGGTGAAATTCTCCACCGCCTGAAGGGTGAAGGTTCCGGGTTTTTGAGAGCGCAGCCGCCCGACGACCCGGTACTCTCCGGGGAGCAGCGTCAGGCCGGGAACCGCCCAGACGTAGATGCCGGTCTTTTCGAGCGTCTTGGCGTCGCCCTTCCCTTTCCAGGTCCAGGCCGGAGCCGGATCGGCGGCTGCGGCGGCAAAGGCCAGCAGCGCCGCGCAGAGAATCATCAAATATTGTTTCATTTTTTCACCTGGAACAACAGGGGTTGACGGGGTTTTAGTTCGAGCGGGAATTTGACCTCGGTTCCGCCGGTCAGCTCGAACGCGGATTTCAACGGAACCCCGTCCGCGACCGGCTGGAACGAAAACGCGGGTCCGTAGTTGATGACGTAAAACAGCAGCTCGCCGGACGCGGTGCGCACGCTGCGCAGCTCGATCTTCCCCGGTTCGACTCCCTGCGCCCGGATCGGGCGGGAGACTCCGGCGTCGGCCAGCAGCCGGTCGAAAAGTGCCGCGTTGAGTTTGTTCCCGTCCAGTTTGCGCCAAATTTCGAGCGCCGGGACCGGATCGCCGTAGGGGTCGCTTTTTGCGGCTCCGTCGAGCGCTGCCAGCTTGCCTCCCTGCGTGGCGAAGCGGTCGAGCGCGTTCACCGTCTCCGCCGGGAGGCAGGCCGCTTTCGGAATCACGATCAGCTTGAGCCGGTCGAATTTCCCCGCTTCCAGCTGCCGTTCACTGACGAAGCGGACCGGCGCATCGAGGTTGGTCAGCAGCGCATGGCACTGCCGCAGCGACGGCGGATACCCCTTGTCGCAATAGAGTGCGGCGGGCGAGTAGAGGATGCCGACCTCGGCCTGCGGAATCTGCTGTGAAAAGCGGACGATCTCGGGCGCCAGCCGCCGGATATCCAGCACCGCGCGCCCGAGGGCTTCGAGCGCTTCCGGGATGTGGAGCATCGCTCCGGCCACCAGCATTTCGGCGGAATACGAGTTCGACCAGGCGAAATACTCGCGCATCCCCTCGCCGTGCAGGACGGCGCTCCAGCAGTCGGTGACGATTTCGGCGGGGGTGATCCCGGCGGCGACGTGGAATTCGGTGTCCGACGCCGGTTTCCCGGGGACCATCGAGCGGAAGTAGTCGAGCTGAATGGTCGCCGCGCAGTCCGATCCGGCGATGTCCATCAACTCGCCGCGCAGCTCGCGCTCGACGCCGACCGGGGTGAACTGCTCGGGGTTGAGATCGGTCACCGCGATGGTTTTGATTTGCCGGAGTTTACCGGGGGCGTACTTTTCGGCGGTATTGCGGAGGAATTCGACGTTTTCCAGCCCTTCGGCATAGCGGAAGCTCTCCCAGTCGTAGAATCCGCCCAACGTCCCCCGCTTCAGCGCGGCGGGGTCGATTTCATCGAAACTCGCGTAGGAGCTCTTCCATTTCCGGTTCAGTTGGTCGACGGTCTTGTATTTCTTCCGCATCGCTGCAATAAAGCGCGTCTTCATCTCCGGATGGAGTTTCCCGTGGAAGCCGTCGGAGAACGACCACTCGTTGACCAGATTGAGCGAAACCAGATTCGGTTCGTCTTTGAGTACCGGGAGCATCGCCGCCCACATCTCTTCGACCATCCGCCGGGTGGCGGGGACGTAGAGGGAACTGCCGATCCAGCCGCTGCCTTTGTACTCTTCCATCTCCGGGAACGCCTTCTTCCAGCCGGCCGGAATCGGGTGCGGCGAGGGGAGGAAGTCGTAGGCGATGTTCCGCTCGCGCATCTTCCGGATATGCCGCCGGATGGTGGCGGCGAAGTCGGTGCGACCTTTGCCCGGCGCGGGAGTTCCGTCCTGGGCGATCAGCGTGCCGCCGATCAGGTTGAATCCGATGTCGGCGATGAGGTCGATGTCGGGGTAAACCTGCCACCAGCCGTGCGGACCGATCAGGATGACCGGAGTCTCCTCGGAATAAAACGCGCCATCGCGCACGGAGAGGTTGTCCAGCGACGGACTCGGCACCGGGCGGCGGACTGCGCCGCCCTCCTCCAGCGCCTTCAGCTCCGCTCCGGCGCGGTCGAGACTCTGCTCCAGATACCGGAACTGGCGGTTGATCTTGGCGAGCAGCGCGAATTTGCTCAACCGGTCCGGGGCGGCGAGGTCGGCGTCGCGGTGCTTGAGCGTGATGTCGCAGACGGCGACGGCGACGCGCGGATAATCGACCGGAACACCTTTGGCAACGGCTTCCGCGAGTTGCTTGCGCAGCTCGGCCGATTTCGCTTTGAGTTCGGCGGATTTCTTTTTGAGGATCTCGGCGGAGAGGTTGAGGATTTCGGCGGAGAGTTCGGCTTTTTCGCTCCCCCAGGCGGCGGAGACGCGGGCTTCGAGGCCGTGTCCGCGCAGCCGCCCGATTTCGTAGCGGAACCGCAGCTCGGTTCCGCCCGGAGCCGCTTCGATCTGCTTCTTTTCGGAGTGGATGACTTTGCCGTCCTGCAGGATATCGAGTCGCGCGGAAAGCGGACCATTCGTGTCGGTCGGCAGGCAGACCGAGATCACCGCCGGGTCGCCGCTGGAGTACTGGGCGCGGTCGGTCGAAATCGTCGCTTCGGACTTGCCGCTCCCGGCCGGAACCAGCCGGACATTGCGGAAGAGGAAGGCGAGTTTCTCTTCTCCGATTCCCGGCGTCCAGTGCAGCCAGCCGCGGCGCGTTTTGCCGTCGTTCGCGTTGTAGAGAATGTTGAAGCCGAAGTGGTCGCGCGCCGCGGGGTCGAACGGCGCGAGGCGCTTCCACGGAATCGCGGCTTCGTAGAACTGGAGCCCCTTGCCGAGCTCGGTCACCTTTACCCTGGCGTCAGAGAGTTCGCCGGACGATCCGGCGGCGCCGCCCACCCAGACGTGGGCGACGTCGCGGTCGTCGGCGAGCTTGCCGAAACCGAGCTCGATGTCGTTGCCGTCGTACCCCGGCAGCAACGTATCGTCGAGCGGGTCGAACGCGCACTGGAAGCCGCTTCCCCGGTATAGCTGGCCGCTCTTCTCCTGTTTGACGAAACTGCCGTCGCGGACCAGCCCTGCCAGATAGAGAAAACGGTCGTCATGGAGCAGCCAGAGGGTTGCTTCGACATCGTCCGGACCGCGCCAGTCGGGGATGACCCGGTTCTCCTCGCCGTTCAGGAACAGCGGGAGCGCGCCGCGTCCGCGCCAGTCGTCCGGGTTTCCCCGGAATTCGAACGGGCCGGAAGTGCTCCGGCACGGATAATCGGCTTTCTGCGCGACGACCGGATTTTCGGCGGCGAGAACCATGCCCGCCGCAACGAGCAGGGAAGAGACAATCGCTTTGACCATGTTGTTCAGTATCCCAGGTAGGAGCGCGTACGGCGTTCGACGGCGACATTTCCCGCCGGACGGAGGAGGTTGAATTTGTAGGCGATTCCGTTGAGCATCGATTCCGCTCCGGTATGCCGGATGCAGGCTTGGAGGACGTAATCGTCCTTCCCCGGACTGCTGAAGAAGCGGCTGAGCTTGGACTCGCTCTCCTGCTGGATCGGATTTCCGCCGAGGAACCAGACGTCCTTGATGCCGCGCTGGACATAGCTGCCGTAAAAGTTGGTCGAAGACGCATTGAACGAAGTCGGTGGCGGGCCGCCCTGCACCACGGTATCCCACTGCTTGGCCTTGGCATAGGTCATATCGCTCGGGCAGAAGAACATGTTCGCGTCGGTGATGTATTTCCGGTACCAGAGACGGCTCATCCCCTGCATGCACCAGTCGGCGCTGGTTCCGCCGATGAACAGCCGGGCGTTCGGCCAGCCGAACTTGCTCTGCCAGGTGTCGCCCGGAGCGTAACGCCCGTTGATCGCCGCGATATTCGGAATGCACCCTTTCTTGTCGTTCGCGAACATCGCGTAGGCGGCTCCGAACTGCTTGAGATTGCTGATGCAGCGGGTCTCCTTGGCCCTCTCGCGCGCCTTCTGGAGCGCCGGCAGCAGCATCGAGGCCAGAATGGCGATGATTGCAATCACAACAAGCAATTCGATCAGCGTAAAAAGTCTCCGTCTCATGTCGTTTTCTCCTATTTGGTTGCTGTCGCTTCAGGCGAAGTGGAATTACGTATGGCCAGTTCGGGAATGATCGTCAGTGGTTCCGGCATCGGATTGGCCGGGTTGATCGCGTGCATCAGCACCTGCACCGTGTGAACGGCGATCGGCTTGATCGGCAGGCGGATCGAGGTGAGCGGCGGCGAAGTCATCGCCGCGAGCGGGGAATCGTCGTGACCGATGATCGACATCCGTTCCGGCAGCCGGATGCCGCGGGCGTTCGCCCACTGGATCAAACCGGCGGCGATGGCGTCGTTGCCGGCCAGAACCGCGGTCGCGTCGCTGCCGAACAGGGCTTCGCCGGCGTTGACGCCGGATTGGATGTTCCCGTCCGGAGCGGAGAAAATTCGCAGCGGCTGGTGCCGCAACGCCATTTCCTCACGATAGGTGGCCAGACACGGTTCCTCTCCGCCGTGCCGTACCCGAATTTCTGCGGGAATGATCGCAATCCGGCGATGTCCGAGCCCTTCCAGATAGGCGATGGCGGCGCGGACTCCGGCCGCGAAATCGATCACCAGCGGCGCTTCGCGGTGACGGCGGTAGGTGACCAGGGGAACGCTTCCGGCCAGCTCCTGCGCCTCATTCTCATCGAGTTCGGGCAGCGTATTCAGAATGCCGTCGACCATGCCGTTCGAAAATTTCGCCAGCAGCGTGCGGCCGTCGTCCAGCCGGTCGGTGCTGCCCAGCACCATCTGAATCGAGTGGAGCGACAACTCCCGTCCGAACTCCTCCAGGAGTCTCGTCGTATGCGGGTTGCTCAGGCAGTCCACCAGCACGCCGACCAGGCCGGTCTGCCGCGTGTTCATCACCTGCGCGGCGAAGTTCGGGCGATAGCCGAGCTCCTCGATGGCGCGCTGCACCCGGCTGCGCACTTCGCTGCTGATCCGCCGCTTTCCGCTCAACGCATGGGAGACCGTACTTTTGGACACGCCAAGGTAGTTCGCCACATCCGCTATCGTCACATGTTCGCCCATGATCGCTTTCCGTTCCTGTCAAAACTTTTTCAAACCGGTTTGATTATATTATGGCAAACCGGTTTGATTTTGTCAAGACCCGAAGCGGAAAAAAGTGAAAAAAAGAGGGAAATCGATCGGAAATGCGTCGATTTGCGGCCCCCGGGGGTTGCCGGCGGCCGACTGTCGCTCCCTGTATCGGCGCCGGGCCGCGAGTCGGCGGAGGTTGCCCCGACTGGCAGTCGAAACCATGTTTTACGGCGGGGGGTAGGGAATATGCAATTCATTTGATATCAGCTGTTTTTCGGTATGATTCACCCGCCGATTTCTTTGATCCTGGCAAAAATCGGACAGGGATTTGTGGCAGAATCTGTCGGTGCGGTCTTGACTGTGGACGGAAAATCCTTCATACTAATAGACAAACAGAGGATTTGATCATGTTCAGGATTCCTTTCAAAAACATCGCCCACGAGAGCGGCCTCAGCGTGCGGACGCTCTACCGGGTGATGAACAACGATGCCTGCGTCACCGACAGCACCCGCCGCCGCGCGGTGCGGGCGCTCAACAAATTCGGCTACACCTGCCTCGACCAGAGGCGAAGCCGGACGATACTGATCAATGTCGCCCGCAATGCGACTTTCCGCCAGCCGCTGGCGCTGGCGCTGCTCGGCGCGTTTTCCCCGGAGTGCAACATCGCATTGAGCGACAGCGAAAATGAACAGACCGCCTTCCTCAACGCGGCGGCGACCGCCTCGGTGCTGATTTCGCTGGAACCGATTCCGGCCGCGGCGATGAAGAAACTGCGTTATGTCAACCCCGGCTGCGTCGTCATCCACCTGCTGCTGGGCGGCGGCGGAGACCTCGCCATCGATTCGAACGACTTTCTCGGCGGAAAACTCGCCGCCGATCATCTGTTCGGCCACGGGCACCGCCACGTGGCGGTGGTCACCCCGCTCAATCACCCGAATTACGTGGACCGGATGCTGGCGTTCCAGGCGCAGATGCGCTACCGCGACCCCGGAGCCAGAATCGATGTGGAGAACGATTACCATGTCGGCTCGGAGGGTCCGGAGGAGTTCTGGACGCGTTACTTCCGGCGGACCCGGCAGTTGCCTTCCGCTATTTTCTGTCCGCTCGGGGGGCTTTGCGACCACTTCCCCTACTATGCGGAGAAATTCGCCTCGCTCTCGGTGCCCGGAGACATCAGCATCGTCGGCTACAACCGCCCCGAGGAGCGCGGGGTCCACACGCTGTTCCAGCTGGACTGCGTGGTATTCGACCTCAAAAAATTGATCGACTGCTGCAAATATTATGCGCTGAACCCGCCGCTTTCCGGAATCGACGGAACCGTTCATACGCTGATCGAACCCCAATTGCTCATCCAAGGGAGCGTCCGTAACCTCAAGGAGGAAACCAAATGAGAAAAGAGCACCGGCAACCGGCCCGCCCGACGGGCAAATTCACCCTGATTGAACTTCTGGTTGTGATCGCGATCATCGCGATTCTGGCCGCCATGCTGCTGCCCGCCCTGAACCAGGCCCGGGAACGGAGCAAACAGAGCAATTGCATCTCGAACCAGAAAAGCATCGGTTCGTTTGCCTTTTTCTACGCCAATGACAACCACGATTACATGCCCCCGGCCTGCCGCGATGCGGGCGGCCCCACTTCCGGCGGACGGCGTCAGCAGATTCTGACGATCAAATCCGAACATTTCTCCATCGGGTGGATCTACGCGATGGGGCCGTACTGGGGTGCCGCCAGTACGTGGCAACTGACGAAATTCAGCCCCGTCTTCACCTGTCCGTCGGGCGTCGACGACTCCTATGCTCCGGCGATCAGCGGAGTGCTATATCCGACAAGCAACTATGCCTATACGACACGCCTGGGCTCTGTTTATACCGACAAGGACCTCATGCGCAAAATCTCCAACTGCCGGTCGGCTTCCAAGGCGGGATATCTGATCGATCTCGACGCGAAACTGCAGAACAGCGGCACCTACGATGCGATTTACCCCTACACCGCCTGCGACGCGATCTACCTGCCATCCAAGTTCCTCCGTCATGGATTGAAGGTGAACATTCTATATGCCGACGGCCACGCCGCCTCCCGCACCTATGCGAACCTGAAGACGCCGGAGGGCGGAGTCTATCCTCTCGGCTGGGCAGACGCAGGCGACAGGATCTGGCGATAACCGGCAACCGGGGAAAGAGTTCAGGACATGAAAATCGCGATGGGAATGCTTCTTCTGCTTCTGGCCCTGGCGGGCGGAGCGGCGGAACTTTACAGAAACGGCTTCGAAGAGAACAATGATGTCGCCTTTTACGCCGTCTGCGCGCCCGGTTGGATCGGAGACCTCAAGAGGGCGGAAAAGGAGGGATTGATCAAGGTTCACCGCGCGGGACTCTCCGAATTCGGAGAGAAAAACCACGACGGGGTCCTCTCCTATGCGCTCGACCTCTCGCTGCTCAAAGGGGATGACAAATGGGGGCCTTGCTGTATGTTCCGCGGCGGGAAATTCCGGATTCCGGTCGACCGCCCCCTCTGGCTCAGCGCGTACATCTATCCGGAGGAGCTTCCGCCCGATGTCACCGTCGAGATGGGAATCGTCTTTACGTTTGAAAAAGACGGGAAGCGGGCCGGCGGCAGCCTGCCGGTCCCCGCGCTGGGACGGAATGGAGATCACTTCCTGGTCTATTGCGCCGATATCCGGGAGATCCTCAAAGACCGTTTCCAAAACGTGATTCTGGAGGGCTGGATGGTCCGCCTTCACTCGCGGAAGCCGTTCCACGGCCAGCGCGTCCGCCTGTTTCTCGACGATGTCGCGCTCAGCGACGCGAAACCGGACGTCTCCCTCTCCGGCCTGAGCGGAGAACGCCTCGGGAACGATGTCCGGAAAAACGCCGCCGATCCTTATACCGTCGATTACACCTCGTTGTATCGGGAATATCCGGAAGATGCCGTCAACACGGTGTTCAACGGCAGTTTCGAACTGGGGATGAAAGACTGGTACCCCCGGGCGACTCGCCTGGGCGACTCGCTGGAATTGCCGGACCCGGCGGAACTGTTCCGGGTGCAGGCGGAAGAAGGCGCGCCGGACGGGAAGCGGGTTTTCGCGGTCACCCGGAACGGCAAACCCTCCAACATCATCCTGAGCGGGCGGCCGTACAAAATCGAAGACGGCAACGATTATGTGCTCTCGTTTTATGCCAAGGCGTCCAGGGACGGAGAGGTGCTGCGGGTCAACTCCTCCGACGTCAAGCTGACGACCGGCTGGCGGCGGTACGTCCTCAATCTGCCGGGGATCAAATGCTATGAAACATGGCGGGGAAAAAAGTTCCCGGGGCGTTTCGATCTCGTGTTTCGGAATTCCGGCGACGCCGATCTCGCGTTTGATGCGATCCAGCTTCAGAAAGCGCCGCTGACCGGATACGTCGGCTCCGGCATTCTGGAAATCGCCGCAAAACCGCGCACCCCGTTCGGCCTTTACGCGGCAGACGGCAAACCCGAATTCGAGGTCGAATACTTCAACTCCGGCGACCGGGAGCGGACGGGCAAATTGACCTGGGAGCTGAAGGACCACCTGCACCGGGTGCTCGAAACCGGCGAGCGCGAGATTTCCGCCGGGCCGCAATGCGGCGGCGCCTTTCCGATTCCGACCGGCGCTGCGGTCAACTTCTGCAAGCTGTTCGTCCGGTTTTCGGCGCCCGGCCAGCCGGAGCAGAGCGTCATCACCTCTGCCGCGAGGATTCCGGACCTGACGAAGATCAAAGACAATGAATTCTTCGGCCATTGCGCGCTGGAGGGCGGCAACCCGCCGAACCTGAAATACACGCTCGAGCTGAACCGGAAACTCGGAATGAGCTTCGCCATGGTCTACCACCTCAATCACCCCCGCGCGCCGAAAAGCTGGCGGGAGGACAATCCGGTTCTCCGGCAGCTGGACGATTTGATTGCCATCTGCGATTCCTACGGAATGGAACTCGCCTGGAGCAACTACCAGCCCTTTCCCCCCGATGTGACCAAAGATTCCGAAGGCGTCGAAATTGTCACTCCGCAAACGGAGGCCGATGTCCGCGACTACGCCGAGCTCATGGCGAAGCGCTACCGGGGGAAAATCCGCTATTACGAATATTTCGGCGAATATCTCAAGGATTCCCTGCCGAAGCAGAGCCGAAACGTGGACCGGCTGGTCCGCGCCGCCGCCGAGGGGCTGAAAAAAGGCAATCCCGATGCGATTCTGATGACGCCCGGCCAGCACCGGATGAATTCGATTCTCACCGTCTTCCCCGCGTTGGCGAAGCTGGGCACCTTTCAGGTGGTTGACCGGCTCTCCCTCCATACCTATGATTTCGGTTCCGGCCTGGCCAGCCACAATATCCTGGAAAGCCTGAAAAAACAGATCGGGAACCATACGCCGGGGATGAAAGTCGTCAACACCGAAGCGGGCACCTGCTCGACGGATGTTCTCTACTACGACGACATCTGCGGCGAAACGCTGAACTATCCGGCATACAAGACCGAACTGGAACAGGCGGTCTGGGATATTCGCGCCCAGCTGATTATGTTCGGCTCCGGAATCTTCGAGAAGAGCGCGCTGTTCTACTCCTACGAAGGCAATGTGTGCGGCCGGAAATTCTATCACTTCGTCAATCCCGACAACGACCTGTCTCCGCGGCCGGTGTTTCCTGCCTATGCCGCGCTGGTCGACCGCCTGTCCGGGGCGAAAACGATCGGAGAGTTCCAGCAGCGGGAAAAAAACGGACTCCAGGGCTATCTGTTTGCGAAGGACGGCCGGTATTTCGCCGCGCTCTGGCGGTATACGCCGGACCATATCCGCCGGAAAACCGTCATTCCGCTCTCCCCGGACCGGGTCAGGGCGCAGGACCTGGTCGGGAATCCGCTTTCGCTGCCTCCCGGCAATCAGGCCGAACTGACTCTGGGGGACGAGCCGGTCTGGCTCGATTTCACGGGCGTGACGGAAGCGGAGCTGCTCAAGGCGCTGAACGCGATTCACGTCGTTCTCGTCGAGCCGCAAATCTCCTGCGACGGAAAGACGCTGACGGTCGAGGTCGCCAATCCCGACGCGGAAACGCTGGCCGGAACGCTCTCCCTGAGCCCCGGTCAAATGGCGGAAAAACTCCGGATCGAGCCGGGCGGAGCTCAAAAAGTGACGGTTCCTTTGAAAAAAGAGGCGGCGCTTTCGGCATGGCGGGCTGTCTTTCGAACGGAATCGGGAGAAGAGTTCCAGTCCCGCGAAGTCCGCTTTCTGCCGGTGGCGAAGGCGGCGGGCCCGGTCGTGATCGACGGGGATCTCCGCGAATACGCCGCCTCCGTTCCGGTTCGCCTCGGCGCGGCGCAGGCGTTCTCCAACTACGGCGCCACGGTGAAGAGCGACCGCGACCTGAGCGCAACCGCCCGCTTTCTTTATGACGGGAAGAATTTCTATCTCGCGGTCGAGGTCGAAGACGACGTGTTCCGCACTCCGAACGCTTCCGCCAGCCGGCTGTGGGCCAACGACGCGCTGCAGCTGTTTTTCGTCATGTCCGGAAATCCGAATGCGCTCGGCGGCGACATCGTGGAACTCGCCGTCTCCGATACGGCGGACGGCCCGAAAGCCGCGTTCGGCTTCGGTTCCCGAAGCGGCTTTGCGGATTGCACGCCGCACATTTCGCGCAAAGGAGAGCGCACGGTCTATGAGCTCGCCGTTCCCTGGGCGCTTTTGCAGACGGGCTTCGTTCCCGGCGCCGCGGCTGCGCCGCTTTTCAATCTTGCCGTCAGCGACAACGACGGCAAAGAGCTGCACGGAATCGAGTTTCTGAAAGGCTATGAGAAATCCCTCCAGATGAACCGGGGAGTGGTCGACGGCAAAAATCCGGCGTCCGCACTCCAGCTTTGCTTCCTTCCATAGCAGTGACAAAGAAAAACGGCGGATCGTTTTGAGCACGATCCGCCGTTTCTTCGTGATTTACGGATGAAAATCCGTTACTTCGCCGCCTGGCAGACGGAGATCACCACCTGGCCGAAGATGTCGTCGGAACTGCAGCCACGCGACAGGTCGTTGAGCGGCTTCGCCAGACCCTGGAGGATCGGGCCGTAGGCGTCCGCCCTGGCGAGGCGCTGCACCAGCTTGTAGCAGATGTTTCCGGCGTTGAGGTCCGGGAAGATGAGGATGTTCGCGCCGCCGGCCAGCGGGCTGCCCGGCGCCTTCGACGCCGCCACGCCCGGCACGATCGCCGCGTCGGCCTGAAGCTCGCCGTCGGCGACGATGTCCAGCTTGTCGGCTTCGATCTTCGCTTTCATCAGCGCGGCGGCCTCTTTGACCTTGTTCAGAATCTCATGGTCGGCGCTGCCCTTGGTCGAGAACGACAGGAACGCCACCTTCGGCTGCTTGCCGAGCAGAGCGCGGTAGGTCGCCGCGGTGCCGAGCGCGATGTCCACCAGCTGCTCCGCATCCGGATTCGGGTTGACGCCGCAGTCGGCGAAGAGCAGCACGTCGTCGCCCGAGGCGGTCGGCGTCTTGAGGTCCATCACGAAGCAGCTGCTGGCGATCTTGATCCCCGGCGCGGTGCCGATGCAGTGGAACGCGGCGCGCAGCATGTCGGCGGTCGAAGCGATGCTCCCCGCCACCAGCCCGTCGGCCAGCCCGCGGCGGCACATCATCGCGCCGAAGTAGATCCGGCTCTGCATGGCCGCGGCGGCCTTTTCCGGGGTCATCCCCTTCTTCTCGCGCATCTTGAAGAATTCATTGGAGAAATCGGCGAAAAGCGGGCTCGCCAGAAAGTCGAGCGACTCGAATTTGCGGACGGAAACGTTGGATTTCGCGCAGGAATCGGCGATCTCCGCCTCGCTGCCGAGCACGATCGCCTTGGTCACCACGCCGGATTCGACCGCTTTGTTCGCGGCGACCACGACGCGGGGGTCGTTGCCTTCGGGCATGACGATGATTTTGGGATTCTTGCGGGCGCGTTCGATCAAGGTGTCCAGAATCGGCATTTCAACAACTCCAGTTCTTAATAAAAATTCAGGTTATTCAAAATGGGGAAATTCCCCGCGGTAGTCGCATCAAACCGTCCGCCCCGGAATCCGGGGCGGACGGGCGTGGCCGGCGGACCGGCCGGGAATCAGGCCTCTTTGAGGCCGAGGGTCGAAACGGTGTCGCGTGCGATCATCAGCTCTTCGTCGGTCGGCATCACGATCATCTTCCAGTCGCTGTCGTCGGTGGAGATCACACCGGCCTTGCCGAAGCAGGCCTGGTTGCGTTCGGGGTCGAGTTTGACGCCGAGCGCTTCGATCTGCCCGGTGATCCGCCGCCGCATCGGCACCGAGTACTCGCCGACGCCGCCGGTGAAGACCAGCGCATCGACGCCGCCGAGCAGTACGAAATAGGCGCCGACGTATTTCACCACCCGGCGGGCGAACATCCGGAGCGCCAGTTCGGCGCGCTCGTTGCCGCTTTCGGCGGCGGAGAGCATGTCGCGCATGTCGCCGGAGTTGATGCCGCCCACGCCGAAGAGGCCGGACTTCTTATTGAGGATCGTGTCGATCTCCTTCGGCGTATGGCCCTGCTCGGCGAGGTGCACCACCACCGCCGGGTCGAGGTCGCCGGAACGGGTTCCCATCATCAGCCCTTCGAGCGGGGTGAGACCCATCGTGGTGTCGATCACCTTGCCGTTCTTGACCGCCGCCATGCTGCAGCCGTTGCCGAGGTGGCAGGTGATGAGCGTCACGTCTTCCTGCTTCTTGCCGAGGAATTCGGCGGTGGCCAGCGTGACGTAACGGTGGCTGGTGCCGTGGAATCCGTATTTTCGAATGCCGTACTTCTCGTAGTATTCGTAGGGAATCGCATAGAGATAGGCTTCGGGAGGCATGGTCATGTGGAACTGCGTGTCGAAGACCCCCACATTCGGAATGTTCGGCATGGTGGCTTCGCAGGCTTCGATTCCGGCGAGGTTGGCCGGGTTGTGCAGCGGCCCGAGCGGAATGTATTCGCGGATGATCTCCTTGACCCCCGCATCGACTTTGACCGGCTTGGTGATTTTTTCGCCGCCGAGCAGCACGCGGTGCCCGATCGCGACGATTTCATCGAGGTTCTTGAGCACGCCGTCGGCCGGATCGACCAGCTTGGCGCAGACCGTCTTCAGCGCTTCTTCCAGGTTCTTCACCGGGACGATTCCTTCGAACTTGAGCCCGTCGGAGATGCGCTTGTAGATCATATTGGGCTTATCGGTGCCGAGGCGTTCAAACTGCCCTTTCGCCAGAACCGTGTTGTTCGCCATCGAGAACAGCGTGAATTTCATCGAACTGCTGCCCGCGTTGATGACCAGTACCTTCATTTCTCTCCTTCTCTTTCTTCCCTGTTTTGTGATTATGATATGGTTATGTGAATAAAAAAATCCATTCCCGTAAAAATCGGAAAGGAGCCTTTGCAAGCTCCTTTTTCCGGTTCATTTTTTACGGAATACGATCCGTCCCTTGGTCAGGTCGTAGGGGGACATTTCCAGCGTTACCGAGTCCCCCGGCAGAATTCGGATGAAGTTCATCCGCATCTTGCCCGAGATGTGGGCGCTGACCATATGACCGGTCTGAATCTCCACCCTGAACATTGTATTGGGCAGCAGTTCCCGGACCACCCCTTCCACGCGAATTACGTCGTCTTTGGCCACGTTAAAATCTCCGGTTCGTTTTCAGTAATTAAAACCATATGTTCGAAATGAGCGGCGCACTCGCCGTCTCGGGTTCTCACCGTCCAATGGTCGTGCGAATCGGTCGTCACTTTGTGGGTTCCGAGATTCAGCATGGGCTCGATGCAGAGCACCATCCCCGGCGACAGCAGCGCGCCCTGGCCGAAACCGACGAAGTTCGGCACTTCGGGGGGTTCGTGCATCCGGATTCCGCAGCCGTGGCCGACATATTCCCGGACCACGCCGAGACGGTGTTTTTTGGCGACGGTTTCCACGGCCTGGCTGATGTCCCGCACATGGTTTCCGCGTTTCGCCTGCTTGATTCCGGCCATCAATGCTTCCTGCGTGCCGTTGACCAGCCGCTTGAGGTCGGCAGTCAATTCCCTGAAACCGAATGTCCGGGCCGTGTCGCCGATCGCACCGTCGATTTCGACGCCGACGTCGATGCTCACCAGGTCGGTGTCCAGGAGAATGCGGTCCGGGCGGCCGATGCCGTGGACCACTTCGTCATTGACCGAGATGCAGATGTTGCCGGGGTATCCGCGATAGCCGAGAAACGCGCTCTTCCCGCCTGTCGCGCGAATCAGTTCCCCCGCTACTTGGTCCAGATCGAACGTCGTCATGCCGGGCCGCGCCTGCGCGGCGATTTGATCGCGCACTTCGGCGGTCACCGCCGCCGCGCGGCGGATTCGGACAACCTCTTCGGGGGTGTGGATGATCTGATCGCGCGACATGATTATTCCAGCTCCGCCGTCAGCACGGCGCAGATTTTGTCTTTGTCGAGCTCGGAGATTTCAAACAGCAGCCCGCGGTCGCGGTAGTAGTCGATGAGCGGGCTGGTCTGCTTGTAGAACACTTCAAGACGGGCTTTGGCGGTGTCGAGCGAGTCGTCGGGGCGCTGGTACAGCGTGTCGCCGCAGACGTCGCAGACGCCTTCGACCGTCGGCGGCATGAAAAGCTTGTTGTAGATCTTGCCGCACTTTTTGCAGTTGAGCCGGGCGGTCAGCCGCTTCAGGATGGTGTCGTCGTCCACCTTGAAGTAGACCACACGGTCGAGGCTCTTGCCGAGCGAGGTGAGCGCTTCCTCAAGCAGTTCGGCCTGGCGGGTCGTCCGCGGGAAGCCGTCGAGGATGAAGCCGTTTTCGCAGTCGGGCTGTGCGAGGCGGTCGCGCACCATTCCGGCGATGATTTCATCCGGAACGAGCTTGCCTTCCTTCATCAGCCCCGCCGCTTCCCGGCCGAGTTTGGTGTCGCGTTTGACTTCGTCGCGCAGCAGGTCGCCGGTCGAGATGTGGGCCATCGGGTGGTCTTCCAGCAGCATCGCCGAAAACGTTCCCTTGCCCGCGCCGGGTGCGCCGACGAAAATCAGATTTTTCTTTTTCAGCATTTCCGTTCTCTTTTCTTTCCTTATATGAAATGAAACAAAAATCAGAGGCCGCGGGCGAAGCCGATCAGATAATCGGCCAGCTCCGCTTCCTGCATCTCAGTCTGTTCGCCGGTCGCCATGGTTTTCACCGCGGCGACGCCTTTCTCCAGCTCGGATTCGCCGCGGATCACCGCGAGCAGCGCGCCGGACTTGTTGACGTTCCGCAGCTGCGCTTTGAAGGAGCGCTCTTCGAGCTCCAGCTCGACCGGAACCCCCGCCCGACGCAGGATTCCCGCCAGCTTGAGATTGGCGATCCGCGCTTCCGCGCCGAGGCCGACCAGGTAGACCGGCAGCACCGGGGCGGCGCAGGCGGAGGCGCCGAGCGCGTCCTGCACCATCAGCAGCCGCTCCATGCCGGCGGCGAAGCCGACGCCGGGGACCGGTTTCTTCTGCCCCGGCTGGAACAGTTCGTAACGGCCGCCGCCCGCGATCGCGGTCTGCGCGCCGAGTCCGTCATGCGTCACTTCGAAGACGGTGTGCACATAGTAATCGAGCCCGCGCACCAGCAGCGGGTCGACCGTGAACGGCACGCCGAGCGCGGTGAGCGCCGCCTTGACCTCTTCGAAGTAGGCCCGCGAAGCGTCAGTGAAACTCGCGACATAATCCGGCGCTTCGGCGACGATCTTGCGGCACGCCTCCTGCTTGCAGTCGAGGATGCGCCAGACGTTGCGCTCCAGCCGGTTCTTGCAGTCGTCGCACATGCCGCCGATGTGGCGGCCGAAATAATCGGCCAGGAGCTGCCCGGCCGGTCCGCGGTCTTCGCCCACCCCGCGGGTGTTGATCACCAGCTTCGCGTCGGAGATTCCGATCGATTGGAGATAATCCATCAGCATGGCGATGCATTCCGCATCGATCAGCGGGGCGACCCGGCCGACGTTTTCCACGCCGACCTGGTGGAACTGGC